>JAJYOI010000005.1 GCA_021796275.1 Bacteroidota bacterium
TCGTGCAAATTCAATCACCGAAAGGAATTGCACGCGGGCTTCAGCGCGTCGGACGTTCAGGACATCTCATCAGCGCGCAAAGCAAAGGACGAATTTATCCGACGCATCGCGAAGATTTATTGGAATCAGCAGTCGTCGCAAAAGAAATGAACGCGCATGCCATCGAACATACGCATGTGCCGATGAATTGCCTCGATGTCGTTGCACAGCAAATCGTTGCTATGGTAAGCGTGGAAGAATGGAATGTTGATGAATTATTCGATCTTCTCCGGCAGTCGTATTGTTATCATACGCTCACACGAAATTTACTGACAAACGTTATTCAGATGCTTGCGGGCAGATACACGAATGCAGCATTCCGGGAATTGCGTGCGCGCATTTCGTGGGACAAGGTGAGAAACACGTTATCGGCGCTCCCCAGCTCCTCTCGTCTGGCAATCACTAACAGTGGTACGATTTCCGACCGCGGCTATTTCGGCGTTTATCTCGACGATAAAAAAACGAAAATCGGCGAAGTGGATGAAGAATTTATTTACGAAAGCCGTGCGGGCGACACATTCATTCTCGGCTCCAATGTCTGGAAAATGCTCGACATTGATACCAATAAAGTCATCGTTGCGCCGGCGCCGGGCCAGCCGGCTCGAATGCCGTTCTGGCGCGGCGAAGGAATTGGCAGAACATTTGAATTAGGATTGAAGATCGGAGAGTTTCTTTCAAACGCAGAAAAATCGTTGAAGCAGCAGAGCGATTTTCTTCCACGGCTGAAAGAACACTATCCTGTTGATTCATCTTCGGCATGGAATCTTCACGAGTATTTGCGGGCACAATTGGAATCCTCCGGTGCGATTCCTTCGCACACAAAACTTATCGTCGAAGGATTCCGCGATGAGATCGGCGACCCGCGCATTGTAGTGCATTCCTGTTTTGGGCGCAGTGTTAACGGTTTGCTCGGCCTCGCATTGCTGCATCAACTGAAAAAGCGGATAAACATTTCCGCCGGGGGTGGATACACCTCTGGCGTAGAAGTACAAATGCTGTACAATGACGACGGCATTCTTCTCCGCTGCTCGGATGCTGAACGCCTCCCACTCGATCTTTTTTCGGAATTAACTTCGGACACGGCGCAGGAAATTGTACTCGAAGAATTAATGATGTCGCCGCTTTTCGGCGGCTTGTTCAGACAAAACGCAGAACGTGCAATGCTTCTGCCGAAATTATTTCCCGGAAAACGAACTCCACTCTTTCTGCAGCGCCTTCGCGCGGGAGATTTATTACAAATTGCCCGGCAGTATGATGATTTCCCCATCGTGATTGAAACCGTGCGCGAAGCGTTGAACGATGCTCTCGACTTCGAACATTTCAAAGAGATCGTTCAAAAAATAGAAAAAGGAGAAATTCAGATCCATGAGGTACAAACTGAAACACCGTCACCTTTTGCTGCCGGAGTGTTGTTTGATTTTGCCGCTGTGTACATGTACGAATGGGACAAGCCGAAAAGCGGCGCGCAAGAAACACAGCAAGCACTGAACAGGGAGCTTCTCTCCGACATCGTTGATTTCACGACAGTGAAACCGATCCTGAGAAGCGATGCCGTCAGCAAAGTTATTGATCAACTGCAATATATTGCACCGACACGTGCGGCAAGAACTCCGGAAGAACTTCTCGAAATGTTAATCCGCATCGGGGAATTGTCGCGCGAAGAAATTGCCGAACGTTCAGCAGGAAAAACGTTAACGCACGCAGTGCAGCTTCTTGCCCAACATTCTGCGTGTTCAATTACGGTAAGCGGGATTGAATACCTGATCGCATCAGAAGAGATTCCATATTACCGATCGCTCGCGCATATTTCAGCAGAGTCTTTTAAGAATCTTCCTGATGAAATCGCGGCAGCCGAAATTCCCCGTAACGACGCGCTGCAATTCATCATCCTTCGCATGCTTCGCTCGCATGGACCGCTGACAGCAGAATTTATCGCGCATCGTTATGGCATTGATGAAGACGAATGCCGCAAAATTCTTTCCTTGCTATCGGACAAAGAGCCGCTTCAGCACGGAAAATTTTCCGGCGGCGCAGTTCACGACGAGTGGTGTTACCGTCCGAATTTAGATCGCATTCATCGCGCTTCCATTTCTTTGCTGCGCAGAGAAATCAAGCCGGCAACAATGGCGGACTTTACGAATTTCCTTCTTCAATGGCAGCATCGTAGTTCTTCAGCGCAGGAAATCGGCGGCTCTGCAGCGATCGAAATTATCGAGCAGCTTCAAGCACTTCCGCTTTCCGCTGAATTATGGGAACCGGAAATTCTCCGACAGCGCATCAAACGTTACGACGCGGCAGAAATTCGCGCACTTACTTCTCGCGGTGAAGCGCACTGCGTCGGCACAAATTCCGGAAAAATTCAATGGGTTCTTCGCGGAGAAGGCGCAGCTTTTTTACCTGAAGGAAATGCCGAAACCGTGGAATCACTTTCATCTTCATCGCAAAACGTTCACACTTATTTGAAAGAAAACGGCGCATCGTTCTTGTCGGATTTGAGAGACGGAATGAACATTTCTCTTGCGGCTCTGAACAAAGCAATTGCCGAGTTATTCTGGAATGGATTGATCACGAACGATGTCTTTGATGAAATCATGCATGTTAAACGGTTTAGAACAACCGAGGAAAATACTTTCCCTGATGAACGAATTGTTTTGACAAACCCGCGGCACAATCCGCTGAAATTCAAAGCGATGAAATCCGTCCGCGCAGCGCTGAAAACCATGCCGGGATGGAACGGACGCTGGTCGCTGACACATTCACGGAATGCCTTCGGATCGAAACTTTCGCCGGGAGAAAAAATATCGCGCCGTGCAGAGCAGTTGCTTCAGCGGTACGGCATTGTGGCGCGCGAAATTGTTAAGCGCGAAGAAAATCTTGGGCCATGGCCATTGCTCGCTATGGAATTCCAAAAGATGGAATTGCGCGGAGAAATACGCCGTGGCTATTTTATCGAAGGATTGTCGGGAATGCAGTTTGCGCTGCCGGCAGCGGTTGAAACTCTGCGCAATATTCGAAGCGCAGCTTCCGAGCAAACTCCTGTCGTACTCAACGCATGCGACCCGGCAAATCCGTACGGTTCGGGAATCGAACTCAACGGAGCATCGTCCAATGCTCTGCGCATGATGCGAGTTCCGTCAAATTATCTTGTGGTGCACAAAGGCATGCCGATTGTGTGGATTGAAAATTATGGAGCGCGCGTGTCAACCATTGCCGAAACTGATATTCAATTATTGCGGCTTTGTTTGACACAGTTTGTCGAATATCTCCGCTCTGCGCGTTCACACGAACATGCCGCTATCACTATTGAGCATTGGAATGATCTCCGCCCGACGGAAAATCCTGCAGCAGAAATTCTTCGCTCTATCGGA
This sequence comes from Bacteroidota bacterium, assembly GCA_021796275.1. Taxonomy (GTDB): domain Bacteria; phylum Bacteroidota; class Ignavibacteria; order UBA10030; family UBA8401; genus JAJYOI01. The sequence goes on from JAJYOI010000005.1 coordinate 3,408, forward strand.
TTCTACCGCGACCGCGTGCAGACAATGAGGTTGGAATTATAGCATGCTTCCCCATTATATCATTGACGGCTACAATCTTCTTCACGAAATTCTACCGCTGAAAAAACTTCTCTCACATGATGCAGTCGCAGCAAGAGAGCAACTTATTGACATGATTGCACGGCTTACGATGAAAAGAAAACTCCGCTGCACGATCGTATTCGACGGTGCTAAACCGCATGCTGGAAACTTTCCGGCAAGCAATACGCCGATTCATGTCGTGCATGCTTTCCCTGTTTCTGCCGACGAGAAAATTCGGGAGATGATTGAAAAATCGAAAAGCCGCACATCGCTCGTCATTGTTTCTTCCGATCACGAAATTCTGAATTTTGCACGCGTTTGTTCATGCACAACGCACACATCAAAATATTTTAAGCAGATGTTATTTGAAGAGCCGGATCACGGCGAAGAAAAGGAACAGGTGAGTCTTTCAAAAGCGCAGGTAAAGGAATGGCTGAAGATTTTTGGAGAAGAGAAACAGTAAAGGCTATGCGCTCGCAACTGTGGGCGATTCTTTTACGCGCGAAGATTCCATCATTGCAATAAACTTCGCAAAAAGATAATCGCTGTCGTGGGGACCGGGGGAAGCTTCGGGATGATATTGAACGCAGAACAGCGGAAGTGTTTTATGCTGAAAACCTTCAACTGTGTGATCGTTAAGATTGATGTGCGTCAACTCCACTTTTTCGGCGTCCATCGTTTTCCACTCGACGGCAAAACCGTGATTCTGCGATGTAATTTCAATCTCATTCGTCTTCAAATTTTTCACCGGATGGTTGGCTCCGCGATGCCCGAATTTCAATTTGTACGTCTTCCCGCCAAGCGCTAACGCTAACAATTGATGACCAAGGCAAATACCAAAAATCGGCTTCACGCCGACTAGTTTTTTTAGATTCTGAATTGCATATTTCACCGCATCCGGATCACCGGGACCATTCGAAAGAAAAATTCCATCAGGATTCATTGCAAGAACTTGTTCGGCAGAATATGACGCCGGCACAACAGTAAGGTCACATCCATAGCTGACAAGCCGGCGTAAAATATTTCTCTTCACACCATAATCAAATACCACAACATTGAAACGCCGCCCATTTCGCTTCGCATCAACTTTTTGAGTCGCCAGCGCATACGTCGTACGATCAACATCATTCCAGCGGTACGGCTTCTCACACGTGACATGTTTTGCTAAATCCTGCCCCGTCATTCCTGGCGACGCCTGCGCTTTTGCAACGAGGCTTGTATCGTCTAAATCCGTTGTCGAAAGGACTCCGCGCAATGCGCCCTGTGTGCGAATCATTTTCGTCAACATGCGCGTATCAATGCCCTGAAGAGCGATGACATTATTGCGTTTCAACCATGCGGCAAGACTTTCGTTCGCACGCCAATTGCTGAAGAAATCAAAATACTCGCGCACGAGAAATCCTGAAACCTGCGGCTTACCGGATTCAATATCTTCAAGATTAACACCGTAATTGCCAATCATCGGATACGTCATCGTGACAATCTGTCCGGCGTACGACGGGTCGGTGAGAATTTCCTGATAGCCGGTCATGCTCGTGTTGAACACAACTTCGCCGGCAATTTCTCCTTCGGCGCCGAAATTCTCTCCGGTAAAGACTATTCCATTCTCTAAAGCAAGCTTTGCGATCATTTCTGTTTCATTTTCAAAATTATTTTTACGGAAGAAAAATACGAAAATGGCGATGGAGAGTCAACGAACATTCCGGTGCTGGCTCAATTTACTCTTAAGTGGCTCAATTTCAATTTTTCTAAGTGAAAAAGAACGATAAAAAGTGAAAACGGGCACGGTTAATGAGGTTGCAATTGAAAATGGGAAATGTGATATTACTGCACCCCATACTCGATAAACATTTGAAAGAGGTGCTCGCATGTCGAAAGTTAATCTTGATGCTTTAGTACCACGAGAAGATTTTGATGCAATAGGAAATAATAGTCCGGGTGTTGTTGGAGATACAATTTCGATTTCCGATTTAACAAGTGGATATGTTTATCCATTTATTAGAAAACCCGATTTTCAACGAGAAACAAGCGAATGGGATGCTAAGCAAATTTGTGATTTTTTAGAAAGTTTTCTTAATGGAGATTTAATTCCTGCCATCATATTATGGAGAAGTGCGTCTGGAAATTATTTTGTTATTGATGGTGCCCATAGACTTGGTGTCTTAGTTGCTTGGATTTTTAATGATTATGGGGATAAAGATATTTCTCAAAAATTTTATGACCATGATATTTCTTCAGATGAAATGTCTATTGCTGATAAAGCACGGAAAATGGTAAATCATCGAATTGGATCATTCCAAGATATTAAAAACTCCCCAAATGAAACAGCGCCTAATCCGGCATATTTGCAAAGAGCTAAAAATATGGGAGCCTATAAACTACGCGTTCAATGGGTAGAGGGTAATGCTGAAAAGGCAGAAAGTTCATTTTTTAAGATTAATCAGCAAGGCGTACCACTTAATAAAACAGAAATTAAACTTTTGGAATCCAGAAAAAAGGCTAATTGCATAGCGGCGAGAGCAATTTGGAAGGCAGGAAAGGGACATAAATTTTGGGTTGATTTTTCCGCAGAAAATCAAAGTGAAATTCAACGGCTTGCCAGCGAGATTAACAAAATATTATTTACTCCTCCATTAAAATCGCCGGTTAAAAATCTACATTTACCAATCGCGGGAAGAATATCTGTGTCACTCCCTCTTATTTTTGATTTCATAAACATTGTTAATAATGTACCATCCGATTTTAATAAAAAATTATTAGATGATGATAATGGAAATCAGACCATACAATATTTACGAGAAGTTAGAAAAATTGCATGGCGTATTAATAGCGTTCATCCTTCCTCGCTTGGATTAGATTCCATAGTTTATTTTTACAATACAAAGGGACAGCACAAGGCAACATCTTTTAGAGCAGTCATTGTTTGGGTTCTGGAGATGCAAAAAAATAATTCGTTCAAGGAGTTTACTAAAATTCGAGCGAATTTTGAAGAACTTCTCTTGAAGTATAATGATATGATTCAAGATATAGGAAGAAAGCTAAGACAATCAATTGATAGTTATTATGAAATAAAAGATTTCTATACAGAATGTATAAAATCTCTATCAAGAGGAAATAGTATTGATGCCGCGATAAAAGAAGTAATTAGAACTACAAAGTTTAGTTATCTCAAAATGGAAATTCACTCAAGCGATTTCCACAACGAGGTCACAAGTGCAGTTATTAAAAGAGAACGTAAATCTTCGGCTTTTATTAGAGAAGCATTAGAAACACGTATAAGATGTAAAATTTGTGGTGCAAGGTTACATGAAAATGCCATGCAGGTTGATCACATTATCCGTGAAGAAGATGGGGGCTTGGGGAATGAAGAGAACGCTCAACTTACTCATCCGTTTTGCAATTCTACAATAAAAAATTAAAATTTTTCAAAGAGTCTCAAACATTTAGAAGCCGCGTTAGCATTACACTTTTTTCATTACAACTTTATGCGTATCCATGAAACAATTCGTGTTACCCCCGCAATGGAAGCGGGTATTAGCAAACACCTTGTTTCATGGGAAGATTTCTTGGAATGGAGCGTTGAGAGCCGAATAGCGGCATAGTTTGTGCCAATATTCAATTTTTTAATTTGCTATTCAAATATTATAGTACTAAATTTATAATATGTTAATGGAAATTAAAAAGGAAATTTCATTTCCACTGGATGTAGAAAAATCGCTTGCGATTGCCCAAAACATCTTAAACAGATTAGAGGACAAAGAAGCGAATTTCATGTACTTATTGAAGTTGATATTTTTTGCAGATAGATACCACTTCAGAAAATATTTGCGCCCTTCGACAAGCGATAAATATTTTGCAATGAAAAGGGGCGCGGTAGCATCATATTTATATGACATTTTTAAGAATGGCACAAACGACGAAAGAATAAAAAAAATTGGTGATTACACCGTTCAGCTCACCGGAGAACCGCAGTATCAAGAAAAATTATCGCAATCCGATATAGAGGCCATAGACTTTTCTTTCAATAATTTCGGGAAATATTCTGACATGGTTTTATCTGACATTTGTCATGCTTATCCCGAATGGAAGAAATTTGAAAAAGAATTAAATTCAAGAGATGGAAGAAAAAGCATTCTAATGGATATGAGAGATTTTTTGGAAGATGCCGATCCAGAAGACAATATCTTTAGAAAAAATAAAATGTCCGATCCGTTTGAACCAATCCCAAAAGAAGAAAAAGAAATATTAGAAACACAATTGGTTGAAATTCACTCGCAAATCGCATGAGTCTTTCTGTTGGCGATGTTTTTTGGCTAAATAATCCCGAGGTTTCTTCTTCTAAATCCCATCTGCATATAGTCGTTGGCATTACCCAAGATAAAAGGGTTTATTATGTTTATGCTACTACGGGTAAGCGGTTCATGGAATTATTATGCAAAAAAGCAGAGGGCAAGAAAGATACAACGAATCTATATACGCTTGTCGTCACCGATTCAACCGAATGCGCGGAACTAAGAGAAGAATCTTATATAAACGTTAATCTATCATTTAGTAAGTCTGAATATGTTCTAACCAGACTTCGCACCTATTCACCGTGCGAGAATGTTAAAGCCGATCCAGCATTATTAAGAAAAATAGATGTTGCCCTTCTTTCCTCTCCCACCAAATCAATAGAGCTTGATACGATTGTAAGAGAGCGATTAAATCTTTAAAAAACTACAAATCCTTAGTTTCAAACTGAGCCACTCGGCATCAAATTGAGCAAGCACCAACATCCCCGCAATGAAAAATCTTCACCATTTCTCTGCTTGAATCAATGACGAACGAGAACAATCCCCAAGTGTGTGCCGCGCGGGGTTTGCACGTGATAGAAATACAATCCATCAGGAAGAGGAAGCTGCGGAAAGTGCAACGCATGCCGCCCAGAAGAAATTTCTGAAGAAAAGATCGTTGAAACGTTCTGCCCCAATTGATTGTAAAGTTTTAGCACAACAAGAGAAGGCTTCGCAAGTGTAACGCCGATATATGCCGGCGACAGCGCCGATAGCGCTGGTGTAACTGCCGCAAGATTTTGAAGCGGCGCGCGTTCTGGCTCCTTAGGATCGTAAAAACGAACCGCCGTAACATTCGACGGAAGGCTTTCATTCCATAATCTATCAAGTGATGTGGCAACGTACCACAATTCTGTACCGGGCGATGCAGGAAATTCGTCAACAAGCGAAGTCAAGGTGTCGGATGTTATGCAAAACAATTCCTTTGCATCGGAAGTTGTCAGATCACTTTGAGAAAACGAGCGATACATCGCAAAACGATATGCGCCGTCTCCGTCATTGGCATACAACGGAGATTCCCAATGAAGATCTACTTCTCCGCCAGTTTTTGTTGCTTTCAGGTTTTGCGGAGGCAGCGGCGGAACCGCATCTTTCCAACGCATTGTCGGAAGCAACGCAGGATAGCTGTAGAAATTATATTTCAACGAATCTTGAAATCCATTCAAATTTCTTGTAATAGATTTCGAGCTGAAAAAAATACTTCCGCTCACATTTGAAGTTTCACGATTCAGTCTCATTTGGTTTGGCATTTGCGATGCCGACGACCAATGCGGATCTCCACGCCCGTTTCCGTTTCGATACGCTGCCTGCCCGATATACAAATCACGTCCGAACGTGTGTTGCGCCCACCACGGTGTCAATAGATCATACGCCGCAGGCGGATTGCCGATGCTCCAGTAAATCTGCGGCGTGACGTAATCAATCGTACCGGCACGCAGCCATTCCAATGCATCGCAGTACAATTTGTCGTATGCCTCAAAGCCATTTGTGCCGGCGCCGCCATCCGCAATTTTATTTTTCCAAATGCCGAAGGGGCTGATGCCGAACTTCACCCACGGTTTTATAACGCTGATGCTGTCGTGAATCATGTTGACAAGAAGATTCACATTGTCTCTTCGCCAATCGGCAAGCTTAGTAAAGCCGCGATTGTAATGAAGGAATGTCAGGCTGTCTTCGTTCGTGATCGGAGAATATGGATAAAAATAATCGTCAAAGTGGATTCCATCCACATCATACCGGCGAACGACATCAAGAATAACTTTCGTGACATACGCACGCACAGCGGGTAATCCCGGATCCAACAGCTTCATCGAGCCAAACGTGAGAAGCCAGTCCGGATGCTGAACGGCAACATGGTTTGGCGCAAGCTGGTAGCTTCCTCTTCCCGATGAAGATTTCACGGCGCGATACGGATTGAACCACGCGTGCAATTCCATTCCGCGCTTGTGCGCTTCTTCAATGGCAAATTGCAAAGGATCCCACATGGGCGATGGCGCTTTTCCCTGTTCGCCGGTTAACCAATATGACCACGGCTCAATCGAAGAACGATACAATGCATCGCATTCGGGGCGGACTTGAAAAACGACAGCGTTAATGCCTGTAGATTTCAAATTGTCCAGAATGGAAATCAATTCTTGTTGTTGAACTGCCGGCGGTTCTCCTTTGTGCAACGGCCAATCTATATCATCAACAGTAGCGATCCACACGCCGCGGAATTCCCGCTTCGGCGGGAAAACTTCAGCATGAAGTGAACTTACAATGAACAATAAACACAACAACGTCCAATTGACGATTGCCGATTTACAATTTTCAATTTCCAATTTCTTATTACCTGTTGTCACTCGCCGTTGGCTATTGCTCATTGATAATTGTTATTTCTCCAACAACATTTTTTTCGCGTCAACAAACGAGCCGGATTGCAAGCGGTAAATGTATACGCCGCTCGGCAGCGCCGAAGCATTCCATTCAACCTCATACGTTCCGGAAACTCTTTGTCCATTCACCAATGTTGCCACTTCCTGGCCGAGAACGTTATACACTTTCAATGTGACAAATCCGTAATCGGCAATCGTAAACCGTAAACGTGTCGCCGGGTTGAACGGATTCGGATAATTCTGATCAAGATGATACACCAATGGCTGCATTTCATTCCCTTGTTCAACTCCGGCTGTGCCCTGCCCGACACCGAAAAGCACAACTTTGAATGGCGAGTTCTGTGCAGTGCTGTATATTTTCAATGTATCCAGAAAAACTTTTGCTGTGTCTGGAGAAAATGCCACTGAAAAACTAAGCGTATCGCTTTTTGTCAGCGAAAGAGGAAATGTTATTGCCTGCGGCATCGAAAAAGCTTTGCTCTGGTGAACAATGGAATCCACCCGCAATGTGTTGACCGAAGAATTACTCAGCGATACTGTTTTTGAAACCGACTGTCCGACATCAATTGTCCCGAAACCGATACCGGTTGCGCGTGCAGTCATCATTGGCGGCGGTGAATTTCCTTTCACAAAAACTTTCACCAAACTCAACGCTGAATTGTTTGGAAGGAACACAGTATCCGTGAATTGTCCGACAGCGGCGGGAGAAAAATAAACCAGAACTGCGGCACTGTCACTGACCGTTTCCGGTTTATTATCAGTTGAAGCGTGAAATGGCGCGCCTCCGGCATACGCTGAATCAAGTGTCAAAGTATTTGCTGAATGATTGTACACAATCAACGAATCAACAGAAGCATTACCGATAGCAACATCGCCGAGATCAATCGAGAGTCTATTCATGGCAATAAACGGTTTGCCGCTTGGTGCGACATACGCCCGGCTTGCCGTGCTGCTTTCGTTCCATAATTTATCCAACGAAGTTACAATCGCTTCATATTGTGCGGAAGAAGCGGAAGCAAACGAATCCTGAAATTGTGTCGTGTCGGTCGCTGTGATTGTGCGAATGTTGCGCGGATCGGCCGCGTTAACTGCCAACAGAGAATTCACAGCGCTGTACACCACATATCGCCTCGCAGAATCTCCGTCTGCGGCAAGCGCCGGATTCTGCCACTGCAATAAAATTCCGTTTACATTTGCCGTGCCCGCAAGATTTGCCGGCGGCAACGGCGGAATGGAATCTTTCCACGTCATCGCAGGCATGAGCGTTGGGTATTTGTAGAAATTATTCTTCAACGAATCTGCAAAACCTTTCGGATTGTTGGTAACGCCGTACGCTGCCCTGAAGAAAATACTTCCCTCCGCAATGCCCGTACGATCCAACCGAATTTGATTCGGCAACTCTGACGATCCCCAATTACTATCCGTGATGCGGTACGGTGCTTGCCCAACATACAAATGTCTGCCGTTTTTCACCGAAGCCCACCACGGCGCAAGTTTTCCATAATCTTGTCCGCCGCCAAAGGGCCAATACAATTCGGGTCCAATGTAATCAACCCATCCTTGGGCAAGCCACGTCACAGCATCACAATACAAATCATCGTACGCACTCAGCCCGGAAACTCCTGCCGGAACTCCGCTCTTCCAAATACCAAATGGACTGATACCGAACTTCACCCACGGCTTCACGGCTTGAATGCTGTCATGAACTGCTTTGATAAGAACATTGACATTATTTCTTCGCCAATCGCCGATATTTGTAAAGCTCCCGCGGTACAATCTCCAGCTTGCAGAATCCTGATTTGTTATGCCATTGTAGGAATAAAAATAATCGTCCCAGTGCACACCATCAATATCGTAGCGCCGCACAACGTCAAGAATAACGCTTAAGTCGTACGCGCGCACATCGGGAATCCCGGGATCGAGCAGCCATTCGTTGCTGAATTTGAGAAGCCACTCAGGATGTTTCACTGCAACATGATTCGAAGCAAGAGTGTAACTCGGAACTCCGCTCTTTACCGTTTTCACTGCGCGGTACGGATTGAACCACGCATGCAATTCCATTCCACGCTTGTGCGCTTCGGTAATTGCAAATTGAAGCGGATCCCATAACGGGCTCGGCGCGCTGCCCTGCGCTCCGGTCAGCCAATACGACCACGGTTCGATTGATGACTGATACAGCGCATCGCATTCCGGCCGAATTTGAAAAACAACCGCGTTAATGCCGATAGCTTTCAGATTATCAAGAATGGTGATGAGCTGGCTTTGCTGGTACGATGGCGCCGCACCGCGCGCGGGCCAATCAAGGTTCGCAACGGTCGCAATCCATGCCCCGCGAAATTCACGCTTCGGAGGAACGCTTTGTGCGGATGATATTGCAAATGGCGCTGTAAGCGCCACAAAAACTACAACGAGTGTGAGAAGGAGAGGTCGTATCAAATTTTTCATTCGGATAGTATGTTGTGAGAGGAATGTAGTGGATTGAAAAACATATAGAACATAAATTTTCGGTCAGAATATTTGTGCGCAGAAAATTCCCTTCAACGAATTTTCAGGGATTGATGACGCGAAGGAAAATGCAACTGTTTAAAGCTATTCGATTGCTTTAAGTGCCGAAAGCATGACTTTGCCGCAATCGAACAGCTAAACGCTTCAGAAGCGGTACGAAATAGTGAAGTTAATGTTGGTTGTTTTAATTGTCTCGTCGGTGCGCGACGCATCAACGCCGATCGGCAGATATGGATCAACGTAGTTGTTGTGATATGTCTTCGTCGAACCAAACGCGATTGCTCCGTCGAGCAGAACATCATTTTGCAAAAGAATACCGACACCGCCGGTAATTGCTGTAAGATCGTACGATGACGGATCGCCGTTAAACTTTGACGGGTCTCTGTAATATCCGGCGCGCAGGCTGATACCCGTTGCAGGGATTTGAAACTCTGCGCCCAAATGAATATCGGTAGTCGCACGGAACGTGTTCTTCAGTGTTGAATTGGTTTTTTTCCAAATCCGGATTATTCTGCCACTGAATTTGGCTCCAATCGGCATACTGAATATCAGCGGCAAGAAGCAATCCATTCACCGGCATGACCGAAGCGCCAACGCCGAATACCCATGGCGAAAGCACGCCGTAATTATTATCGGTCACTGTGTAGGAATATTGTGTCAGGTCGTTACCGTTCGTGTCGCGCGGAATGTAGCCGTCGTCAAAGACGCTCTGTCCGGAATTAGTATACGATTCTCGCACGGTGATTGATGTCGGAGTTTTCATTGTAAGTCCGAAGCGAGCGACATCACCGAGCCTGTACATCATACCGAACATCGCATTAATGCCGCTTATGTCGCTGGAGACGTCCGAATCAAAATAAAATGTGTTGAATTTCAGATAGGCAGAATCCGTCGGCACCGTCGGACGCGGATCGGAATAGTAATTGCTCGTGTCGGCTTCAACATAGTTCCGAACATAGTTGTAGCTCCCCGACAATAAATTGATTGTAATGCCGAACGACAAATCTTTTTCTACGTCGATTGCGCCAGAGAATGCCCAGTTGCCGAGGCCGCCGCTCTCCCGCGTTTCACCGCTTTGGGTGACGTTCTTCTGGATGATCGTATTGCCGGAATTATCTTCCAACGCAACCTGAAAAGGAATGTCGTACTGAGCATTCGGATCATAGAGCGATGAAATAATTGACGACCGTGTATTGAATCCGTTGAAATCAACGACGCTCGTGAAATCTTTCACGCGGCTGTAACCAAACGCGAACACAAGGCTGCCGCGGACAGTCGGAAACGGAAAAACGAAGCCGAGATCGTTCAGGCTTGTCGCCGAATTTTTTCCCGTTGAACTGTACGCCGGAATTCCAAGAAACTGTGCATCGTTGTTCACGGCATTATTCATAATGCCGCCGGTAATTTCGAGGCGGCGCATCTGCGCCAGACCTGCAGGATTCCAGAACACGGCGCTGTAATCATCAGCCACACCGATATAGGCATTGCCCATGCCCATTGCGCGCGATCCGACGCCGCCGCCGGTAGAAGAAAACCGCAGGGCGTCTTCAGGAACTTGCGAGAAGGAAAGTGAAAAGAGTGAAATGGTACCGAAGCACAGAATCAAAATTGTCGATTTGAATGAAGTCGTTGTCATATATATTCCCGGATTTCCAAGTTGAAAACCACGCCAGCGGCGTGTGTTATTTCCCGCTTCCGCGTGTTGACCCGGTTTTTCGGGTTGTACCGGAAGAATCGCTGCCGGAACGCTGACGCTCCTGCGGCTGAGCTGGCTGCGCAGTTTGTTGAGGCTGCTGCGACGCCGATGATGCATTGCCTGTTGCAGGAGCGGATGACGATCCGCCCGATGGCGCCTGCGGTGCCGGCGATGCACTTGTTCCTCCGCGTGTTTCTCCAACACGGCGGCGCGGCGCTTTTGAGTTTCCGTTCGATGGCTGAGATGCGGCTGAAGCAGGAAGTGGCGGCGGCGCATACACATTGTACCACCACGGAATGCTTGTGTACGGATTTCGCCAGCCGTACGGATCCACAATCATTCCATGCACAGAGTGAACACCGAGCGATTGCATCTCGTCATAGCGGTCGTCTAATTCAGATTGAGAATGACAGGAAAGGCAATTCGAGCCGTAATTTAATTCCGCGGCAGAAGCGCCGCCGGAAAAATATTCATTGCTGTCATTGGCGGACTCCACGCTTGACGGCGTCATGATCACGGTGTAACATCCGCTCAACAAAAGTGCCGTTCCGACAAGAGATCCAACTATCAATGATGGTTTCATGAGTACTCAGAATAAAAGCATTTCACAACTAATGATTCATTTTCCGTCTTCTCAATCTTTGACGGAACAAACCGGCAAAATGTTTAACGCCTTGAAGCTCAAACTTGCGAAAGAGGTAGACTCCACCTCACAGGTGGAGTCTATCTGATCATTTACCGTCTTCGTCCGCGTGGCGCAGGTGCGCTTTCTCCACCGCCGCCGCCTCGGCTTTCACCGCCACCGCTTCGTGTACGTGGTGCTGAATATGACGGCGGCGCACTGCGCTGCGGTGGTTGTGAATTGCTCGGTGGACTGTAACGGTATTGCGGTTGGCGTGTTCGTGCTGTTCTTTGCGGCCCACGATTTTGATCCGGCGGATTTGACTGCCTGCCGCTTTGCGTTGCACGTGTCCGCTGCTGCGGCTGACTGCTTCGTGCAGCTTGTCCGTTATCTCCATTATTTCGTGAACGAGCAGCCGGCGTTGAAACTGATCCGCGTCCTGAACGTGCATTATCTTGTGCCAACCGGTCCCACCACGGCGTCTGACGCGTTCGCGGTGCTTGAGCTTGTGTTGAGGTTGAACCGGTCGTTGTGGTTCCTGAAACTGTTGTTGTACGATGCCGATAATCTCCCGAAGAGGTACCGACATTCGAACTTGCCGCGCCTGCAGCCGGAGCCGTGGCGTAAACGCCGCGGGTCATTCCGCCGCCGCGTGTACTGCCAAATGTGCGCGTTCTACCAACCGATCCATTCCCTGTATAAGCAGAGTATGGATATCCGTAGTAGCCACCGTAATAACCATAATTACCGTAGTACGGATAATAAGGATTATACGGTTGATACCAATATGGATTGTAGTAGTTTACGGGATACCATGGATTATACCATGTTGAATACCACGGATCGTATGGATCGTAGTAACTGCGCCAGCCGACCCACCCGTAACTGTATGGGTAGTAAAAATCAAATGCGAGATTATAGCGCCACGCACGATAGCCATCATCATCGAAATAATTGTTGATGACCGTCTGCCCGCTCTGAGATGTTGTATCGCTCACTGTCGTTCCATCCGCAGAGTAATCATAACCTGAATTGTTCTGTGCATTATCATTGTCGCTCATGGTCGCCATTTCAGTGTAGCAACCGCTCACTGCCGCAGCAAGAGTGAATATTCCTGCTGTCAAAAGGCTTCGCCATAATGTTTTCATTTTCCTATCCTCCTTTCAAAGAGGTAAAACTTGTTTCTCGTACTGCTACAACACTTCACTGTTCTTTTTCATTCCCGAATGTATGCGCTACAACGTGCGCACATACTCAACTTTCAACGTTCTATTTCCAATTGTGACAATATCCTGATTCTTTGCCAAATTCTTCAAATCGAAGCCAAGCGTAAATCCGTTTCCCCATGACCAGCGGATTCCGGCATTTAAATAGCCTTTCCCTTTTCCTACTGCCCGGGCACCGGTGTCGTTAAATCCAAAGTCATATTCACACAGAAATGAAATATCAGAACCAAACGATTTTTCTGCGCCAACGAACACATCCGGGTTTTTGTTGCCGTCATCCCGTTCCATACTCAGGTTTACGCCGCCATGCAGACTTAAGTTTCCAAAGAGCGAATAATTTTTGCTCGCAACTGCATAGATTCCGCGAGACTTGATCGTGAATCTATTTGTACTGTCAATGTAGCTTTCTTTTCCCTGCGAATCAAATCCGAGCGCAATCGCCGGCATGGCAACAGTCTCATCGAACAGCCGGAATTTGATCATCACACCGGGAAGCCGCTGCCAATTCACTTGATCGGAGCCGATAATTCCTGTGCCGCCGTACGAAATTCCGAAATTCAATCGGTCAAGCGCGCCAGCGGAAAGCGCAATCATCAAACCGCCCTGCTGAAACATGTCAATATCCATTCCGAATGAACCGCGTTTCAGCAATCCGGCAGTCGGCGTATCAATGACCCAACGAGGTTCAACATTCGCATTGTCACCGGCAGAAATCTGTCCAAAGAGCGAAGAATTCAAGAGCATCACCAACATTATCGTTATGACTTTTTTCACTTGATTCTCCTTGTACTGTTAGACTAATTCAGTTTAACGAAGTTTACCATTGCAGTCAATTAAATTCGATTAATTTTCCAACTTTTCAGGCTTTTTTCCATGAAGTGCCGTCTTTGGTATCTTCTAAAACAACGCCGAGCGCTTTTAAGCGGTCACGGATTTTGTCGGAAAGCAGCCAAAATTTATTTTCGCGCGCTTCTTTCCTTGCGGCGAGAAGCAATTCTACCAACTGTGGTTCAATCATTCCATCAGTTTGCAATTGGGACGAAGCTGCTTTTTCACCAAACAAGCCAAGAATGTTGACGCCATAATCGGTGAAAAATGTCTCGATCTGATGCAGCGATTCAAGTGAAATCCCATTTGGCTGTGCAAGAAGATCATTCACTGCGCGTGAAAGATCGAAGAGCGCCGCAATTGCCTGCGGAGTATTAAAGTCGTCGTCCATCGCTTCGGTGAATCGTTTACGATATTCTGCAAGGTCAAAAAGGGTTCCTTTACCGTTCTTTCCTTTTTTGATTTCTACACGAACACGTTGAACGGTATTCTGCAATTTCTCCAGCCCTTTTCCTGCCGCTTCAATTGCCTGCTCGCTGAAGTCTAATGTGCTTCGGTAATGGCTTTGCAGGATGAAAAATCGGATCACCAGCGGATCGAATTTCTTGAATGCGTCTTTCAGCGTAACAAAATTGCCAAGCGATTTTCCCATTTTCTGGCCATTCACCGTCACCATATTATTGTGAAGCCAGTATTTTACAAACGGCTTGCCGGTTGAGCATTCGCTTTGTGCAATTTCACATTCGTGATGCGGAAATTGATTCTCAATTCCGCCGCCGTGAATATCGAAGCTTTCCCCCAAATACTTCATTGACATGGACGAGCATTCAAGATGCCAGCCGGGATAGCCGCTGCCCCACGGGCTTGGCCACTGCATAATATGTTCCGGTTCCGCTTTTTTCCACAATGCAAAATCAGCGGGATGTCTTTTTTCCGACTTTACTTCAATACGCGCTCCCGATTCCATTTCTTCGACATTGCGCCCGGAAAGTTTTCCGTACTCCGAAAACTTGTGGACATCAAAATAGACAGAACTATTCACTTCGTACGCGTAGCCGCCCGCAAGCAATTTTTTCACCATTTCGATCTGTTCAATGATGTGTCCGGTTGCGTGTGGAGAAATATCGGGACGTTGAATACCGAGCGCATCCATATCTTCGAAATAACTTCGCGTGTATAATTCCACTACTTGCATCGGATGAACACGGTCAAGTTTCGATTGCTTTTCAATCTTGTCTTCGCCCTGATCGGCATCGTCGGTGAGATGACCGACATCGGTAATGTTCTGCACGTACAAAACTTTGTAGCCGAGAAACCGAAGATAGCGAACAATGACATCGAACGACACATAACTTTTCGCGTGACCAATATGTGAATCGCCGTACACTGTTGGTCCGCAAACATACATCCCAACGCGCCCCTCATGAATCGGTTTGAATGTTTCTTTTTGTCGTGCGAGTGTATTGTAGATTTGTAGGGGCATAGCTATTTCATTCCCATCAGTTCACGTGCACCTTTCAATCCGGCTTCAGTCACTTCAGCACCGCTCATCAATTTTGCAATTTCATGGACGCGTTCTTCAACGGAAAGTTTATGAAGCCGGGTCGTTGTCCGCTTTCCGTTTTCGATTTTCTCAACGGCAAAATGCGTGTCCGCAAGGCCGGCAATCTGCGGCAAATGCGTAATGGCGATGATCTGCGGAATTACCGCAAGCTTCTTCAAGCTCATGCCGACAGCTTGCCCGATTCTGCCGCTGACGCCGGTATCAATTTCATCGAAGATCATCAACGGCACGCGGTCGGATTGTGCGAGCGTTGATTTCAGCGCGAGCATTACGCGCGAAACTTCACCGCCCGAGGCGACTTTTGCCAGCGGCTTCACATCTTCGCCGGCATTCGTTGAGAGATAAAATTCTACATTATCAACGCCGTGCAAGGTCGCCGCGAAATATTCATTGCCGATCTTCAGCGCATCGTCGGGAATCTCGCCATCATTCTTCGCCCGCTCGATTTTCTTTTGCTCAATGTGCACTGAAAATTTTCCATTGGTAATGCCAAGTTCGGCAAGCGAAGCGAGGATTGATTTTTCAATTTTTTTCACAGCTTCAACTCGCTTCGCCGAGAGCTTCTGCGCACGCTCTGAACATACACTGCGCTGTTTTTGAATTGCAGCGGCAATCTTTGACAACTCGCTCTCAAAATTTTCAGCTAAAGAAAATTCTTCTCCAATGTTCTTCCGGTGTTCAATCACGGTACCGAGCGAGCCGCCGTATTTCTTCTTCAATAAAATCAATTTTCCGAGGCGGTCACGCAGCATTTCCAAACGCTCGGGATTGAATTCAATTTTCTCCTTGTACTCGTGAAGAAATTTCGACAACTCCTCTACAATAATTTCCGCCGATTTTACTTCTCCGACAGAATCCGAAAACGCTGTATCAATTCCATTTAACATTTCAAGTTGTTTTGATGCATGACCGAGCTGGTCGTGAAGTGAATTTTCACCGTCGTACATCATACCATAGAGCTGCGATGTCAACTCAAAAAGCTTCTCCGCATTTTCAAGCTTCTTCAACTCCGATTCGATTTGTTCTTCCTCATTTTCCTGCGGATTGACGGCGTCAATTTCGGTCATCTGAAATTCAAACAGACTTTTTTTCTCTTTAAGCTGTTGTTCTTTCTCGTGCAATTCACGCTTCGTGGCGCACAACTGCAAAAGTTCGCGGTACACCTTTTGATATTCCTCTAACAGCGGTCCGAGATTCCCGAAGTCGTCAAGAAAATCCACATGTGTTTCTGCGCGAAGAAGCGACTGGTGATCATGCTGACCATGAAGATCAATGAGCGCGTCGCCGATTTCCTTCAAGAGCGAAAGCGGCGCAGGCGTATCGTTGACAAAACACCGGCTTTGACCTTTCGCGGAAATTTCACGCCGGACAATCAGCTCGTCAGACACATCGTAGTCATTCTGTTTCAACAGCGAGGCAATCTTCTCAGCCATAGGCTGATCAGCCTTCGGCTGAGGCGCGCCGGAAACAACGAACACTCCTTCAACAACGGCTTTCTCTTCTCCCTTGCGGACAACATCCGTGCTTGCACGTTCACCCAACAAAAGGCTGAGCGCATCAATCAAAATAGATTTTCCTGCGCCCGTTTCGCCCGTGATGATATTCAGTCCGCGCTCAAATTCGACAGAAATTTCTTCGATGAGCGCATAATTTTTGATGAAAAGAGACTTCAGCATGGATGCAAATTACACGGATTTTTAGAGAGATTCAAGGAAAACTGAGTATTGGCTTGACCTTCCAGAGGTAATTTTCTACTTTGGACAAGTTAAATCTTTGATTACTGCTCTCGATTTAATGCTTTCACGGAGAGGAACATATCATGGTATTCATAATCATTTTCGCTTATGCAATCCTGTTTGGAGGTGTCACTTCTCTTGCTGCTAAGTCTCGCAACAGAGATCCTTTAACTTGGTTTTGGATTGGATTTGTCTTTGGAATTTTCGGCTTGATTGCAGTCTTGGTTATGCAAGATGGCAAAGAAGATGATCAGTGGCCAACACAGCATTATTCAACAACATCTACAAGTCATAAACCACTGACAAAAAAATGCCCTGACTGCGCAGAGGAAATTAAATATGAAGCCAAAGTTTGCCACTTTTGTGGAAAACGATTTGATGAACAACAAAAAACTGTAACGGAGCCTATTCCAATGAAATCCATGACTAACAAAGAACCATCGTCCAATAAATCAGTAAGACTTAAAACCACTCGTTGTCCAAAATGCTACACAATGAATTATCGCGATGCCATGTTTTGTTCGGCTTGCGGCGCTTCAATCAATAACGACGATTAAAAATTGAGCAACCGGATTGCTGAAGCCATATCACCCAAGGAGAATATTTACAACACCGCCATCACTGACACACCGACAATCGCGCACACCCAATTCACAATATCATTGTTAATCCAGCGAACGCCGCGAACCAGCGAAGTTTCTTTTTCACAATGCCGTTTTTTTTCTGTCACTTTCCCGCACATGACACAGCGATACTGCGCTTGAATTGTTGCGCCAAGAAAACTATCGGCGAGCGATCCTGCAATTCCCGAAAGGACGACGAACACAACGAGCCGCACATCAAGACCATACCAAAAACTTCCGCTCAACGCAATCAGAAACGCACCGCATGCACCGCCGACAATTCCGGCAAGCGACACGCCGCCGCTTGTTCCGGTTTCAACACGCTTCATTGTGAGAATTGAACGCGGTGAGGCGTGCGCCAGCACACCGATTTCCGTTCCCCATGTATCGGCAGTCACTGCGGCAAGCGATGCAAGATACAACGGATACCAAAACTCATTTGATGGAGCAACGTACCAGCACAGCATCAACATTCCTGTAACGCCGCCGTTCGCGGCAACTTGTCCGGCATCGCGCGTATCGGATTTTTCAAACAACAAGTCAAATGCAGATTTTCGTTTCTTTCCAAATTTTGAAAGCAGGCTCGACGCAACAAAAAAAGTGAGAATTGGGACTGTCCATTGCCAGCCGCCGATGCCGAAAATAATTGTCGCCAGCAAAAATGTCGCTGCCGAACCGCTCGGCTTCAGAAAATGAAATCGAAGCGAAACAACGGCAATCGTCGCGGCAAGAAAAATGCCCAGCAATAATTGTCCGGCATGATGATGCGGCAACGGTGTCAGTAAAAAATGGAGGATGAACGCCGCGGCAAGCGGAACGGTGAGATTATCAAATCCTTTCGACGAAATCGCTTCCCACATCGTGGCAAACGACGCGACTGCAAACCCGGCAAGAACAAGAAACCCGATATTTGAAATTGCAGTCAACGGATTGAAACGGAGCGCAAGCACTACGACGAGAAATGTTGCAACAAACATTGTGACGGATCCTTCGAGCGATTTTTTATCGCTCGTCAGAAAATAATTGTGAGGCGATGAAAGATTTCCGCCGACAATCGCAGCGGCGGCATCGCTGATTGCGAGCACGAGAATGGAAATCGAAATGATTGCCGGAGTTTCGTTCCAAAACAAGAGAACAAGGATAAGAAATGCCAGCGGATAATAGACCGTGCCGTACGAGCGGCGATTTGTTCCATGCATTCCTTTCAACAAATCGAATCGTTCCGCCGCAAAATTGACAATAATAAAAATGAGAGCAAGAAGAATTGCCGGAATGCCTGAATTGAACAATTGAGGTGCAAAATAGATCAAAACGCCAGTGAGAATATGAACGAGCTTTCGGGTTACTTCTGGAGATCTGTTGAATTTTTTTCTGACCAATTCAGCGGCAGCAATGAACAGCGCAATACCCGAAAGAAGAACAGCGAAGAGCATCCACTCAGAAAAACCGGGCGGGAAAAATAATTTCATCTGTGGTCAAGCCGGGATAGAAGTCGAACGCACCGAACGCGAGCCGGCAATTTCAAACAGCAAGATATCCATCACGACATGCGGATCGCCGGAAGAAGTTTTCAATTGTTCGTCGGCGCGCGTGAGTGTCAGCAGTGCGTCTTCAACAGCGCTGCGTGAATAATGTTTCAAATGTTCGAGATATTCTTTGAGGAAATAGGGGTGAACGCCCACTTTTTTTGCCATTTCTGCCGGTATCACACGTTCTGCATTCAGTTGATGCAGGCGCCATAAAATGCCAAAGTGACGGGCAAGCATCGCTACCATGCCCGCCGGCGCTTCGCCGACATCTATCATGCGTGCACAAATGCTCAACGCTTTCGAAAGATTTTTTTCTCCGACGGCGCGAGTCAGCTCGAATATTGAAAACTCCCGCGACATACCGACAATAGATTGGACGTCGCTTGTTTCAATCTTAGCCTTCGAGCCTACAGCGATGAACAGTTTTTCAAGCTCATTATTCAATTCACGCAATGACGTACCAACATACGTGAGAAGTATTTCTGCCGCTTCGGGCGCAATGTGTGTCCCTATTGCTGCGGCGCGCCTTTGTACCCATGATGGAATTTCGTATTCGCGCAGCGGCACCACTTCGCCGCCGATTGCGTGCTGTTTCAAATAAGCATAGACCTTCTTGCGCATATCAACTTTTGCGGCAGCAAGAAACAAGCTTGTGGAAGGCGAAGGGTGTTCGATGTACGACAAGAACGGATCGAGTTCCGTCGTGCGTTCAAAATCGCGCACGATAACAACGCGCCGCTCTCCCATCATCGGAAACGACGACGCAAGGGAAACGATATCTTTCCCTTCAATATCGTTGCCATGGATAATATCAAGATTGAATTGGCGCGAAGCGGAATCGACGGCGTTGGCAACAAGCGCATCCGCAACTTCGTCAATCAGAAAATCTTCCTGTCCATAGAAAAAATACAGCGGCGCAAATTTGTGATTCCTGATATCATCAAGAATCATGTCGAGAGGAATTTTTTCTTTCGAGGTCTTTGCCATAGAGCTAACGCCAGACGGCAATCACTTTACGTACACTTTTTTCATCACCACCGGCGTTAAAGGATTGTCGCGTTGGTCGCGGGGAACCGCAACGATCTTATCCACGACATCCATGCCGTCAACAACTTTTCCGAACACGGTATATTGTCCGTCAAGAAAATGCGCCGGGGCAACGGTGATGTAGAATTGGCTTCCGTTCGAGCGGCGTTCGGGGTTCACCGCATCACCCTGACGCGCGGCAGCAACAACGCCGCGGTCATGCGGCACACCAATCTCTGCTTCAATCGTGTAACCGGGACCGCCCAAGCCGTCGTTCGAGCGGTCGTTGTCTTTCGAATTCGGATCGCCGCCCTGAATCATGAACCCGGGAATGACGCGGTGAAATGTTGTACCGTTATAAAATCCTTCCCGTGCAAGCTTTCGGAAATTCGCGGAATGTTTCGGCGCTTTGTCATCGAATAATTGAATGGTGATGGTGCCCATCGTCGTTTCAATGACAACAAAGCCTTTTTCTTTTTCCGCAGTCTTTGACTCGGTTTTCGATTTATTGTCTGTTTTCGCCACAGCTTTTTTAGCCTTCAATGTTTTTGATTTCTTTTGCGCCGGTTTGTCTGCCGTCTGTTTGGCAGAAGGCGCATCCGCCTTTGGCGGAGTTAACTGTGAATTTGCCGCCGTCGTCAGAATCAGCAGTACACACAGCACGGCAGAAATATATTTCATTATTATTTTTCTCCTTGCTCACTTCGTTAAAAATAGTAGGTTAACCCGAATATCAAGCCAACGGAGAATAGAGACAACGATGCAGCGAATCCTTGATTCTGAAGCGCAGCGCCATGATCGTCTTTCACCGTTCCCAAAAATTCCCAGCGCATATCTCCGGCAACGTAACCATAAAGATGTTCGTCAAATGCCGTCTGGCCAACTGCCTCTAATTTTACGCCGATACCTTTTGCATGGTACTGTGAAGTTCCACCGTACACAGCATTGGTGGCCGTCACGGTGCCCAGATGATATCCCGCACCGCCGCCGAGCTTCACAAAATACCCTTTTCCCAGAATAACATACTGAGCAATCAACGTCGGCATTGTCACATTGTAAAGCAGATTGGAAATTCCCGCGGCGTTCGATGCGAAATTGTATGACTTGAAGAGATATGCATATTCAACCTTTGCTCCCCATTCATCGCTTACCGGAAATTCACACGCACCAAAAAAATCTACCGCTGTCGCAAAATCGCTCGCACGGTCTGTCGAATAAGAAAACGAATTAATGTAATTCACCATGCCGGGATCGGCTGCGACATTGATGCCCATTCCGGCGGCAAGCGCAAAACTGTTGGAATGTTCCGCCGGCACAATGGTTTGCGCCCAGACACACAACGGAATGACTGTTGCGAAAAAAGAAAAAAATAATCGCGCTGTACTTTTCATAATATTGAACAACCGCCGCTTTCTGCGGACAGGATCACACCTCTATCGGCAGTCCTGTTTCAAGCGACTCAAGAATTCTAAAAGTTGCCCGCGTCGTTGCTGCCAGGCTTTCAAAAGAAACAAGATCGCGCCCGCTGTGTATCGCCTCGACGAACTCCTCTACTTCGATCTTATGACCTTTCTCAATTACGGACGATTCGTGCACTTTTCGCGTACCGCCTTCAAACAATTCCAGCCGGGTGAAGTTGTCGAGGATTGCCGTTTTTCCGCCGGCATACATTTCAATATATTCTTTCGATACGGCGGCATCGCCGTTTGCAAGATAGGTAACGATGCCGACCGAGCCGTTTGAAAACTGAAGAGTGATTGCAACATTGTCAGATTGCGTGCGGTTTCCTTTCAACGAAAGCGATTGTGCAAAAACTTTTACCGGCAGCGCGCCGGTAAGAAATTGAATCGTGTCAATAAAATGGCACACTTCTCCGATAATTCTTCCGCCGCCTTCAATCGGATCCTGCGTCCAGTGCTCTTTCGGAAGGAATCCCGCATTAACCCGGTAGGATACCAGCATCGGCTCACTAACGTTGGCGAAAAATGCTTTCGCTTTTCGCACTGCCGGAGAGAAGCGGCGATTGAAACCGACAAGAAACCTGAGGCTTGCATGTTTCAACGATGCATTGTACGCTTTCACCACGGCATCAAGTTCGGTATCGTTCAGCGCAAGCGGCTTTTCAACAAAGACATGTTTATTATGTTTGATCGCTTGTACGCACAATGGTGCATGCAAGTTGTGCCGTGTTGCAATGAACACAGCGTCAATCGAACCCGATGCATAAATTTCTTTTGAATCGGTGGTTGCAAATTCAAAACCAAATTGGCGGGCGGCATTCTTCGCATTCAATCCGCTGCCGGTGCACACTCCTTTGAGCGTGACATTCTTGCCGGCAAGGTGCGGCAGAAGCGATGCCTGCGCAAAATTTCCGGCACCGATAAATCCGATCGAAAGCGCGCCTGCTTTTCCTGCAGGTAACGTCACAGCAATTTTCTTCACGGCTTCACGCTTTCCCTCTTGTCTGTTTTCTTTTTGGCGGAGCGGATATTCAATGAGCACGCCCAAATAACGTTCGCCGGATTTCCCAGTGATAAGTTGATACGCTTTCATTGCATCATCAATCGGAAAAGTATGTGTCGTCAACTTTTGCACGTTTACTTTTTTCTGCTGAACAAGCCGGAGAAATTCTTCCATGTTGCGTTTCTCCGTCCAACGGACGTACCCGATAGGATAATCAGATCCCTTTTCTTCGTACGAATGGTCATACCGTCCGGGTCCGTACGAGCGCGATAGGCAAAAATCCAATTCCTTCATGTAATACGGCGCACGCGGAAGCGTGATACCGACATCGCCGACAAGCACAACTCTTCCTTTGTCGCGGCTCAACTCGCCAGCCAACTGTACCGGATCGCTGCTCTTCGTTGCCGCGGTGATGATCACTGCATCCGCACCATAACCCTGAGTGAATGATTGCACATCTTTGATGATAGAAACCGATGCGCGGCTGTACGCAACATCGGCGCCGAGTGATTTTGCAAGTGCCGTGGCATGCTTGTCAATATCAACACCGATAACGCAGCAGCCGGCTGCTTTCAATATCTGCACCGTCAATTGTCCAACCAAGCCTAATCCGATGACGACAATTGTTTCGCCAAGCGTTGGTGCCGCCTGACGAACGCCTTGAAGTGCGATTGCACCGACGGTGGTATAGGCAGCATCCTGCAGTGCAACAGCCGGCGGAATTTTTGCGCAAAGGTTTTTGGGAACGAAAATCAATTCCGCGTGCGATGCATAGCCGCCGCCTGCGCAAGCCACACGATCGCCGGGAACAAAATCTTCAATGTCGTTTGCCACGGCAAGAACACTGCCGGCAGAGCTGTACCCCATCGCTCCGTACGCTTCCATTTTTGTCATTACTTTCTTGTACGTTGCGAAAACGCCCTGCTGTTTCATTTGCCGCAGCACAACTTTTACCATCTCAGGATTTGATTTCACTTTCGCCAGCATTCCCTCCTGCCGTTTTTGCACGGATGAGCGTTCAGTACCGGCACTGATAAGCGAGAAATGGTTTCGGACAATCACGCCGCCGCCGCGCAGCATGGAATCCGGAACTTCATCAATGTGCATTGTTCCCTTTTTTGATTCGATGGCAACCTGTTTCATGGCCGTATCATCTTTCTCTGTTGTTGAACAGCACTACACTTCTTCTCTGACAACTTCTGAAACGCGGACCTGGTCACGCAAGAAATAATATAGACCGATTACCGTTGTCACAATAAAACCTGATTCATGCGTCAGCACCGAGTAACTCAGCGCCGTCACCGGGTCAATACCGAATAAATGTACGAGAGCGTACGACGTGAACGAGTGGTAGGTTCCGAAGCCGCTCGGCGTTGGAAAAACAAATGCCACCGTCGAGACCACCATCAAAATTGTTGCTGAACCGAAACCGAGTGCGTGCGTTTCCATCACGTGATACGCGCCAAACGGAATGTACATTGCCAGCGTATACAATCCCCAAATCACAAAACTTGTTACAATGATCATAAAAAATTTCCCGGGATGATTGGCAATGGAAAATCCGGAGGCAAACAAAGAAAATTGTGCGTCGATCTTTTCCCGGAATCGTGCGGGAAGAATTACCGTGAGTCGTTTTACCATCGCAAAAAAAGCTTCCGCCTTGAAAAATACCACAACCAGCATCACAAACAATGCAACAACTGCAAAAAGAAAAACCGGTTCCAGCGATGCGAACGACGGAAATAATTCTCCGAACGAACGGGAATTCACAAAAAGCATCACCAGCAATATCATGAAAAATGTAATCATGTCGAGAATACGCTCGATGACCACAGTGCCGAGCGCGGCAGATTTCGAAATTCCTTCAAGATTTCCCAGCACGTACGGGCGGACAACTTCGCCGACACGCGGCAAAACATTGTTCACCATATAGCCGATCATCACCGCAGAAAATGAATTTCGCAGGCTGACTTTTTCTTTCACCGGATATAACAAATATTGCCATCGCCACGCGCGTGCAAGATGACTCAGGATAGTCACTACAGCCAGCAAAACGATCCATGTCCAGTTCACGTTCACGAGCGAATTCCACAGCGCACTCAACTTGACGCCGCGAAATGCAAGGTACATGAACAGCACGGTTAGTACAAAGCTGATGCCATATCGAAGAAACGATTGAGATTTTTTCATACGGCGGAATGCTATTCGTGGCGGGCTTTTGCTTTGAGCGCGCGAAGATCAACAACCTGCACGCCGTTGGGAACGGTAAACGAAAAGACACTATCAGCAACGCCGTTGTTGATTGTCAGTGAATGAATGGTGTACACACTCTGCGTTTCGTTCATATCAATATATTCGACTTTCCGAATGCTCCAATCTTTTTCCGAGACCCAAATTTTCAGCGACGTCACCATGGCGGCGGACGGTGTTCCTTTGCGCGGAATAAGCTTCAGCACATAGCGTGCGTTCGTTGAAGGCAAATTCTCATTAAGAAACACGGCGTAAAAATCTGTCGGAACGCTGAAAAGAAATTTATCCGGCGAAAAAGTTTTCGCATTTTCTTTGTATGTATCAATCAACACCTGACGATTAATCGGCGAATACGCCCACACCGTTTTCCCATCGGTGATGATAGTTTGTTGATCGGTTTGAATGCGATATTTATTATCTTTCTTCATTTGAAGTTCGCCGGAAAGTGACTGCTGAACATTTGTGTATTTGAATTTCACTTGCTCGGTGAACGTTGCAGACGCATCGTCTATTTTGGAATACGCCTCACGGACTTTCTCCAGCACTTGTGCCGGCTCCAAAGCCGTCTGCGTGAGGGCAGAGGAAGAAAGCGTCAATGCCATCGCACCAATGATTGAATATGAACGCAGTGACATTTTGTGTATTGTGTACATGTTCATTGACTTTTCAAAATGGCTTCCAACTCCGCTTCGCTTTCGACCAGCACTTCGCGGGCTTTACTTCCATCAAATGGACCAACGATACCGGTCGCTTCAAGTTCATCCACCAAACGTGCAGCGCGCGAGTAGCCGATCTTCAAACGGCGCTGCAATAACGACACCGAGCCTTGTTGATGACGAACGATCGTCCGCGCAGCTTCTTCAAATAATTCATCACGCTCGCCTCCGCTTGCGGTCAACGCAGCGCGCTGTTTATCCAGCACAGACGGCAATTCAAACGGACGGCTGTATCCTTTTTGCTTGCCGATATGTTCGACAATGGCTTCAACTTCATCGGTCGAAATAAATGCATTTTGAATGCGCACAGGCTTCGGACTGCCGGACGGAAGATACAGCATATCGCCGTTGCCGAGCAATTGTTCTGCGCCGTTCATATCAAGAATCGTACGCGAATCAATTTTTGACGAAACCTGATATGCGAGGCGTGCCGGAAAATTTGCTTTGATGACGCCGGTGATAACATCCACCGAAGGACGCTGCGTTGCAAGAACGAGATGGATACCCACAGCACGCGCAAGTTGTGCGAGCCGTGCAATCGGTTCTTCAACTTCCCGCGCAGCGGTGATCATGAGATCGGCAAGCTCGTCAATCACCACAACGAGGTACGGCAGTTTATGGTGTTTGATCGTATCGGTATCTTTTAGTTTTCCCGCCTCGACACGCTCGTTGTAATCTGCAATATTGCGCACGCCGGCATGAGCGAGGCGATCGTACCGCTGCTCCATTTCCAACTCCGCCGCCTTCAACGCAAGCACGGCATTTTGCGGTGTCGTAAGAATTTCTTCGTCAACATCTTTCGACACAGCAAGAAAATGGTGCTTTAATTTTCTGTACAAACTCAGTTCGATTTTTTTCGGATCGATAATCAGGAATTTCACTTCGGAAGGATGCAGCCGATAGATCAGACTTGTCAGGATCGTATTAATGCCGACCGATTTTCCCGAACCTGTTGAACCGGCAATGAGCAAGTGCGGCATTTTCGTAAGATCGTCAATGTACACTTCGCCGGAAATTGTTTTCCCCATCGCAAGAGGAAGTGCAGCTTTTGCATCGCGAAATTTTGTTGAATTGATGATGCTGCGAATGGTCACGATCTGCGGCCTGTTGTTTGGAATTTCGACGCCGACAGTTCCGCGCCCGGGAATCGGCGCTTCAATGCGAATTCCTTTTGCCTGCATTGCAAGCGCCAAATCATTAGAGAGCGCCGTGATTTTCGAAATCTTTACGCCGGTCGCGGGAACAAGTTCATAGAGCGTTACGACCGGTCCCGGCGTTACGCTCACACTGGCAACTTCTACATCAAAATCCGCAAGCTTTGCGCGAAGAAGTTCGGCATTTGCTTTCAACTCGTTGTCATCAATAGTTTCACTCTGGCGTTTCGCGTCGAGCAATTCAACTGAAGGAAAAACATAATCAATTTCTTCATCCTGAACGTCGCGTTCATCAAGTGTAACTTCTTCTTCCTCTTTATCGCTTGCTGTTTTTTTAATGTCAAGCTGTAAATCCCTTTGGGATTGAAGATCGGAACTCTGGTCATCGGCGAATTCGGTCGGTTCCTCGTCTTCTTCAGGGGGAATCTCCTCAGGCGCCGCGCGTTTGATCTTCGGCGAAAGCAAAGCGAGTGCAGACTGCTCCGCTGATTCCGTGTCGGGTCGTTTGACGGCGATAGATTTTTTTTCTTCGGCGCGGCGGCTGCGCGCATCTTTCCACCCGTTTATTTTAGCCCCAAGCATTGAAACACCGGAAGCGAAAATATTTTTTATCCGCTCCGAGGTCACATGCAAATCAAGATCGAACGCAAGCACTGCCGTGATAAACAGCAGCGATACGGTAAGAATTAAACCGCCTGCGACGCCAATCAACTGTTTCAGAATTGTAGAAAGGAATGCGCCGGCAAGTCCGCTCCACTGCGGCGGAAGAACGTCGGACAATCCGGCAAACCTGAGAAATCCGAACAGCGTCGCACCGAGAATACTGATCACGATGACGTAATTTGTGAAGTAGGTCAGTTTGCGGAGATCGCCGCGGCGCAAGGTTGTCCATCCCCACGCAACCATAAGAAACGGAAGAAAGAAAATGAAATAACCGACGGTCGAGTTGATTAAGCCGCTCGACACCATCGCGCCGAGCAAACCGAGCCAATTTGTCGTGCTGTTTGCTTTTGCCTGAATCAGCACATCGTTTGTAAAAATTCTCGAAAGGCTTGACAACGGAATATCACCGTTCGCCTCATCGCCCGGAGAATAGGAAACAAGACTGAGCAACACCAACACGCCGCAGATCATCAAAAGAAATGACGCGATTTGCCAGCCGCGTTTTCCGCGGGATGGCTTTCCATTCGTTTTTCTTCGGCGCGATGCGGAACGATCAGCAGTAAAAATAGAATCTTCCATTGAGCGAAGCTATTCCTTCGAAACTGGAGTTTTGAAGAACATTCAATCAGGCTTGGCTTCCGTCACGGCGGCTGTTTTCGTTTCCTCTTTCTTCAGCTTAATGACATTGCCTGCCAAAATCGGAAGTACCGGAATTGAATCGATCTCGACGCACAGCTTTAAATCATCTTCAAATCCGATACCGGAAAGATATCTTCCATGGTCGCAGCTTTTGATCATCTTCAAAAGATTTTTATTGTACGTCTTATAGAGAACGTGTGCTGTAACAGCGGCGTCGTTCAATTCAAGCATTAACGAATCACGCTCCGATAATAATTTAACAATCATGCCGGCGCACACCGCATCTTCAAGCGAAAAGAGCGACTGCTTTCCGGCACAGACGATGGAAAAATCTTCGCCGACTTCCATCATGAAATCAGCGACAAGCGAAATATTGTTGAAGCAAGCAACCGCCATATTTTTTGCATGACGGGCGCGCACCATTGCGACAGAGCCGTTGGTCGTGCATAAAATGATGGATTTTCCTTTGACAGCTTCTTCCGTGTATTCGCTCGGAGAATTTCCGAGATTGAAGCCGTCAATCATTTTCCCGTTGCGCTCGCCGCCGCGAAGAACAACATCGCCAAAAAGATTGCCGGAAACTTTTACGGCAGATTCAACGGTGCTGACAGGAATTATCTCACGCGCGCCGTTACGGAGCGCCGCAACTATCGTACTGCTCGCGCGAAGGACATCAATGACGATGACATTTTTTTCGCGCAACTGCATTTCATCCACCTGAACAGGTGAAAAGTAGACGTCTATTTTCATGTGCGAATCCCCACGAGATTGTTATTTGTGCAAAAATGGAAACGCAACGATTTTTGCCTCCGTTAATGATCCACGAATATCAATGGCAACGGTGTTGCCGGTAACGGCGTGTTCGGCGGCAACATATCCCATCGCAATTCCTTGTTCAAGCGATGGAGAAAATGTTCCGCTTGTTACCGCACCGACCTTATTGCCATTGGCCTGAACTGCGTAGCCGTGCCGTGCAACTGTTTTGCCCGGCAGCGCCATACCGACTAATTTTCTTTTGACGCCTTCCGCTTTTACTTTTTCCAGCACAGGTTTGCTGATAAACTCTCCCTTTGAAAGTTTTGTGATCCAGCCAAGTCCTGCTTCGAGCGTATTTGTCGTTTGATCAATATCGTTGCCGTAAAGGCAATAGCCCATTTCGAGCCGAAGCGTGTCACGCGCCCCAAGTCCTATCGGCGCTATTTCAAATTCTTTGCCCGCATCGAATACTGCAGTCCATATTTTCTCTGCATGCTCTGACGAAAAATAAATTTCAAATCCCGGTTCACCGGTATAACCGGTCCGTGAAATAATCATCTCAACGCCCGCGCAAGTTCCTTTTGCGAAATGATAGTATTCTATAGAAGCTAAATTCACCGGCGTCAATTTTTGCAGCGTGCGTTCTGCTTTCGGCCCTTGAATTGCAAGAAGCGCAGTTGCGTCGCTTTCATTTCTCAATTCAACATCGGGAAGCAAATGATTGTTCATCCATTGAAAATCTTTGTCGATGTTCGACGCATTGACGACAACCATAAAATGATTTTCGCCAAGCTTATACACCAACAGGTCATCAACAATACCGCCGTCGTCGTAACACATTGCGGAATACTGTGCCCGTCCCGGTACAAGTTTCGCGACGTCGTTCACCGTAATTTTCTGAAGAAACGCCAACGCATTAGTTCCCTTCACAAGGAACTCGCCCATGTGTGAAACATCAAACACTCCGACTGATGAGCGAACTTTTTTATGCTCGGCAATAATGCTTGTGTACTGCACCGGCATTTCGTAACCGCCGAACGGAACGATCTTCGCGCCCATGTGCTGATGCTGCGTATAGAACGGCGTGCGTTTCATTTTTTCACACCCTTTGTCGCCTCTGGTGCCATCTTCGATTTCCAATCGGAAAGAAATTTTTCCAAACCAATATCAGTAAGCGGATGCTTGATGAGCTGTTCAATTACTTTGAACGGCATCGTGCAAATATCTGCGCCCATCATTGCCGCTTCGATCACATGCAGCGGATGACGCACGCTCGCCACGAGAACCTGCGTATCGTAGCCGTAGTTATGATAAATGGTAACGATCTGTCCGACAATCTCCATGCCGTTATGGCTGATGTCGTCAAGCCTGCCGACAAACGGACTGATGAAGTACGCACCGGCTTTGGCAGCGAGCAGCGCTTGATTGGCAGAAAAGCAGAGCGTAACATTCGTACGAATACCTTCCGCCTTTAATGCTTTTACTGCTTTCAATCCTTCTTTAATAAGAGGTACTTTCACAACAATGTTGTCGTGAATTTTTGCCAGCTCGCGCCCTTCTTTCATGATGCCGTTAAAATCAGTCGAAACAACTTCAGCGCTGATCGGCCCCTTGACAACGGCGCAGATTTCTTTCAACAGCGGAACAAATTCTTTTCCTTCTTTCGCAACCAAACTCGGATTTGTTGTCACGCCATCAAGCACACCGAGATCGTTTGCTTCCTTAATTTCGGCGAGGTTCGCCGTGTCAATAAAAAACTTCATTACACATTCCTCATTGTTTATATTCTGCAGTAATATCTTTTCCGGTTTTGCGAGAGATGAATTGGAATTCATCGATAGCAAGCGTTTTGTCCTCTTCCAGTTTGACAAGAACAAAAAATCGCCACATGATTTTGCGAAGGCGATTGAATGTTCCTTCCGTCAAATACTGCGCCAAACTCGGATGAACATGAAGGGTAAGCCGGGTTTCATGCGATTCAGATTTGAAGCGGCGTATCCAGCGTTCGATTTGGCTTACAATGGTCGTCTTCGATTGAATTAATCCGCTGCCGCCGCATACCGGACACGGTTCGGTGAAACTGTGAATGATACTCTGCCGAACGCGTTGACGCGTTATCTGCATCAAGCAGAATTCCGTCAACGGTAGCACCGTAACTTTTGCACGGTCCTTGCGGAATTCGCGTTTCACTTCATCGTAGATTTTCTTCCTGTTCTTTTCATCCTCCATATCGATGAAATCAATGACGATAATTCCTCCCAAATCCCGGAGTCGAATCTGACGGCAGATTTCACGTGCCGCTTCAAGATCGGTGCGCAGAGAATTCAATTCCTGTTCCTGTTTCGCTGCGTAGCGTCCGCTGTTTACATCGATAACTGTCATCGCTTCAGTATGATCAAGAATGATGTAGCCGCCGCTTTTCAACCACACTTTGCGCGCAAGTGTCGTTGCAATTTCTTTTTCCACACCGTTGGCGTCGAAAATCGGTTCGCGGCGATTGTACAGTTCGATCTTCTCAACCATGTTCGGTGAAAACATCTTTACATAGGCTTTGATTTCCTTGTAGAGTTTTTTGCTGTCGACGACAACGCGCTCAACGTCTTCGCGAAAAAGATCGCGAATGACACTCGACGTGGTCGCCATATCTTTATAGAGCAAGGCGGGAGCGTTTTCTTCCTTGACAGTTTTTTCGATCGCGTGCCATGTATTCAACAGCGCCTCAAGATCCTGCAAGAGAAGTTTTTCGTCCTGATTTTCTGCGTTTGTGCGGACAATAACGCCGAACGTCGGCGGTAAAATGCTGCGCACTAATTTTCGTAAACGGCGCTTCTCTTTAAAGCTCGAGATTTTTTTTGAAACGCCGATCTTCCCATCGAATGGCAACAGAACAAGAAATCTTCCCGGCAAAGAAACTTCCGATGTAACGCGCACTCCTTTTTTTCCAACCGGTTCTTTTGTAATCTGAACAATAATATCCTGCCCTTTCACAAGATTGACGTGCGGGCGCGGCCGCCGGTCGCGGCGATCCGCAGGCTTTGCAGGAGGCGCTTCAACACTGACGGCAGCTCCATTGTTGGGTGAAGATTGTTGCGGGAAGGTACCTTGAGACTCTTCGTCTGCTTCATCAGTATCAACTTCGGTATCATCTTCAAGAAGGGAATTATAATCGCTCAGCGAGGCGCCGATATCGGAAAAATGCAGGAAGGCATCTTGTTGCAACCCGATGTCAATAAACGATGCCTGAATTCCCGGCATTACTTTAGCAACTTTCCCCACATAAATATCGCCGACCATCCGTTCCTTTTCAGGAGATTCAACGAACAGCTCAACAAGCTTGCCGTCTTCCGTTATCGCAATACGGATTTCTTTTTCAGAGGTAGCGTTAATGATAATTTCTTTTTTCATTCGAACATTCTCAATTCCTCAAAGTGTCGTGAAATCGGTTGAACCATGAGTGATGGTTTGCTTTCTGATGCCGGGCGGCTCCCTCAGCACACCCGAAAACTTTCTGGCAGGAAAAAACACCCCAGCTGCACAACGAAATATTCTTCTTGCACCCTCAGCAATGAACAACCGACAAAAAGCTGATTGTTGAGATGGTAGAATTGAGGAGTCATTCCGCCTTTCTCAATAATTTAGAATGGTAGAAGGTACAAAAAATACCATTGGCTTGCAAGAAATTTTACTTTGTGCAATGCAACAGGCACAATAAAAAGGTCAAGCTGGCTGTATCACACTTTCAGATGCGGGCCGTTGCTTCCTTCCGGACCTGGCGGGGTTGGGCAGCTTACAGTTGTACAGTGCTTGACCTCATTTACCGAATTGATTTCTCTTGACTAAGATACGAAAGTATTGCGTATGAGGCAAGATTTTCTCCCAAAAGAAGGTTGTTCGGATAGAAAGGAAATCCACGATAGAACTATCAAAGCACAAACGCAATTACTTTTCTTTCCAACACATTATGACCTTTAACATTACACGCACTGTCTTTGCACACTGTAACTTATTTTTGTGCTCGGATTGAACAGCCGCCAACGTTTTATTATATTGAAAGCCAAAGCTTGCACGAGAATATTTCTTGAAAGAAAATATATGAGAACTTCAACTCAAAATAGTGTTGAAAACGACGAGGCATTGAAAAGAAAGGTTCGCGACTACTGGAACGAACACCCATGTGGAACACAATTCAATAATCTAGAGTGGGGTTCAAAAGAATTTTTTGATCAGGTCGAGCAGTTTCGTTTTGCAACACAGCCGTTTATGTATGAATTGGCAGAGTTCAAGCAACATAATGGCGAAAAAGTTTTGGAAATTGGCTGCGGACTTGGGACGGATTTAATCCAATTTGCTCGCAACGGTGCAGACACAACGGGAATAGACCTTACGCCCCAAAGCATAGAACTTTTAAAGAAAAGATTCTTGCTTGAACAACTGCATGTCAATGCACAGGTGGCAGATGCTGAAAACCTTCCTTTCGAAAACGAGTCATTCGATTTGGTCTATTCATTTGGCGTCCTTCATCATACTCCAAACACACAAAAAGCAATAGATGAAGCATATCGCGTTCTGAAACCAAATGGTAAAATCATAGTGATGCTGTATCATAAAAACTCTTTCCACGTGCGGTTTGGTGCACCGCTCTATTCTTTTTGGCAAGCAGCAAACAGAAAAACCAAAGTTCGACAAACTTCTGTGTTAAAAGAGTGGATCCGAATATACGACGGTGAAAGCAATCCCCTGGGTAAAGCCTATTCAAAGAAAGAATTCGAACAAATGTTTTCCCTTTTTAAAAACAGAAGATACAGTGTGTACGATTCTTATAGGCGGCGATTTCCCAAAGTGATTAATGCAATCAACCAAAGTTTCTTTGCCTCACACTTTGGCTTTTGGCTTGTTGTAAAAGCCGCAAAATAATTGCAGTATTCCGACCGGCTAAAAAATGTTATCTGCCTTACTACGATCACGTTTAAAAAAAATCAAACTCCTTGCCACTGACGTTGACGGTGTTCTTACGGACGGCGGGATGTACTATTCTGAAAACGGTAACGAGTTAAAAAGATTCAATGTGCGCGATGGAATGGGCATGGTCATTCTCCGTAATGCCGGCATCCGCGTTGCAATCATTACCAGCGAAGATACAGAAGTAGTGCGCCGACGAGCAGAGAAATTGAAAGTCACAGATTTATTCTTAGGCGCAAAGGACAAAGTCGCGGCAATGGAAAAACTGCTCAAGCGCCATGCACTCTCGTGGAATGACGTCGCTTATATTGGTGATGACCTCAATGATCATGAACTCCTCAAACGTGTCGGTTTTGCGGCAACTCCAGCCGATGGTACAGAACAGAACAAAGCAATTGCTCATTACATCACAAAGAAAAAAGGCGGAGAGGGCTGCGTAAGAGAAATCTGCGATTTGCTGCTTGAACTTCACCCGTCTCGCTGAATCTCATCTCTTTAATTACTGTTTGTAAATTCATGGCGCTTTTCGTATTATCTCTGAAGTAGTTGGCTTTCTTATCAAAGATTAAAGTTACTTCGTACAAAAAATATGTGCGGCATTTGCGGGATTCTTAATTACGGAAGTTCATCTCAACCAGTCTCTGAATCGCTGCTAAAAAAAATGAGCGATACGATTCTTCATCGCGGACCTGATGATAGTGGTGCATATCTTTCCCCAAAACGTAATCTCGGTTTTGGGTTTCGGCGACTTGCTATTGTTGACCTCTCTCCTGCTGGACACCAACCGATGAGTTCATCTGATGGGAAAATAACCATCATATTCAACGGCGAGATTTATAATCATCTTATCATCAGAAAAGAGCTTGAACGAAGCGGTTACCGTTATCGTTCGCGATCTGACACAGAAACTATTCTCTATGCATACCAAGAATACGGACTTGATTTCGTTCACAAACTCCTCGGTATGTTTGCCATTGCGTTATGGGACGAAGACAAACAGCAGCTTGTATTGGTCCGCGATAGAATTGGCGTGAAACCATTGTACTATACATTTGCAGATGGATATTTAGTTTTCGGTTCAGAAATCAAAGCGCTCCTTCAACATCCTTCTGTACATCGTGAATTGAATGAAGAAGCGATGAATCACTACCTCACCTTCCTCATTCCTCCCGCCCCGCTGACAATGTTCAAGAACATTTTCAAATTGGAAGCGGGACATCGCATGGTGGTAAATGCCGACGGAACATTTCACGATGAGCAATATTGGGATCCGGTTCCAATGGGAGAACAACCGTCAATTGACTTTAATGGAAACCCAGTTTCGCGTTCGCCCCTCCTTGATCCAGATTATTCGATGACAGAAGAATCATGCGTTCAAACAATTCGAACGCTGCTTAAGCAGTCTATTAAAGATAGAATGATGAGCGACGTACCTTTCGGAGTATTTTTAAGCGGAGGAATTGATTCCAGCACAAATGTGGCGCTCATGGCGGAATTGATGAATCGTCCTGTAGATACTTTCTCGGTTGGAATAAAAGACCTCGAGAAGTACAACGAAATGGGCTACGCACGGCAGATTGCAAAAGAATTCAAGACAAATCATCATGAAATTATTATTGATCACAAAGATGCATTTGACTTTCTTCCGAAGTTGATTTATCACCAAGACGAGCCGCTCGCCGACCCAGTGTGCATTCCGTTGTATTTCGTATCAAAGCTTGCACGCAACAGCGGCGCCATCGTTGTTCAAGTCGGTGAGGGGAGCGATGAACAATTCGCCGGGTATGTTTCGATGATGCGCGAATTAAGGTTTTATAACACGCTATGGAAATCATATAAAATCTTACCACATTTTGTTCAGGAGACAATTTTCAAAGCTGCTTCTGTCGCATTAGAGAAAAGGCACTCATATCTTGCACTGGAGTATATTAGAAAAGCGGCCGCGGGAGATGAATTGTTTTGGGGAGGAGCAATCAATTTCACCGAGATGCATAAAAAGCACCTTCTGAATGGTCGCAACTCAAACAGCAGAACTTCGTCTCACGTTTTTGCAAAACAATGGCACCGTAACCTGCTCGAACATGATCCCCATGCAGATTATTTAAAGAGAATGATCTATTTAGAGTTCAAAAACCGCTTGCCCGAACTTTTACTGATGCGTGTAGATAAAGTCTCGATGGCAACGTCGGTCGAGGCACGGGTTCCGTTTCTGGACCATCGCATGGTGGAATTCTCGATGCGAATTCCTAGTGCGTTAAAAATCAAAAACGGTGTAACAAAATATATTTTAAAAAAAGCTGTAGAAGGAATTATCCCTCGCAATATTATTTACAGGAAGAAACAAGGGTTTGCGGCACCGGTCAGCGAGTGGTTGAGAAATGAGTGGGCAAGTTTTGCAGAAGAAAAATTGATAAACTCTAGAATTTCTCGTGAAGGTTATTTCAATAAGACGTATCTTCATTCTCTCATTGAAAACCATAAATTGCATAAAGCAGAGTCAGGGCAAAATCTTTGGAACCTGCTTAACCTAACGTTGTGGCATGAACAATGGATAGAAGGCAAGGATATCGTATGATCGAACGCGATGATGAAATTTTAGGTGGCGGGTACGAAATCTCTGAAATGCTCATCCGTGTGGCACACAGTTAGGAAAGGCATACACGCGAAATGAAATCCGTCGTATGTTCAGAAACTTTGTAAATTTACAGGTGATGATCGTTGATCTGTACCGTCGAAAACCGCTGAAAGTGTTCAAACATTCAACTTGACACTTACTGCACCTTGGTGAAGATTTTAAGTTGTCATCAAGAGATCAAAAGGAATACCATGAATCGAACAAAATTTGCCATTGTTGGTTGCGGCAGAATCGCTGAGCGACACGCTCAGTACATTAGCAACTTGGCAACACTTGTTGCTGTGTGCGATGTTAAACAAGAACGTGCATCTGCCTTCTCGAAACGCTATGGGTGTCAACCGTATACGGATCTCGACGAACTTCTTTCGAAGGAGAAGAATGTTGATGTCATCTCCGTGTGCACACCAAACGGTTTGCACGCCGAACATTCCATCAAGGCCCTGAAAGCCGGCAAGCACGTACTTTGTGAAAAGCCGATGGCTATCACCTCCAAGGATTGTGATGCCATGATTCGAGAAGCGGAGAAAGCACAACGTCGGTTGTTCATTGTGAAGCAAAACCGATTCAATCCCCCTATCGTTGCGTTGAAGAAGGTGATCGATGAAGGCTGGCTGGGAAAAATTGTGGACGTCCAACTTAATTGTTACTGGAACAGGGATGCCGCGTATTATAAGCAGTCAGATTGGAAGGGAACGAAAAAACTTGACGGCGGCACACTCTACACTCAATTCAGCCATTTCATCGACCTCCTGTACTGGTTTGTTGGTGACGTGAAGTCGGTCCAGGCTTCTCTCGCCAATACTCTTCACTCTGGGATCATCGAATTTGAAGACACGGGCATCGTCTTGTTGAAGTTTGCTAATGGAGCGCTCGGGACAATCAATTATACCGTCAACAGTTACAAAAAAAATATGGAGGGATCGATTACGGTTTTTGGTGAAAAAGGAACGGTGAAGGTCGGTGGACAATATTTGAACGTACTCGAGTACCAGCACATCGACGGTTACCAAATTAAAGACATGCCTGAGTCCGCGCCCGCGAATGATTACGGCTTCTATCAGGGTTCAATGTCGAATCACGACAAGGTATATGCGAATGTCATCGATGTGCTCCTGAAAAACGCCTCAATTGCAACAAGTGGATCTGAGGGCCAGAAGACCGTTGGAATCATTGAACGAATTTATGCAAGCGCAAGGGACGGAAAGGAAAAATGAGCTACAAAATCTTTCCAAACGTTCAAATTGGCAAAAACGCCGTCATTGAGAACTTTGTCATCATTGGAGAACCCCCGCGTGACAGGAACGAAGGTGAGCTTCCGACAGTCATTGGAGATGGGGCGATTATCCGGTCTCATACCGTGATTTATGCTGGTAATAAGATCGGCAATAATTTCCAGACAGGCCATCACACCCTTGTCCGTGAAGAAAACACGATCGGCAACAATGTCAGCATAGGATCATCGTCAGTCATCGAACATCATGTAAAGATTGGTAATGGAGTACGGATTCACACTCAGGCATTTGTGCCTGAAGAATCCATTCTGGAAGATGGCTGTTGGATTGGTCCGAACGTCGTAATCACAAATGCCACGTACCCACTTTCACCGAACGTGAAAAAGACTCTCAAGGGTGCGGTTGTGCAGAAAAGAGCGAAAATCGGTGCCAATGCTACATTGCTTCCAGGGGTGACTATTGGCGAAAACGCGCTCGTGGGTGCGGGAGCAGTCGTTACAAAAGATGTCCCGCCAGGTAAAGTTGTGGCGGGAAATCCAGCCATAATTATTAATGACATTTCAGACCTGCCATACTGAGTCCCATGAAAATTCCCCTCGTAGATCTTAAAACCCAATATATTTCCATTAAAGACGAAATAGATAGCGCGATCCACAGTGTTTTGGATCGGACCGACTTCATTTCGGGGACTGAAGTAGGTAAATTTGAATCCGCGTTTGCGGAATTCTGCGGAGTGCGTCATGCAATCGGCGTGGCAAATGGTACGGACGCAATTCACATTGCGTTGCGTGCATGCGGAATCGGGAAAGGAGACGAAGTTCTCACTGCTGTCAATACCTTTATCGCATCGTCGGAAGCGATAACAGCGACTGGCGCGAGAGTTGTTTTCGTCGACAATGATCCTCAAACGTACACAATCGATCCGTATGAGATCGAAAGTAAAATAACCTCGAGAACCAAAGCGATCTTGCCCGTTCACCTTTATGGCCAACCTGCGGATATGGACATGATTCTTCAAATTGCGAAAAAACACAATTTGATCGTCGTCGAAGATGCGGCTCAGTCCCACGGTGCAACACATAAAGGCAGAAGTGTAGGAAGCATTGGTACGCTGGCATGCTTCAGTTTCTATCCGGGAAAGAATCTTGGTGCGTATGGCGACGCAGGAGCAATTACGACCAATGATGACGAACTAGCGGCACGAGTACGCATGATTGCCAATCACGGGCGCCTGGAAAAATATGAACACAAAATAGAAGGATACAACAGCAGGCTCGACACTCTTCAAGCGGCAGTTCTTGCTGTAAAACTTCGGCATCTGCACAAGTGGACAGAGCAGCGCAAGGAAGTTGCACGGCGCTACACGAAGTTGCTCGGAGATGTGGCGGGCATTGCCGTGCCTGTGATTCATAAAGACTGTACACACGTCTTTCACCTCTACGTAGTACGTGTTGCAAATCGGGATTCCATTCAGAAGCACCTCAAGGATAAAGGGATCGCTACCGGAATTCACTATCCCATTCCTCTTCACCAGCAACGAGCCTATAATTATCTCGGGTTCAAGAAAGGATCCTTTCCCGTTGCCGAAGGCTATGCCGAGCAGTTGTTGAGCTTGCCCATGTACCCGGAACTGACAGATGCCCAAATTGCATTCGTGGCAGATACTCTGATTGAAGCCTGTGAAAAAGAAACTAATGCCCCCAAACGAATATCTACACATCACCGCGAGCCCCTATTGCAGGGAAGAGATATTATTGTTCTGACACTTTCTGAATGGGAGGGGCCGCGCCGAATTCGGCAACATTTGACTGAAGAATTAATTAGAAAAGGGAACAGGGTCCTCTTCGTTGAAGCTCATTTCACTCTGGCAAAACTCTTCAGAAGTTGGGATTTCAATCGACTCTTTAAGTTTCGAGAAGGATATCGTGAGATCAAGAAAGGGCTCTACTTACTTGCTGCTCAACCGTTTTTACCGGGTGGTGAATTTTCCCCTCTGGTAAGTCGGTTTAACTGGTGGGTAGCAAAATTCCTCGTGCGCAAGGGTCTAAAGCAGTTAGGCTTTAGCAATCCTGTTCTCTGGATTTATGCTTATAATGCCTCTTCCGCCGTACACAAATTCGGCGAACAACTATCTCTCTATCTATGTAACGATGCATTTGCTCAACTCTACAGAAACAAATTCCTCAGGCAAAGAGTGACGACTATTGAAAAACATTTGATGTCTCGCGTCGACGCAGTTGTCACGGTTTCAGAAAAACTCACCGAAGAAAAGAAACCGTTTGCAAAAAAAATTGCCACGATTCATCATGGAGTTGACTTTCACTTGTTTTCAGGTTCCGTTAAACCGATCGAAATGCTCACGTATCCGCGGCCCCTCCTAGGATATTCTGGTGTGATTCGGCATATCATAGACCTCGACCTTCTTGAATACTTGGCTGTTCAAAACCCGAAATGGGTAATTGTAATGATTGGTCCCGTGACGGAAAGTCGAAAGGAATATTATGACAAAGTCCGACGTCTTGAATCTCTGCCCAACGTACATTTTCTTGGACCGAAATCGCCTCAGGATTTACCCGGCTACCTCAGCCAATTTGATATCTGCCTGCTTCCTTACACGAGAGGCGAAGTCTCATCCTATTATTCTTCTCCATTGAAGTTTTTCGAGTATCTTGCAACTGGAAAGCCTGTTGTCTCCACTGTTGGTCCATATGCGTTCGATAACGACATCGTGAGCAATGCAGATGACTACAGTGGATTTGCTGATGCTGTCGCATCGGCTCTTAAGAAAAATTCATTGAGTGCTATCCGAAAACGAAAATCGCTGGCGCGGGACAACAGCTGGGAAATGCGGTTCTATGACATAGATGCATTTCTCAAACATATTACATAACAACAATGAAGCAGGGCTCAATTTTAACATTTTGAATTATGGGCATTCTTAGCAAACGATACCTTCATACGCTCGCATCGAATGTCGTTCTGAAATTCGTAATCGGCTTGATCATCGGAATCGTGACGGCACGCGCGCTGGGACCTGAGGGGAGAGGGGAGTACAATTTGTACGTGCTTGCCATTACGCTTGCCACGACGCTGTTAAGCTTTGGTATTTCCGGCTCGAATACCTATTTCATTGCAAGCAAACAGTACAACGAACGCCAACTTTTTTATGCTTCGAGTTTCCTCGCGATTCTCCTCGGCATTCTTAGCCTACTGCTGATAGTTATCCTCAATCAGTTAGGATGGCTATCGTTGATACTGCCGTTTAAAAAATTCAACATGACTATCGTTCTTTCCCTTTGTGTTATTCCGATTGCGTTCTTCAACGTCTTTGCACAAGGAATTCTTGTCGGACAGCAAAAAATTATGCTGAACAACTATTTGAATGTGGGGATACAGGGGCTGCTTGCCGTTGCATTTGCGGCATTATATTTCCTCGACGCGTTGGATGTAACAGCGACAGTTTCCTTCTACGCATTAAGTCAGGTTGCACTCTGCATATTAATCGTTTGGACATCATGGCCTGCCGGTCTGCCGACATTTGCATGGTCTCTCGGCTCTCACGGCTATCGCAGGCTGTTAAAATTTTCCTCTACTCTTCATCTCGGCAATCTAACGCAGTTTTTCAACTACCGATTGGATGCATACATTGTAAATTATTTTTTGGGCACTGCTGCAGTTGGGCAGTACGGCATTTCTGCCACACTCGCTGAGACGCTCTGGCTCATTTCGAATTCGATGGCGACAGTGCTGCTCCCTACACTTTCCTCGAAGCACGCACAATCGAAAGAAATTGCCGTAAAAGCGGCAGTGGCGACGTTTTGTCTTTCATTGCTCGGCGGCATTGTCGCATTCTTTCTCGGACCGTTATTGATTCCGATTCTGTTCGGTCGGCAGTTTGCTGACGCGATTCTTCCGTTTCAAATCTTAATTCCCGGTATCGTCGTGCTTTCCATCAGTAACGTGCTTGCCACATACGTTACGGGAATTGGAAAGCCGGGAATTAACGCTGCCATCGCGTTCGTTTCCTTTCTGTTTACGCTCTTTTTTGATATTTTACTCATCCCGCAATATGGAATTCCAGGCGCGGCAACGGCTTCAACGATTTCCTATGCGGTCACTACAGTCTTGACGATTTTTTATTTCGCGCGCGTGTCGAGTATCAATCTCCAATCTTGGTTCAACATTACCCGCACAATGCGTTCGGATGTTCAATCCGCACAAGCTCGGGCATTCGCGTTACTGAAACGTTCCGGAGGACAAAGAAGCACGTGAAGAGTTATATCAAGTTGTTCACTGAACGCCCAGCCTACTTTGCAGAGCGACTATATTTCGAGCGGTATCATGGTTCATCCACGGGACAGATTCTCGAGATCGGTTGCAGCGTGGGACATTTTATGAAGTACGGAGCCGACAAGAAGGTTGGAATCGATTATGACCTCGATGCGTTGATGGTAGCAAGGAAGAAAGGCTATAATGTTGCTCAGTGCGATATCCAACGCGGATTGTGTTTCGAGGACAACACGTTTTCCTCTATTGATTGCCAGCACGTCATTGAACACGTCGAGAATCCATTGTATGTCATGAGCGAGTGTCTGCGGGTGTTGAAACCGAGGGGAAAAGCGGTCATCGTCACACCAAATGTTCAATCCCTTGGTTTTGAATTCTACGTCGACTACACGCATATTCGACCATTTACAAAAACAAGTCTTGAGCGAATTGCTTACGATGCTGGATTTTCTCGATTCACTGTCGAATACATGTATACAGGATTACCCATGTCAAAGTTGCTTTACAGAAAAGGTTTACTTTCGGTGACAACTGCCTTGCGGATTCAGGCAATGTGTCACAGTCTTGGCATGAGGATCAAAGACACATTGGTTCTTGTTGCTGAGAAATAACGATGGCTGACAAAATCCTTATTATATGTCCGGGTCATCGTTCAACCTTCGTACGGCTCGATGCAGAAACTCTCTCCAGTCTTTATCCAATAGAAGTGCTTGGAATTGACCAGTTTTCGCGACCAAAGATTATCACCGTTCCGATAGTTATTCTAGGAAAATTTCTGCGCGAACGAATTGTTGCAGTCGTTATGTGGTTTTCTGTCCCTCATCTCGCACCTTTTATCGTCATTCTTTCGAAACTCTTTCGAAAAAAAATATTCGTTTTCACCGGTGGTTATGATATTGCGTTTGTTCCTGAAATCCGTTGGGGTGAGATGCAGAGTGGATGGAAACGCTTCTTGCAGCGATTCGCTCTTAATCATGTTGATAGGGTGTTCACTTTTTCCGATTTCTCAAAAAAAGATGCCGCAAAGTATTCACATACAGTTCCGACAACTACACTCTACCAAGGGGTCGATACAACTTGGTTCAAGCCGGGTCGAGAGAAACGGATGATGGTTATTACGACGTGCGTGGAAATCAACACATCGACGATCATACAAAAAGGAATCGAGTCGGTGGTAGAAAGTGCTCGTCGCTTACCTCAGTATGAATTCGTGGTCATTGGACAAGTCGTTGCTCACGATAGAATTGCAGAAAACTTGGTCAGTTCTGCTCCCCAAAATGTCACATTTACACAACGCTATATCTCAGAT
The DNA here is from genome assembly GCA_021796275.1 of Bacteroidota bacterium. GTDB lineage: Bacteria > Bacteroidota > Ignavibacteria > UBA10030 > UBA8401 > JAJYOI01. Next base: position 46,592 of record JAJYOI010000005.1, read on the forward strand.
GAGAAACTTCTCAGGTATTACCAACAAGCAAAAGTATATGTGCAAGTTTCTGCTCACGAAGGATTTGGGATCGCGTGTGCGGAAGCCATGGCATGTATGTGTGTGCCAGTCGGCACATTTAATACTTCGTTACCGGAAGTCATTGGGGATACAGGATTTCTTGTGAAATTTGCCGATTTGGATGCAACTGTTGAGGCTATCGAAAAGGCAATGGCTTCGACGAGTCTTGGGACAAGGGCAAGGCAAAGAGTTGTCAAGCTCTTTGATATGAGAATTCGAAGTGAGCGGCTTAAATCTGAGTTTCTAAAACTTTTACAATCAAAATTCTAGGCCTGTATGTGTGGTATTACCGGTATAGTCTCAAACGTGGAAAATCGATGCGATCCCCGCTTGCTTGTAAGAATGACCAACAGCATCAGGCACCGCGGTCCGGATGACGAGGGCTTCCTGCTTGTCAATTCGACAAGCGGCCTCATAGAACAGCGTCGGGGCGACGATACAATACCCGAAATCCGAGTCCCCCATCTCCTCGAAACCCGAATAGACAAAAAACCAAACGTTGCACTCGGATGGCGGCGGCTCAGCATCATTGATTTGTCTCCCATGGGGCACCAACCTATGTCCAATGCTGATGGATCACTCTGGGTGATCTTCAATGGGGAAGTCTACAATTACCTAGAGCTGAGAGACGAACTCAAAGGTAAGGGGCACACCTTCCGCACGCAGTGTGACACGGAAGTAATCCTTGAAGCATATTCAGAATGGGGCGCCGACTGTCTCCACCATTTCAACGGGATGTGGGCAATCGCACTGTGGGATAACCGAACGAGACGATTATTCTGTGCACGGGATCGGTTCGGCGTCAAGCCTTTCTACTATGTATGGGACGGAACAACATTTGCGTTCGCTTCAGAAATCAAGGCGCTTCTGGAATTGCCGTGGGTGCCTCGGCGGGCAAATGACAATATGGTATTTGATTATCTTATCCATCGGGTTTTGGATCATACTGGACAAACGTTTTTTCAAGACATACATCAGTTGCAACCGGGTCATGTCATTCTGGCTGATACGAACAGCATCACAATTGATCGGTACTATGAACTGCGCTACTGTGATGAACTTGGCGCTTTTGACGAAACGCAAGCCGGCAAATACGCTCTGGAATTTAGAGAACAATTTACTGATGCGGTTCGTCTGCGCCTTCGTTCAGATGTGGCCATCGGAAGCTGTTTGAGCGGTGGTTTAGACTCATCCTCCATCGTGTGTACGGCCAACACGTTGATATCTGAACAGGGATTTGCATGTCAGTCCACGATTGGCGACCGGCAGAAAACGTTCACCGCCACGTACGACTTGCTCGGGTACAGCGAAAATGCGTTCGTGGAAAAAGTCATTCAACGCACGAATGCCGCACCACATTTCACCAAGCCGACAGCAAAAGGACTATGGAGCGATCTTCCGCAATTTCTTCGCTCCAATGATGAACCGATGATTTCCACTTCGATGTACGCGCAGTGGAATGTCATGAAACTTGCAGCCCAAAACGGAATTAAGGTCTTGCTGGATGGACAAGGTGCCGATGAGCTTCTTGCCGGCTACCGAAGATGGCATGCTCCGATTTTTCACGCAGAACTGCTGCGCCGTGGAAGATTCTCAGAATTCGTACGTGAGATCGCCGCGAGTTCAGACCTCAATCGTGAATCAAGAATCGGACACCTCCTCTTTGCCTGCCAAAAGATGTTCAAGAACTTGATCCCCGGAAGATTCCAATACCGTTTTATCATTCCATCAGAGTTGGTGAGACAGGAATTCATCCAACGTGCACACACGTCGGTGGAAAAGAATGATACAACCCTCCAGAGACGTCTTTGGCAAGACGAGACTCTCTACAATTTGCAGCAACTTCTGCATTACGAAGATCGCAATTCAATGCACTTTTCGATCGAAGCGAGAGTACCGTTTGTCGACTATCGTCTTGTAGAATTTGCCATGAGCGTTCCAGCGATCTACAAAATCCACCAAGGTTGGTCAAAGTACATTTTGCGGAGAGCAATGGATGGAGTCCTACCGGAGGATATCCGATGGCGACGTGACAAAATGGGATTCGTGACACCGGAGACCGAATGGGAAGCAGAACTCCTGCCGCTGTTTCTGGACCAGCTACGGAGCGAGAAATTTCGTTCGTCACGGTATGTTGACGATGCTCAGCTTTTGCACAGGCTTAGCACTTCATCAAAGAATCTGAAGAGTTACGACGTGTGGCGCTTCATCAATCTTGAACTGTGGATGAGACTCTTTAATGTCGTGTGAACAGTAACCACAATGTGTATAATGATCGGACAAAGTATTGAGGTGAAAGTAAAAAAAAGCGGAGAAGGGCCATAACTTTCACCGGCGAACATTTGAATGCGCCTGTTCCTGATGGACCGCCTTTGAATACAATAACATAAACGAAAAAACTATTAGAATGAAAATTGCCTGATCATCCGAAGTTTCAGTGAAAACATAATGGTTAAACTACTCTTGAAAATTCTGTTACGTTATTGGAAGCTTGGCGAGAATAGAATTTTGCGACCGATACTATGGAACAGCTGGTTGATGGCAAGGCTCGTCAGCATCAAAGATCAGGAATTTATCGAAGTGTGTGGGTTGAACGAATCTCCGGTGGATTTCGTCAAGTCGATGCACAAACAACTACACCTGCGGTTTTTTTTCCATCCATTAAACAAAAAAGATTTTTTCCTGACGCTCCTTACATCAACACAATCCAAAGATGAAATTCTTGCAGAAGCACAGGATGTTCTAGAAAACAAATTTGAAACGTTGGGCTCAGGGAAAATATTTCTTGGCGAAACAATCAACTGGCAAAAAGATTTCAAAAGCAAAAAAGAATGGCCGCTTGAATCTTCGGAAACGTTGGATCTTCTGGATTTGAATAACCATTCCGATGTTAAGGTGCCATGGGAATTAAGCAGATTTCATCAAGTGTGGTGGCTTGGCAAAGCGTACTGGCTTACACAAAATGAAAAATATGCGCTAAAGTTCAGATCACTCATTGAAGACTGGATCGAAAACAATCCCGTTGGCTATGGAATCAATTGGGCAATTGCAATGGAGGCGGCGATTCGTTCGTGGAACTGGATCGCGGGGTATTATTTTTTCTGTGAATCCAAGTCTCTATCAAATGAATTCTGGATGAAATTTTTCAAGAGCTTGTTTATTCATGGAAGATTTACTGAATTTCATTTGGAGGCTTCGTGGCAAAATGGAAATCATTACCTCGCTGATGTTTCAGGATTAATCGCTCTGGGGATTTTTTTCCAGCACATTGATTTTGGAAAACGATGGCTTAATTTCGGTACAAAATCGCTCATTGCAGAAATGGAACGGCAAGTGTATTTAGACGGCGTGGATTACGAAAAGTCTACCTCGTATCATCGCCTTGTTCTTGAACTGTTCTATACATCAACAATTTTGTGTCTGCACAATAACTTTCAATTCCCTTCTACATACATGAAACGCCTTGAGCGTATGTTCGACTTCGTACAAGCATACACGCGGCCCGATGGCTCCATTCCGCTTATGGGCGATGCTGATGATGGAAGGCTTTTTCGTTTTATGATGAATGATAATGTGAATGATCATCGTCATACGCTTTCTATCGGTGCGATACTTTTTCAGCGAAGCGACTTCAAACATGCAGCAAAAAAACTTTCTCAAGATGCTTTCTGGCTTTTGGGAACCGAAGGATTCGAAAAGTATCAGATGTTAAAAAATGTACCTTACTTACCGCATTCACAGGCATTCGAACACGGCGGATTTTACATCATGCAAAATGAGAATGTCCAACTTTTTGTAGATGCCGGTGACATCGGCATGAACGGGCGCGGCGGGCACGGACACAACGATACTTTGAGTTTTGAGCTATGGATAAATAGTGAACCTTTGATTGTTGACTCAGGAACATATGCCTACACATTCGATACTGCTGCCCGACAGGAATTCCGAAGCACAAAAGCACATAACACCGTCGTTGCTGACGGCAAGGAAATTGCTGAATTTATAGGTTTGTGGGCCATTAAAAAGGATAAAACTAATCCGCGTGTGATTCAATGGGAAACCTCTGAATCCGCTGATTTATTGGAAGCCGAACATCACGGCTACGCTCCGATAATTCACCGAAGAAAATTCTGTCTGAAAAAAAGAGTGCCAGAGTTGGAAATCATTGATACACTGGAAGGAGACGGTGCACATACAATCGAAAGCTTTTTGCACTTCTCCCCAGAAATTACTCTTGAACTTCTTGACAAACAACGGGCAATTGTTCATACTTCACAGTCATCGTATCACGTCATTGCAAACGCTGGTGAATTCTCTATTAAAAAAACGTTGTTCTCTCAAAGCTATGGCATAAGGAACCACAATGAAACATTGTGCTTACGGCTTAATATGCAATCACATTGTTCGATAACGTTTAATATTGGCCAGGGAAATTCATGAAACAATTTCAAAGAACTGTATTTATTTTCCTCTCGGCATTGATTTTTCGCTCGTTCTTTGTAGCAATTTTCCCGGGACCAAACTATTTTTCTGGAATTACCGATTCGTTCGTAGAAGTTGCCCAGAATATCATCAACGGCAGAGGCGCTGTCACTTACGTGGATATTGCACCACTCTCATCACACACTTCCAACTTTGTCTACGCGCCATTTTATCACCGTCCCTTTGGATATGTTGTGTTCGTTCTTTTTCCGCTTTTGCTCTCATCGAATCTTATTATCATTCAAATCCTTCAATCCGTAATAGCGGGATTTTCATCGATTCTCGTTTACGCCCTTGCAAAAAAAATCACATCACATAATTATGCGGTTATGGCGGCATATCTTTATGCACTCTGGCCGTTGAGTGCACGATTTGAAATTTCTGTTTTACCGGATGCACTTGTGTCGTTCTTTCTTCTCCTAACAATATGGTGCTTGCTAAAAAATCTCGAGGAAGAAAAACCGCTCGTGTGGAATTTATTAGCGGGGATATCTAACGGTATCGCTGTATTAATGCGACCTGAAATTGCATTACTTCCTTTTTTTCTGCTGGGGGCTTTCTTTGTGCTAAAACAAACCAGATCTCTTATTAAAAAAATAATACTTTTCGCCGCAGGTATGTTGCTCGTCATCATTCCTCAAACCGTTCAGAATTATCGCGCTTCAGAAGGACATATTATTCCGCTTGGAATCGGCAATGGACTCAGCATGTGGGAAGGAATCAGCCAATTCGGCAACAAATTCGGTACTGTGTTCGGAGATGAGCACACGGCCGAACATGAAGGATATGAAAATTGGGGATTCCCGAACGGCGTGAAACGCGACCAACAGCGGTTTCAAGAAGCGGTAGATATAATCGTGTCACATCCAATATGGTATGCGGGAGTGATGGCTGAACGCATTCCTGTTCTTCTGACACCAGATTGGATAATGACGCGCAAATTCACCCCATCACTTAAAGAATATCTTGATGAATCGCCAAACAGAACAATGCTGACTTTTTTTGCTGCTTACTCAGTCTCGACAGCCATTCGTGTACTGCTCATCATGCTGCAATATGCATCGCTCGTATTGGCATTATATGGTTTTATTAGAAGCGGCTCTCGGCAATTGCTTTGGTTCCCCGCGTGCCTTATTTTCTATTACGTTGTTATTCACATTCCAACAAACACTGAAGCACGATATTTTTATCCTGCTATTCCTTTCGTGCTAATTTTGGCTGCTGAAGGATTAAGACAATTCAGAGAAAATAACCGACAAGAGATTGCTCTAATAAAAAATGAGAGTGAATTTAAATAAATTAATGCGAGCGCCGATGAAACAAAAAAGGCTTACAAAACCGACAAAGCAAAGGTTGCTTTCTATAGTCATCCCTATTTATAATGAAGCAGAAACCATCCCAATTTTATATGAGCAACTTACACAAGTATGCGAAAGACTACCGCTTGCATATGAAATCATATTTGTGAACGATGGCAGCCAAGATCACTCTTTGACCTTACTTAAAGAATTGTCAAACAACGACAACCGCATTCGTATTATTGACCTTGCGAGAAACTTCGGCCACCAAGTCGCTATTTCTGCCGGAATCGATCATACCGCTGGAGACGTAGTTGTGTTAATGGATGGTGATTTACAGGATCCGCCAGAAATGATCTCAACATTCATCAAAAGATGGAACGAAGGGTTCGAGGTCGTTTATGCGGTACGGAAAAAGCGCAAGGAAAGCCTTTTGAAGCGAATTGCTTATTTAGTTTTCTATCGAATTTTGAGAAAAATTTCATCAGTTGAGATTCCTCTTGATTCCGGGGATTTTTCCTTGATGGATCGAAGAGTTGTGAATACGCTTCGTGCAATGCCCGAACGCAATAGATTCATACGTGGAATCCGAAGTTGGGTTGGATTTCATCAATGCGGTGTCGAATATGAGCGCAACAAACGATACGCCGGTGAAGTTAAATACACGTTCTCAAAATTATTACGTTTAGCAACAGATGGAATTTTTGCCTTCTCTTATTTGCCATTACGAGTCGCAACGTATCTGGGACTTACGGTAGCCGCCACGAGCTTTTTACTGGCCGTTTTCTATCTCATAGAAAAGATTTTTTCCAACATTGATACAAAAGGCTGGGCATCAACAATTATCATTATTCTTTTTCTCGGCGGGGTTCAGCTACTTACAATCGGCATTATGGGAGAATATGTTGGCAGAATTTATGATGAAGTAAAACAACGCCCGCTGTACGTCGTCAATGAAAAAATTGGCTGGATGAAAAAGTAGTTTATGAACGAACAATTGTATGATCATTTTTTCAAGGTTGAAGAACAACACTGGTGGTTTGTTGCACGAAAGAATATCTTAATTGCATTGCTGAAACCGTGGCTTCCCAATTCTGCTTATATTCTTGATGTCGGCTGCGGCACCGGAGCATTCTTAAAAGAACTCTCTTCTTCTCATCACGTGTACGGCATGGATTTTTCCGAACTTGCTATTGAATATTGTCACAAGCGCAAATTATACAATACCTATGTTGCGGATTTCTCGACATTCCCACACCCCGAACTAAAGTTTGATCTCATTTCCTTTCTTGACGTTATCGAGCATATTGATAATGATGTCGCTATTTTGTTAGAAGCCAAAAGGCATCTTTCGGAAAACGGAAGACTCCTGATAACTGTTCCCGCATATCAATTCTTGTGGTCTCGTCACGATGAGATCAATCACCACAAACGGCGATATACATCTGGTTTACTTAAGAAATCTGTAACTGCTGCTGGTTTTTCTATTGAAAAGCTTTCTTATTTCAACTCCATACTTTTCCCCCTTGCGCTTGTCGGCAGATTAGCAGAAAAAGTTGTATCTTGGCACGGCAAACTCTCGCCTGAGTTTGCTGTACCGCCCGCCCCCTTGAATAGTATCTTGAATATAACATTTTCTTCTGAGCAATATTGGTTACGCAATTTTAATATCCCATTTGGACTTTCAGTGCTCTGCATTGCTAAAAGAATGTAAAAGCGTCGGCGGATGCCTGGCTTACCTGGGAGCACCAAAAATATATTGACTATCAATCGCTTCTTCTGTATATTGCTCCCACTTCATTAAGTTCATCATTTTTCTTCATATCATCTGGAGATACCATGTCAGATATTTCACTCGACGCACTTGGAATGGTCGAAACCAAAGGTTTGGTCGGCGCCATCGAAGCTGCTGACGCAATGGTCAAAGCAGCAAAAGTCACGCTCATCGGAAAAGAACAAATCGGCGGAGGCTATGTAACGGTGATGGTGCGCGGCGATGTCGGTGCCGTAAAAGCCGCAACCGATGCTGGAGCAGCCGCGGCTCAACGCGTTGGTGAACTCGTGTCTGTCCACGTCATTCCGCGTCCACACAGCGACGTTGAATTGATTCTCCCGAAACGGCCGGTAACAAAATAACCCGCCGCATTTCTCCGGAAACTGCTGCATTACAATAGTATTATTATGATTGATTTTGCCTTCGGCATGGTAGAAACCAAAGGGCTTATCGGTGCCATTGAAGCGGCGGATGCGATGGCCAAAGCTGCCAACGTTCAACTGGTAGGAAAAGAACGCACAGATCCGGCGATGATTACTGTAAAGATCATCGGCGAAACGGCTGCAGTTCGCTCCGCAGTTGAAGCGGGTGCAGCTGCCGCTCAGCGCGTCGGACAATTAATTTCAAAGCACGTCATTCCTCGTCCGGCAGAAGGCATCGAAGAATTGATTTTTGCAAAATCATTTCTTTCCGAAAAAGAAGTTGCTGAACTGACTAATTCAGTACAAGAGTCTGTTGATTCTGCAACAACACCGGAAGAATTCACGACCCCGACAGCTCGGACACGCGAGGAGTTTATCGCACAGCTTTCTGAAATGACCGTTCATCAGTTGCGTTCTTACGCACGAACGATCAGCGGGCTGACAATCCACGGACGCGAAATTTCACGGGCAAATAAGGAACAACTGCTTGACGAGCTTGTCAAAGTAACGTTTCAATAGCAATGCGGCTTTTTGAATTCATTTTTTCTTGCTCCATCGTTTCGTCAAGGTAACGATGGAGTTTTTTGTTCCGCTGTACGGAATGGCGCCTGCGGCGCTCATTTCTGAATTCCACAATGAAGAAGCGGCGCTTTCATATTATTTTTTTTTCAACCTTCTTCGCCATTCTGCTTTGGGCGTCGATCAATATGACATACGATTATCAAAGCACGGTGTCGATCCCATTAGTGTTGGAAAACATGAAATCGACGCGCGCGCTTGCACAACCGGTGCCGGAAGCGTTAAATATCAAAGTGCGCGGAACAGGCTGGCAATTGATTACGCTGTATTTTTCGCCGGACGAAAAATATTTACTGGACGTTTCAAGCATTTCTAACCGCTACTCATTTCTCACAAATCAAGATATTGCAGAACGGTTTGCTGTTCCGCATGGTATAAGCGTTGTAGAAATCAAACCGGAAACTGTTACTGTAGCTCTCGATGAGAAGCTTACAAAAAGGGTACCGTTGATTCCTGTAACAATGCTTGATTTTCGTGAAGGCTACAATATTTCAGGAGGCATGAAGCTTGTGCCGGATAGTATTGAGATCACCGGCGCCCGATCGAGAATTGATCGCATCACAGAATGGCCAACGGCGATCACGCGGCTTTCCGAACTCCGCTCGGCAGTCAATATACAAGTTGCCGTTGCTGATTCACCTCAGGTTGATATTGCTGTCTCACCACATTCAGTGACATTGCAATTCGATGTTGAATTAACAGCAGAGAAAATCTTTAAAGGTATCGCAGTCGATTTGAATCAGGTTCCTGAAAACCGGGCAGTTGTTCTTCTTCCGCCAAAAATTGATGTTACCATCCGGGGCGGCGTTGAGCAAATCGCAAAGATTGATCAAAGTAATGTGTCGGCATATGTAGATTATCGCACGATTCTTCTTGATACCACTGGCGCAGTGCAGCCAACAATTGTCTATCCAAAAGAAGTAAACGTTATTGGTATCTCGCCGCCAAAAATTCAATATGTTATCCGGAAATAAAAAGCCCGATCCGCTTTAGCAGACCGGGCTTTTTTTTCACATCTCTCACGGTTTAGAAAGGTTTGCTCAGCCTGAGGAAAACGCTGACGGGTTGTGCTTCATCGGTTCTCCACGCAAAACCAAGCCGCACATTGTCATCCCAGCCCAAAGCAAATCCCAGATCGGATTTCAATTGTGAAGAGCCGATATTGCTAAATCCTTCAAAAATACTTTTTGATGATGCAACAGTTTCTACGGCGCCGGCATCAAAGAACAGAATAAAATTAAAACTTGATGGCCATGGAAGCACATCATCCATTAAATGTCCGTCAAGCATATATTCCACATTGCCAAGCACCATTCTGTTTCCTCCAAATTCTTTGAAACCATATGCCGGCAGCGTGTTTGCACCGCCAATTTCAAATGATTTCTGAATGATATTGTCGCCTTCTAAAGATCCGACTCGCAGGCGCACATTCAAATTATCATACCCGGAAATCGGCTGAAACCTTCGGACATCAAAAATCACTTGAGAGAAATTAAAATCACCTTTGAGCGCGTCGCCGCCTTTTTCTCCGCTGACAAAAATATTCCAGCCAATAGAATGTCGCCGCCGCTGTTCAAGTGTGCTGATACCTAACGATCCGCGAACGCTGCGCATGAATCCTTCATCGACAGCAGGATTGGTGCGGAAAGAATAACTTTGCCGAAAAATTGACCAGTTCGTTCCATTCAGCAGCGATGAATATTTATCAACAATGTATTCGAGCATTAACTGAGTTGAAAGTTTTTTTTCTTTAGTGTAACGCGCTACATGAACAGATGCTCCTTGGCGCGTGTAATAATCACGATAATCTTCATGCCAGAGAAGCGCTACCGCGTTGTTCTCCGCCAATCCCATGATCCATTCATCTTTCGTAGCGGTTGTATTGTGACCTTCAAGTCCGATTTCATACAGAGCATTCTCGGTAGCAAACTGCCGATCTAATCCGAGGTTCGCTCTCCAGCGGTGAATCCTAAATCCATAACCAACAGACCCGTAGCCGGAAATCGGTTTGCTTCCATCCCAATAAAATTTCTTTTCGGAACCGAGCCCCAGAAAGAAACCTTCAACGCGATTGTAACGGAAAATAAAATTATCGGAAAGCGTCTGTTCGTCAAGCCAAAGATCGTTGAATGTGCGGCTGCTCCGCGGCCTCCGTGAAGACCATGAATATCCGGCGTCGCTTGCAGAAGATTTTTCTTCCATATAACCGCCGATTTCTCCATGGCTTTCTTTTGTGACTTTTCCATTGATCGCGCGCGCATTTCCGGAAATCTTTCCGCCGTCCTTCACAATAATGTTGCCGTTAATGACAAGCGCATCTCCGTTAACAACGCCGAAAACTGTCAGTGTCCCTCCTTTGACAACAATATTACCGTCAATTTTATCGTCGGTACCAATCTCCGTATTGCCGTTAAAAGTAATTGCCCCGTCTTTTCCACTCTCAATATTCTTTGTCGAATCGTCTTCATCGCTCTCGGCGGAATGATCAGGACGCAATCTGCTTTCTTCGGTAAATTGCTCGGCGCGCGATTCGATTCCTTGAAGAAGTTCATCAACAAACGAACTGATATCCTGCTGGTCGAACGCGGTTCGAAAATATTCCGTGGCGGCTGTCGAATCAGAACCGCATCCGTCATTCGTTTTAGAAGCGGAAAATGCAGTTGCAGTTCCGGCCATTGCGGCACTAAATGCGAAAATCGTAAAATAACGTTTCATAGCGCACCTAAAAACAATGAGAATGAAGAAGAGAATTGCCTTGTTCTATCCTACGACACCGGTTTCCAAAAGTTGCATGTCCTGCAGTATAACTTGATTCTCTCTGCTTTTTTTATAGCTTTACTGGTGAATTTTTTTTGACAACTCTATGAAACTTTCTATTAACATTGACCATATTGCCACGTTACGGCAGGCACGCCGGGGTGATGAACCCGATCCGGTTGCTGCTGCCGTTCTTTGCGAGCTTGCCGGTGCGCACGGAATCGTATGTCACTTGCGCGAAGATCGGCGGCATATTAATGACCGCGATGTTCGGCTTCTCCGTCAAACAATCAAAACCAAATTGGATTTGGAAATGGCGGCAACAGAAGAGATTATTTCGATTGCACTCGATATTGTTCCTGATCTCGTAACACTTGTACCGGAAAAGCGCCAGGAATTAACGACCGAAGGCGGCTTAAACGTGACTGAACATAAGAAACATCTCTCCACAGTCATTGAACGTTTCCATGCCAAGAACATCTCTGTCAGTCTTTTTGTTGACCCGGAAAAATCACAACTTGACGCTGCGGCAGAGATTCATTCGGATATGGTTGAGCTTCACACCGGAGAATACGCTAATGCGCGCAATGAGGCAGAACGCGCCCCGCTGCTTCTCAAAATTCAATCAATGGCAGAATATGGGAAAAAACTCGGAATGCGAGTCAATGCTGGTCACGGTTTGAATTATTGGAATGTGGAACCTGTTGCTTCGATCGCTACAATTGATGAGATGAGTATCGGCCACGCAGTTATTTCTCGCGCGGTGCTTGTCGGACTGGAGCGAGCCGTGAAGGAAATGTTGGAATTAATAACACGTACACGTCAAGCGCCCATCTGAAGTTTACGAATCTCGTCCCGTAATTTTGCTGCTTTTTCGTAATCCTCTTTTTCAATAGCTTCTTTCAACGACGCCTGCAACTGCTCCAGTTTGGACACATGCTTTTTCACTGTTTCAGCAGGTTTGGTTTTTGCGATGTCTGACGAATCCTCTTCCTCTTCAGGAATAATTCCCGCTTCTGCCATCACAGAATCCGCCACAAAAATCGGCGCACCGAAGCGCACCGCAAGCGCAATCGCATCGCTTGGACGAGAATCGACTTCTTGGGGCGCTGAACTTCCTTCAAGATTTATTTTCGCGTAAAATGTCCCGTCGCGAAGTTCGTTAATACAAACATCCTGAATAGACGCTCCAAACGTATCAATGATATTTCTCAGTAAGTCGTGCGTCAACGGTCGCGGCGGCTTGATTCCTTCCATTTCAATCGCTATCGCCTGAGCTTCAAATCCGCCAATAATAATCGGCAGGCGGCGATTGCCCGAAATTTCTTTCAAGATCAGTGCATACGCGCCGCCACTCGACGGGCTTGTTGACAATCCTAAGATATCAACTTGAACTTTCTCCACAACGACCATTCCTCTCGAACATTTTTGCTGACCGCTTTCCGTACGTATATTATCAAAACTATTACATCTTGTCAACGGTTCAGCGCTTTTTTCAACTCGGCGGTGAGAGCCGGCACAATCTCGAACGCATCGCCAACAATGCCGTAATCGGCAACGGAAAATATCGGCGCATCTTTATCTTTGTTGATTGCGACAATATATTTCGATGACGACATTCCTGCGAGATGCTGCACCGCTCCGGAAATAGCAACAGCAATGTATAACGATGGCGAAACAGTTTTTCCTGTTTGTCCAACCTGTTCATCATGCGGACGCCAACCCGCATCTACCACCGCACGCGAAGCGCCGACCGCCGCACCTAGCGACGCGGCAAGTTCTTCAACCATTGAAAAATTTTCGGGTGCTTTCAATCCACGCCCGCCTGAAACAATGATATCAGCTTCGGCAACATCTTTCTTTCCGCCCGCGATTTTGATTTCTTTTACCACAGCACCAAAATCAGTTTCGCTCAATGCAATTTCATTCTTCTCAACAACAGCAGTGCTTTCTGCAGGAGTTCCGGCTGAAAAAACATTCGGGCGAAGCGTGAACAACTTTATCGCTGAACGAACTGTTACTTCAACAAACGCTTTTCCTGCATACACCGGACGCGTCGCAATTACCGTTCCATTCTCAACTCGGAGCGCAGTGCAATCTGCCGCAAGACCGGCATCAAGTTTTACCGCAACGCGCGGAGCGAAATCTTTTCCCATTGCGCTTGCCGGAAAGAAAAGCATATCGGCAGCTTCTGCACGGGCAACTTCAGCGGCAATCTTAGCAAATGCCGTGGTCGAATAATTCTCTAATCGTGCATCTTCTACGACCAACACTTTTGCGGCGCCATACGCGCCTAATTGCGGAGCAATCGGAGAAACATTCCCTCCGATCACCAGAGCATTGCATTCAGCGCCAAGTTGGTCGGCAATCGTGCGCGCCGCCCGAGCAACTTCAAATGCGGTTTTCTTAAACTGATTATTTCTTTGTTCAGCAAAAGCAATGATTTTCATCGTTGGTTTTCTCTCTGTTCATCTTTGAAATTTCAGTTCAGATTACTTTCGCTTCCTCGTGCAGTAATCGAACAAGTTCAGGCACAGCAGAAGCATCGGTGCCGACAATTTTTCCGGGATTTTTTGCCGGTGGTTTGCGCATCGTCAGCACTTCTACTTTAGATTCAACAGGTGCAACTGCACGTTCTTCGATAACTTTTCGCTTCGCATCCATAATTCCTTTTAATGATGGATATCGCGGCTGGTTCAATCCTTTCTGCGCCATTACGACCGCTGGCAATTTTGCATGAACAATTTCACGTCCGCCTTCAATTTCCCGTTCGGCAACAACGGCGCCATCGTTGATCTCCAGTTTCACGACAACAGAAATTGACGGCATGTTCAGCATTTCTGCAACGAGTGAACCGACCTGCCCGTTATCATAATCAATTGATTGTTTGCCAAGCAAAATGATATCAGGTGAAAGTTCTTTCGCAAAATCCGCAAGCGAGCGCGCAACGGCAAATGAATCGTGAGGCGAGGCATCTTTCAACAGCACGGCTTTATCGCAGCCCATTGCCAGCGCTTTGCGAAGCGTTTCTTTGTTGGCATCTCCGCCGAGCGAAACGACAACGACTTCGCCAGTAAACTTCTCGCGAAGTTTCAATCCTTCTTCAACTGCAAATTCGTCGTACGGACTGAGCATATAATTGATACCCGCTGGATCAATCATCTTGCCATCGGCACCCACTTTCACTTTCGTTTCAGTATCAGGAACATGATTGACAAAGACAAGAATTTTCATCGCTCAGCCTCTCAATAGTGTTTGAAGCGTTGACAAAAAAACGCTGTTTTCCTCTTCTGTTCCAACATTCACACGCAACGTACGTTCCATCATCGGATACGAACTGACGTCACGAACAAGCACGTTACGGTCAAAAAGCTTTTGAAATAATGCTCCGGCTTCATGCGGCGTTCGGAAGATAAAAAAATTCGAATCCGAAGGAAAAACTTCTACAGAATCCATCGCGCGAAGAGCATTCCACAGCGTCGTCTTTTGCTTTTTGATGAGCGCGATGCGTTCGTTCACGACATCACCGTGCTTCAGGAGAGTCATTGCTGTTGCGGCGGAAAAATCATTCACTGTAAATGGAATTTTCGGTTTAAGCAATTCAGTGCACAATCCCGGATTCGTAAGAAGATATCCGATGCGAAGTCCCGCCATGCTGAATGCTTTGGAAAAAGTCCGCAGCACAATCAAATTATCGTACCTGCTCAACAATGATTGCACGCTTGGTTTTTCGGAAAACTCAATATACGCTTCGTCAACAATGACCAATGAAGAGTTTAATTTTAGAATCTCTTCAACATCGCTGACAGACATTGACTGCCCTGTCGGACTATTGGGCGATACAAGAACAATGACTGATGGTTTCTCGCGGAGC
>JAJYOI010000137.1 GCA_021796275.1 Bacteroidota bacterium
GTATGCGTCAAGCTGTGGGCGGGTCATGTTCGAGACAACAAGCCATTTATTGTTGAAAAGGTTTTTCACCGTGACTACAAGCTCAAGAGAACCGACAGGAAGATTAAACGACTTTGATCCGCGAAAGTCAACATTCCAGTAATTTACCGCGTCTACATAAATGCGGTCTTTGACATCAGCAACTTCGGGATTCCAGAGGTAGCGTCCGCCCGATTTCCATTCAAAGAAAAAGTTGAGAAAAATATTGCTCAAAAACTGGTTTCCGAAAAGTTCCGGACCCCATTGAGACGGAGAATGAATGTTGAGATCAACATTAGCGCGGGGCCGTGGATCAGAATTATACAAATCAGGCGGCCGCGTTTCTGTCGCCACTTTCGCTTTCAACTGATCTTCATAGATCATTGCGAGACCGCTCTCGCCACCGCTGTAGAGCATATAGTCATACATCGCATTGAACGTGACAAAGCTCCCAACGGGCCGTTCAAGCCGGAGCTCAATCCCACGTACGTCGCTATATCCATCAGGGAAGTACTTGATGACGGTATTGTCTCCGTAGTAATCAATAAAGGCTCTGGCAAGCGGTTCATTCCTATTGTCTTTATAATAGGCAGCCACATTGAATACAAAATCGGAAAGGAACATCTGTTCATAACCGAATTCATACGAGATTGTTTTCTCCATCGGGAGTTCCGGTGTCGGCACAGCTACGGAGCCAATGTAGACTGCTTCGTTGTACGAAAATGTAATCGGCGGACGCTGGTAGAAATGTCCATAATTGAAATACATCTTGCTTGCCTCAGTGATCGGGAACGAAACGCCGAGACGCGGAGAAAGATATGTTTGAATCTTATTCGGAGTGCGGGGCCAACCCGGCGGGTTGTCAAGAAGGTTTCTGAAATAGGTCCACCGGTCATAACTTCCCCATGCGCCCGGGGCATTAATGTACACTTGATTGTAAAAATTCTTGTAGGCGTCGGGTTCAGGGAAACCAACCGCGAACCCTTTTTTCATCGGATTAAAATAGTCAAGCCTCACACCTGCATTAAGTATCATCCCCTCAAACTCAAGTTTGTCCTGTGCATACACTCCGCCTTCCAGCGGCGTTGCTTTGTAGTACTGCCAAAGATCGGGAGTGTATGAAAGCTGCGCCTGAAGCCATGTGCCAGTGTAAACGAAGAGATCTTCAAGGCGCGCAGAGAAACCTGCTTCAAACTGATGGTGGCGCCCAATCTGCGACGTGAAATCTCCTTTCAACTGGAACACTTTAGAATGGGATGAGTCAACACGCTGTAATCCACCGTAGATATAAAATCCGAGCGGATCGATGTACGTATTTGTGGAACCGTTCGGACTACCGTAAGTCGGAACATAAAACCGTTCACGAAGTGTATCAACGATACGTGACCCTGCTTTACGCACGACGTCGAAATACACGTACTCATCAGCGCGGCTGGTATCCATTGAAAACGGAGAAAGCTGTTGGCTCGTATAACCCGCCTGAAAGTCCAGTGTGTAAAAAGAATTCTGCGATAATGTGTGTGTGAATTTCGCTCCGCCTACAAAGTAATCCTGCGTATAAAATTGAAGACGGCTTTTATTGAACATCTCGTGAAATCCCGTTGTACCGGCGAGCATTGCCGCTTGTTGCTGAACTGAACTTTCCGTTGAGTTAAGAAATGCAAAGCTGGAGGAAGCGTCAACAAGCGCACCGCCGTAACTTGTTGTCGCCGAGCCGCCGCCGACGCTGTTCTGTCGCGCATACAATCCGTTGACAGACAAACGCATGTTATCGGCAATCTGGGTAGTGAGCTTAAGTTGAGTATTCCAATCCTCATAGTCATTCCTCGGGCCAAGTGGAAAAGCAAGCTGTGAATCCTCATATTTGAACCCGAGAAGAAAAGTTGTTCGCTCGGCAAAATCGCCAATGAGAGGAAGTCCGGCACCGGGAAACGGCCCGGTAATTGCTCCTTCAAAATAATAATCTGGTTTGTCATTGAACGTATATTGTGGATGCTGCGCTTTCCACAAATCTAACCGTTGAGTTGAATCGAGCCAAAGATTGTCACTGCCTTTCCCTCCACTTGCAGCAGCTATTTTTTTCCATCCGGTAAAGTTCCAAAAATCCGAAGGCACATCCAGTGAATCTTGCTTTGTTTGTATCCCGTTCATCGCATACTGGCCTGCGTACACTTTATAGACCCATGAATCATTGCTCCACGGATTGGTACCAAAGAATCGTCTCTGCCCTGCCGGCGCGATATCTGCTTTAAGCGAAACTGTGTATCGGTCACGCGAGCCGTCCTTTGTAACCACATTGAGAAGACCGGACCGAATCCGTCCGTACTTCGCTTCAAACCCGCCTGTCAGCACCTGAATTTCTTCGATTGCAGTAGAATTCAGCGCAAGATAAGAATTTTCCGAACGCGGATCCTGTAAAGAAATTCCATCAAGCCGAACATCTGTTTCACGGATCGCCCCGCCGCGTACACTGAGACCATTCCCCTCACTTCCGCTGACAAGCTGAATCCCTTTCACACGCCCCACGAATTCATCCACCCTCAGAACCGGCATTTCCTCTAAACGCGTTGTCACTATTACTTCCTGTGTCGCTGAAACGTCTTGCTTGATAATTTCGTGCTTTGCAGTAACTACAACCTGGCCGACTTGTATCGCAGATGATGTAAGTGAAAAATCAAGCGGAATTGTTCGGTCGAGGTCAACTCTGACTTTTTCTTGCACTACCGGAGAATATCCGATAAGTCGTGCAGTGACAGCATACACCCCCGGCGGAACATTAAGGATGAAGTAATAGCCATCAACGCCTGTTGTGACGCCAAGCGGATGATCAGGCTTAACGAATGATCCATCGGAGAGCATTACGCTGGATATTATCACATTGACTCCCGGTAACGGCTCATGGGTTTCAGTATCAAAAACTTTACCTGTAATTTTTCCATTGCCAGCAAACATAGTGCTGGCAAAGAAAAAGAGGTTGATTGCGGCAGCAAAAAATGAACGGCGATAGGTAAAGAAAATAGTCTGGCGTTTCATGGCACATCCTATTAGGAAAAATGTAAAGTTAGAAGCCACGCCTCGGAGCGTGCATCATGGTGCAACTTTTTTCGGATTGTGATGGGGAAGTTGAACGCGTGAGTAGTTCAGCATCAGCACAAACAAAAAAGGCATGATGTCAATATCATGCCGTGAGAAGGAAAAAATCTTTGTTTGCCTTCGACTCACGAGATATGGAGCATCCATCACTCGATACGTCTATTTTTCTGATGCAAGTATAGAAAATATTTCTCCGTTTGTCAAGTACTTTTTTTTGAGGAATTGGTTCCTCACTGAATATTCACCTTGACACCTGCATACGCTGTTCTACCCGGAGTTCCGTAGCCATACACTTCCTCATATTTTGCATTGAGCAGATTTTCAATTCTCCCATACAATTTAAAGTTTTCCGAAATTTTGTACGATGCAGAAACGCCCATAAGTGTGAATGCGTCAAGCTGAACCCGCACAGCAGGAAAGGAAGAAAAATCTTCATCATATCTCGTTCCAACATGAACCACAGAAACATTTACATTTGAACCATCCATAAAATTACAGTTCATTCCAAATGAAGCGCTGTGTTCCGGTCGTCGGACTAACTGTAAATTCACGTTCTCAGAGCCTAAAGTTTTATCTATGGCATTTGTCAGCGTATAGCCCGCAGTCGCTCTTAATGATGCATTCACATTCGCCGTAAAAGAAAATTCAACGCCGTCGGTTTGCGCTTTGCCGATGTTAATGGTTCTGAAGTTGTTGTCGTAGCCGAACATATCTGTAAAAATATTATTGAAATATGTTACGCCAAACAATGAACTGTAATTAAACAAATATTGCTCAACTCCCGCTTCCCACCCCGCGCTTCGTTCGCTTTTCAAATTTTTGTTTCCGAAGACCGGATCGTACAGATCAACAAGCGTCGGCGCCTTGAAGCCGGTGCCGTACGTCGCTTTAAATTTTGTTCCGGTATTTTTGAGAAGATATGCTTGAGTAATTCTAAATGTCGCCGCTGAACCTCGCTTGCCGTAGTTGTCATATCTGACTCCGACAGTAGTAAAAGCATCTTCAAGGATATTGATCTGGTCTTGAAGATAACTTGAAAATGAGTTCACACTCACCAAGGGCAAATGTGATGCGAAATTGAGGTACGGCACTGATGAAAGAGAGAAATAGTCGGAAGACGAGCTTTGCTTAGCAGCTTCTAATCCAAACGTCAATAAGTTTTGTGGGAAAACGCTGAAATTATTCTGCCAGTCGAACTGATAAAAATTTCCGGAGTAGAAACTCCTCGACGATGCCGGATTGTTTAGGGTCGAATCGTAACTGTATCTTCGTAAATTTCTCATGAACGATAAACCTAACTTCTGCTGCCATGTTCCCTGAAAAGAATTGATATTCGCTTCTCCGCGATATTCGCCTTGCTCATGATAGCCGAAGTATGTTGGGTCATCGCCGAACGGGCCTCCATGCTGGGCAAGCCCGGTTTTCCCATTGTTGAACGCGGCAAAAAAATTGAGTCCCACATTACCGTTAATTTCGTAGCCCGCGTTGGAGGAAAGATTGTAGTACTGGTAGCCGCTCTTCACCGTATTTCCGAATTTTTGATCCGCTGAAGGAATCCCATCGGACTTCGCTCCGCTTAACGTTATCGAGTAATCAACACTGCCAGTCCTCCCAGTCGCCCCAACTAATCGTTTATATGTGTTAAGTGAACCACCTTCTTCTTGGTCAATATAATTCGGTTTTCCATTTCCTTTTTTAGTAATAATATTAATCACACCTGCT
>JAJYOI010000006.1 GCA_021796275.1 Bacteroidota bacterium
TGGTTTTCGACCACTCGCTGCACCGCCTGTTCAACCGTCAGCGTATCTTGAGCGTACGCCGCCCCGAAGGGGTTTTCAACTTGCAGGAAAAAGAAAAAAAACACTAAGAGCATTCGTTGTTGTTTCATAATTCCGTCTAAAAAATTTAATTCGTTTGATTGAAATTCGCAGCGATGAGCTGTTGATAATTTTCCTCACTCCATTGCGGCGATACGTTCGCCTTTTTTCTTCTTATGCGTGCGTAAAATGAAAATCGGAATCACGCCGACAAATGTAATGGCGGCGGCAATAAGAAAATCGTCGTCGATCGCACGAACGAACGATTGCTGAACAATGTGCGATGCGAGAATCGCTTTTCCTCTTATCATCGCCGTGCTCAACGAACCGCCGACAGATTCCTGTGCAAATCGCCCAAGCATATACACCGTGCGTTCAAATGCCGGAGAATTCTGGTCAATTGCCTGGCCGTACATCGCCGTATGATAAATCATTCGTTGAGTAAGCAGCGTTCCCATAATTGCAATGCCGAAGCTTCCGCCGATTTGCCGGATCACGTTAAACAAACCGGATGCCTGCGCCATTTTATGTCTCGGAATTTCGCTCAGCGCAAGCGTTGTCAACGGCGTAAAGAGCAATCCCATGGCAAAACCGCGGATGTACAACGGCAGCATAACGTCGTACGATTCAGAAAAAAGCGACAACGAACCGTTGAGGTAAAGGCTGAAGCCGAGCAGCACTAAGCCGATCACAGCCGGAATTTTCGGATTCACTTTATCCGACAAGATGCCTGCGACCGGCGACATCAATGCCTGAAGAATTCCGACTGGCAAAAACACAGCACCGGCTTGCAGTGCAGTGTACCCGAGAGAATTTTGAAGATAGAGCGGAAGTAAAAATGTGCTGCCGAACATTCCCAAACCGAAAATAAAGAGAATCGCATTTGTGACGCCGAAGTTGAAATTTTTCAGCAACGAAAGTTCGATCAGCGGGTGTTCAACCGAGAGCTCCGTGACAAAAAAGACGATGAGAGAAATTGCTGAAAGGACAAAATTTGTAATAATGAACGGCGAGGTCCATCCGCCGGTATTCCACGACGCGTTGCCGTCAGACAGCGCAAGCAGAAGCGTGCTGAGAAACACCGACGCCGAAATAAAACCGACAAAGTCGAACGAGCGCACATGTTCCGTTTTGTATTCGCGCTGGATCACCAGCGTGGCAAACATCGCGACAATACCGACCGGCACGTTCACATCGAAGATTGCGTGCCAGCTAATATTGTCCACAAGATAACCGCCGATGAGAGGCCCAAGTGAAACAGATGCGGCAGCAGCGATAGACCAAAAACCCAATGCAATTCCGCGCTGTTCGGTCGGAAATTCACGAGTCACGATCGCCATACCGACGGGCATCATAAAGCCGGCGCCGGCGCCTTGAATGATGCGAAAAATAATCAACACATTTTCGTCCCAAGCGAGTCCGCACAAAAATGAGCCGAGTGTAAACAAAAGAAGCGCAGAAAAATAAGTGCGCTTGAATCCAAAATGATCTGCAACCCAACCGGAGGTCGGCAGCATTACGGCAAACACAAGCAAGTACGCCGTCAGCACCCATTCAACTTTATCAATATCGGCGCCGAATGCTGCCATAATTTTCGGCAGAGCCACATTGACGATTGTTGCATCAAGCACCGCCATAAACGTTCCGAACATCACATTGAACAGCACCCACCACTTATACGATGCGTGTTCGTGATGCAGCGACGGAACGCGTCCGACAAAACCGCTCTTTAATTTATGACTTGAAAAGAGCGCCATATTAATGAACCTTCACTTTTACTTCGGCGGACATTCCCGGCAGCAATTGCACCGGGTCTTGACTCTGATTCACTGCCTGATGAATGGAGATTTTCACCGGCACACGCTGCGTGACTTTTGTGAAATTACCTGAAGCATTATTCGGCGGAATCAGCGAGAATTGCGACGCCGTGTTCGAACCGATCTGGAACACTGTGCCGGTAAATTTCCGATCAGGATATGAATCAATGGAAACTTCTACGCTGTCGTTTTCGTGAAGCGCGGCGAGATTCGTTTCTTCAAGATTTGCCGTTATCCACAAATTGTCCAAATCGTAGATAGAAAAAATCGGCTGTCCCGGCTGCACTACATCGCCCGGCAGGATCCACCGCTTCGATATAACGCCGGACATCGGAGATTGGATAACGGAATTTTTCAATTGCGATTCAATCACGCCGAGTTGTGCCCGCGCCGCGCCAACCTGAGCGATGGCAATGTTATACCGCGCACGTGAAGATTCCAACTCGCTCTGCACGTTATCAAATTGTTCTTTCGGCACAATATTTTCTTTGAACTGTGTTGATGTCCGTTGAAAATCCGTTTGTGCTTTATCAACGCTCACCTTTGCCAGTGCAATATTTTCTTCCGCCAATGCCAGCGCAGCGCGAGACTGCGCTTCCTGAGCGCGAAGGTCGGTGTCATCAAGCTTCACAAGCGTTTCGCCTTCACGAACGGTGTCCCCTTCATCAGCCATTAAACTGTCAACGCGGCCAAGAATTTTTGCGCTTACTGAAACACGGTTGGCGTCAACATAAGCGTCATCCGTGGAAATATAATCGCGCATGCCGAGGTACCAATTCCATGAAACAATGGCAATGCCGACAACAACGATAAACAAAGGAATGATGACCTTAAAATTTTTATACAGCGGCACCGATTCTACAGACTCTTCTTCCTCGCCGCCATTATTGCTTTGCGGCGGCGCGTTGTCCGCTCGGTGTGCTTTCTGAAACTCTTTTTCATTCTGCTGAATCTCCTCTTTCATGTACCGTGAATCCTTTCTTAATAATTAATTACTGTTACGTTTGAGGATGCCATAAAGAAGACTTTCGACAAACAATGTCGTCTCTTTTTCAAGATCATCATACGGGGGCTGCTGAATAGGCGGAGTTGTCGTTGCACGGAATAATCGCAAACGCAGTCCTTGCAAAACATGAAGTATCAGATGGGCAACTTTTTCCGGCGACGACACCTCAAATTCTCCCGCTTGTTTTCCTTCCCGAATAATATGCATCAAAAGCTTTTGTTCTTCGCCGGCAAAATTGTTGAAGAGATCTTTGAAGATCGGCTTCAAGTCCATCCATGATTGATGATTCAACGAGCTTAGATTGAATAACTGGCTCGAGTATTTCAGACGCTGCAACATATACTTCCTGAGCTTATCGCTTACGGAAATCTGCTGATGCACCACATTCTGCATTTGTTCAAGAAACTCGCGCTGTTCCCGCTGAATAACACCGCGAAAAATATCTTCCTTCGTTGGGAAGTAATAATAGAGAGATGCTTTTCCCATGCCAACGTCCTCGGCGATTTCGTCCATGGTTACCTTGTTGAGGCCGTACAACGCGAATCGCTTTTGCGCAGCATTGAGAATGAGCGTTTCTTTTTCACGCGAGAGTTCCGGAACTTTTGTCCTCATGACTGACCTTTCGACTATATCAGTTGAACAGTCGAAATATAGCAAAAAGTTCCGATCAAGACAAATCTATCGCGCTACCCCACTGAAACATACTGAATACAACCTTTGTTTCAGCGCCGATAATGAAAGACGCCACATAAATGAGACGAAACGCGAGATAGAATACAACAACAACGCGCACGGTTGCTTAACGACAACCGCTTTAATTTTGCGGAGTTGTAGGGATGTTTACAAAGTAAATTAACGCGAGCGCGCCGGTGCAATTACCATGTAATTGAGAGAAAAAAGATGCTCGCAGAGGAAATTTACCACATATTTGAGACGATATGCGTGGAAACGGAAAGATTTAACTAAGTGAAGGTCTTACACACACCCACTTTGGTACATGTCTAAGAGCAAAAACAGTTAAAGCGGTAAAAATAAGGCACGCTTTGGTACATGTCTTTGGTACATTATATGCCTTTGGTACATTAACGAGCAAGCAGTAAGAGTATGATTATTGACAAAACAAGGAAGATAGATAGTGATGTAAAAACCATCATTTTCTTTATTTTTAATCTTTCAGGATTGATTTCAATTCGAGTTTTTTGCGATTGAAGATATTTCTGTTTTTCTTCGTCTCTGAGTTTTAAAAGTTCAGAGACTTTTTCTTTGTCGGGGGACATAACAAGAACAATGACAATTCCGATGACGGGAGTTAGAAGTAGAGAAGAAACAAAGCCAACCGCAAATCCACGCCCCTTGTTTTGAGATATAGAACCAATAATCAAGGAAAAAATCAATGCAAAAACAGCGTAGAAAAATAGATATTCCATATAATCTCCGACTATAAGTTCCTTTTAATTTCGCATTCTATTCTAACTTTTGCAAGCCATTTAGAAACATTATAATGTTCACACAGAGAGTCTATAGTTTCCCCTTCTCTTACTACCGGTGCGCGACACAGAGATGCGAAGAGATTTGCCTTCTTGTCTTCCTTGGCCGAATAATGATGATCGCTTCGATAAGGAGATTTAAGTGCATGCCAAAGTTCGTGAAATGCCCAATCCCGCCGTTCAAAAAAAGAAATGGCTTCATTGAGCACAATCACTTTATAACTGCCGTTGGAAATAAAGAAACCATTCAACCCTTCAGGCAGCTTCCCTTTTACCGAGAGAATCTTTTCATCGGCACAAATCTTGTTGTAATTAATAGTTCCATCGTATTTCTGTAAAAGCTCGTTGTAAAAATCAAAAACGGAGCGCATCATAGTTGTTTTTTCTTCCTTCCCTTCTTCAGAATTACGCGCGCAACATCTATAGCCTCTTCCGCCTTTTCTTTCGATTCATTCATTTCTTTAATCAACTCATTAATGAACCGATTCAAATCTTTTCGTTCTTTCTCGGTGAAGTGAGATGTCCGTGATTCCCAATAAGTTATTCCTTCAAAATTTGGTTTATTGTCGGAGACTATTCCCTCATCCCTTCCTCCGTGCTTAATCCATTCAATATCCTCTCCCGACTCATACAAGGGAAGGAGTAAGTTTTCCGGATTGAGTTTTCCCGTCAAATAACTGTTCACGTTTTGCTTGGCAATCTTGCACACGCGAGCGAGATCGGCTTTTGACCACTGCCGCTTTTCCATCAACCTCTTTATACCCTGAACAATCAACCCTTGAAGATAATCCATAGGAATAAAATTATTACTTTTTCTCTTGACAAGTAGTTCTAAATTTATTATCTTGCTTCTAACTTGAAACTCGGAAAAATATGAGAAAAAGACATCCCAAAATCAAATCAATAATCAACAAATCTGAAATTGCGCGGCGATTGAAGCTGACGCCGCAGTATGTGGGGCAGTTATTGTCAGGGAAACGTACGAATGCAATGAGGTTAAAGCAAATCAGCGAAGTTGTGAACAGCGAACTGCATCGGTTCAGTATCTCACATAAAAAATTTTGAACTATGGAAAGATGGATTTCTTTAAATGAATTTGCAGCACTGACGAACCGGCAATATATCGCGGCGCGCGTATATGTCAATCGAAACACCTTCCTCGAAACACGCTACGAAATAATTCCAACCGGCAGACAGCTTCAAATTTCTCTCCCCTCTCTGCTCTCCCACTCCATCTTGACTCCCGCGCAAGCAGAAAAATTTCTCTTGACACAAAAACTTTCGCTTGCCAATTCCGACGGTAACCGGCTTCTCGCGGCGGCGATTGTGGCGAAGAAGTTTGAAAATCTCACCGAGAGCGAGCTTGAGCTGCTCAACGCGCTTGGCAACTGGCGCGCGAAAAAAAAGGAAGAGATCATCGAGATTTTTGTTTCATCGTTCGGGAGATCGCGCGCATGGTTTTATCGGAATCATGCGACAGATAAACGAAAAGAGAAAGACGGAATTCTTGAATCACTGACGACCGAGCAGCTTGAATCGGCGAAAAAATATCTATTACAATCCCGATCCATTCAATCGTTCGCGGTGAAGTGTATCAATGACGAAAATCTCCCGGACGTTTCGACAAGCACATGGCGCCGGCTGCACGCCGATCTGTCGGTTGAAATGTGCAACGAGCTCGACCTGATGAAAGAGGGCCGGCTGCAAATGCGCAACCGGCTCGCGCCGATTCTGCGCGACAAAACAACACTGAAAGTGATGGAAGCGGCAACGTCAGATTTCTGGCGGATAGACTTCGTCGTGAAATGGCTCGACGGTTCGCTCGCGCGGCCGAGCGCATGCTTCATTGAAGATTGGCGGACAGGGAAAATTGTCGGACGCGCGATCACTCGCTTTCCGAATTCGCTCGGCGTGAAGACGGCTCTCTTCGACTGCTTTTTGCATCATGGAATTATGAAGCAGTTCAACATTGATAATGGAAAAGAATTTGTAGCGCACAGAGTTGTCGGGACGAAGATCGAACAGCAGCTTGTGAAAATTGATTACAGCGATGTCGAAGATAAGCTGAAGGTTTTCGAAACGCGCGGGTTCCTTCCTTCACTCATTGTGAAAAGTCATCGCGCGTTGAAGCGCAACCCGATCTCGAAAACAATTGAACGCCGATTCGGGCGCGGCGGCCCGACGGATTGGGCGAAAGAATTCTCCAATTGGTCCGGAGCGAATTACTGGCAGAAGCGCGAAGTCGTTGCGCGCGCAGAACGGAAATTCCGCAAAGGCGAGCAAAAAGATTTTGTTGATGCGAACACCGGGGAGATCGTTCACTTCATGGAAATTGATGAGCTGATTTCGGCGATAGATGAATTTGTGAACCGACACAATAACCGCCCGTCGTCTGGTTTCGGCATGGACGGAAAAACGCCGAATCAATTATGGGATGAGCTTGTGAAGCTCGATCCGCCGCGGCGCGCGCCGGTCGAAAAAATTGCTTTCAGCTTTTTGGAAGGCCCGGAGAAGCCGCGCCGCATTCGGATGAGCGGCTACATAGAATTGAAAAAACATTTCTTCTTCGCGTCCGACGTGACGCTGAGAATGCGCGGTCGTTGGGTGTTCCTGCGCTGGAATCCGATAGACGGTTTCTGGTGGCATCGCGGAGACGACATGCAGTTTGAGTTTCTGCCGAACAACATTTTTGTCTACGACGAGAATGGCGAGTATCTCACAACGGTAAAATTTGTTGACCGTCAGCATCCGCTTGAAGCCGGCGAAAACGTTTCTGCGCTCATGTCGCGCAAAATGAACTTGATAAAGGAAACTGAGGAAACGGTCAATCACCTGCTCACCGGGAAAGCGCCGGTCGTGGACGTGAAGACGGTGCCGGATGAAATCGTAGCGGCGGCGGCGAAAAAACGCGCAGAAAAAAAAGCGGACGATGAAGATGCGCACAGAAAAGAAATTGCAAAAAAATATCCAACAATCATTTAACGGAGGTGTCATGCAAACAACAGACCGGAGATTCGCGGCAGGCTACCGCACAATCCGCGACGGTTACAATAGTTTAGCCAACACAGTCAGCGGCGCATCTGCCGCCGACTTTGGAATTCCGGCAAACGAAGCGAAGCATTTTGAATCCATCAAAAACAGATTGATGGTCGTTCACGAGCAGCTCCTCGTTATCACAGACAAAATGGTCGCGCTCGGAATGCTGCAGACAGAAGAAGAAGTAACTGCCGCGCTCGATGACGGCCGTGAAAACTGATTTTTTTTGACCGTTCGGATTGTTAAATCAACAATCCGCAAAACAACAACGAACTATTTAACAGAAAGGAAAGTGCAGTATGTCACACAACAGTAATTCTTTTCGGAGTCCCGGAACGCGGATGGACGAGGAGTTGATCGGTACGCTCACATACGTTTTCATAACTCAGCGCAAACACGACATTGGCTGGCTCGCCTCGAAGCTCAATATGGAATACGGCGATCTCCACGCTTTTATTTCCGGACGGCGCACAATGCCGGTAACGCTGCTCAAACGGATCACGGAGTTGACTGGCGACAGAATCTTTTTTGACACCGTCTTCGCCGGGTCGGACATCGTGTGGAATTTCAAGAAACAATATCACGCGCACACGAACGACGCCTCGCAGGAAGCGCTTGAAGCGGTCGGCGCTGTCGGTGAATTGTGCGTTGAGATTAAAAATATCATGCACAACAAATTCCTGACCGAGGAAGAGCGCGCGAATCTGCGTTTGAAAATTTCTGTAGCGAAAACTGAGATCGAAGACCTGTTCGACGTGGTCAACGAAGGAAGGAAGGCATAACATGCAGCGCGAAACAATTATTGATAAGGCGCTCGGCAAGGTCAGGGAACAGCGCGGCTGGCGAAAGCAAATTGCCCTGCGCGCCGCCGTTGAAGTTGCCGACGTGGACACGCTGATGACCGGGCGCGATGACCGCATTGTTGAAGCGGCGCTTTCGCTTACCGGACTCGGCGGAAGCATCCGCGCCGTAGACACGAGCGTGAAACGCTTCATCGAAAAGATCGTTCGCGCTGCGGCGTGGGATAAAAGAATATACGCGGTGTTTGGTCCGACAGGCGCCGGAAAAACTTTCACTCTGAAGGCGATCATTCCGACAATCGAAGAACCGGTCGCGCTCGTGCGGATCACGCAGCACAACAGGAACAGCATCGGCAGAATTACACAGGACATTCATCGAGCGCTGCACGTGCGCGTGAAGGGTTCGAATCCGACATCATCGTACATCGGGCAGAATTTTTTCGCGAAGCTGATGGACTTGGCTCAAACGCGGTGCGTCGTCATCATTGATGAAGCTCAGAAGCTCAGCGATAATTCGTTCGAACTTTTGCGCGACATTTATGACGAATCGCAGGCGTCGCTCGTGCTCATCGGCTCGACCGTGTTTGCCGAACGGCTTGCGAAAAAAAGAATTTCCGACGAAGTATTCGGGCAATTTCTGCGCCGCGTTGACGACCGGTACGAACTGCCGCACGCAACTCCCGGCGACGTAAAATTATTCCTGAACGCGTACGGAATCGAAATCGATAAAACCGACACGCGTGCAATTGCCCGGAAGATCGGTAACTACGGCGACATTGATACACTTGCACGCGCAATGCGCATTATTGCCGGAAGTGTTGAAGAAGGTGAATTGTCATGGAAAAAAGTCGGCAGCGGACAAATTATTGACGCTATCGAACGGATCACCATGCTGATGACCGTTGAGGAAGAAGATGGAACCGAAGCTCAATCGTAAACTGCACGCTTTAGCGAACGGCATTGCGCCGGGCCAAGCACACGACTTTTTGAAACGCGAAGCCGAGGAACAATTCAAGGTCGGCTACGGAGAATTGACCGAAGCGCAGGCACGACAGCTTGCGCTTCGGCTTCGCGCAGTGAAAGAGCGCGTCCGGACAGAAATATTCCGCGCGCTCAACGGAGCGGAAGGTTCGCCAATTTCGGAAGAGCATCTCTCACAAATACGGCAGTACCGGAAGCTGCTCGGCTGGAGCGATGGATATTTCACAGAAATGGTCCGCGCGCGGTACGGTGAGCAATCGCTCGAAACTCTGCCGCGCTGGAAAGGTGTGCGGTTGGTGCTGTACTTGCAAAAACGATGGCATCAGAAAAAGTTAAAAGTGAAAAATGAAAAAATAAAGACTGGAGATGCGGCATAATGGGCACTGAGGCGAAGTGGAAAATAGAAATTTGCGACAGATGTGCAGGGTGTGGCTGGAAACGGATAGAGAAAAGAATTTCCGGTTCGGAATGGGAGTGGATAAGAGTGAAGTGTTCTGAATGCCGTGGCACGGGGCGATTAACTGTTTCGACAACGATTAAAAAATCAGCCTTTTCCGACGAGGAAAACAATGAAGCATAACCGGGTGATCACGATTTCAGAACATTCAATAGACCGTTTTATTGAGCGCTTCAATTTCGCAGGGAAAAATTCTTCGGTGCTTTCGCATGTGCGGATCGCGGCAGAAAAAGCGATTGTGGAAATCTGGCACAACGCCAGCTACATCAGTGACAATGCTGACGGCGTGTTGTTCCGCAGCCGGGATTACCAAGTCGACTTCATCGTGAAAGACCGGCAGATCACAACACTGTTCCCGACAAAAATAAAACAAGGATAACCGTATGCTCATCGTCGTTCAGGCGGTAGGTTTTTTGATGCTCCAATTCAAGGTGATAGAATCATCGCACAGAAATTTCACGGTCGGCGATTCGGTTGATTCAGGTAAAATACTTCTCGCCGTCCGTCAGGGTTACGCCGTAACAATTCTTCCACCGGAGAAAATTTAATGACACACAACGAACGCATTTATCATCAGGCGAGATTTTCGACAAATATTCAAACATGTAAGGGCTGCGGCGCGCGCATACTTTGGATGAAAACCCTGCGCGGGAAAAATATTCCCGTTGATCCGCAGCTCATTCACGTCCCGCGCGAGCGCGAAGGAACGCTGCTCGACAAAGACGGCATAATTCACCGCTCTCTCGCCGCCGGACAAACGGGTTGGACTCCGCATTGGGTTACGTGCCCGAAGGCGGAACAATTTCATCAATCAACAAATCCGAAAGGAGTTTTGCAATGACAGAAGAAATTCTTCGACAGGTTATGCTCGCCGTTGGTTCGGCCGCGCTTTTTATTTTCATCACGGGCTGGATTATCAAGGTCCTCCGCGCCGCGCATGATTTTGACGAGTCGATGAGAATGGCAATGCTGCGCGACGAAGCACGGAAGAAAAATCCGAATTGCTCACTCATCGCCGCACTTTCATTGCTGCGGAGAGATAAGTACGACGAGATTATGAACACGGCAACCAGTGCGGAGAAAGTTTCCGACCTTATGCGCGATTACTTAATTCTTAACGATGAAATCAACAGGCTCGCTGAATTGATGTCAGACCAAACAAGCTCGTTCCGCAAAACCGGAACGTTCGCCGTTTAAGAAAGGAATTTGGAACATGCAGACACATGAGCTTCAACCTATTTTCGAGAAGAAACAAAGCGAGCTGAGCGAATTACAGAAAGCAATCGCTTTGATAGAAAAACAATGCTCCGCGCTTAAATCCACGGTGCATGAATACAACGAGTTGATGCAGGAACGAAAGAAGCTGCGGAAAAGCGCGGCACAGATGCAGAAAGAAATGAAGATTGTCGCCTCGTTCTTCGAAGGCACGACAATTTTTGACGAACGATTTCCACTATTTTCTCAACCACAAAATCAGGAGCCAGCATGAAAACAAACACGGTCGGCAGCTTCAGCGATGCCGATGAGCTTCTACTCGAGTACGCGGGCAACGAAGCCACGCGCGCGAAGGAAGAGGCAAAGATGAACGAACGCATCCAAAGCATTCGCGATGATTTCAACGCGCGGACGCGCGACATGCTTCAGCGGAACGCAGAGATCGAGAAAGCGATCGAAGCATTCTGCATTCAGCATAAGGATGAGTTTGAAAAAACAAAGTCGCGCGAATTGCTGCACGGACAGATCGGCTTTCGCACTAATCCGCCGAAGGTCTCTCTGCTCAACCGGAAGTATAATCTGAAAACAGTACTCGAGCTGACGCGCCGGATTTTCAAAGGCGGCTACCTTCGAAAGACTGAAGAAATCGACAAGGAAAAAATCCTTGCTGATTACAGCGCAAAAAGTCTCACCGATGCAGAGCTTGCGGCGGTTGGTTTGCGCGTTGACCAGCAGGAACAAGCCGGAATCCTTTCGATCAAGTGGGAATCCATCGAGCAGAGCGCGGCATGACAAGCGAACCGACATTGTTCGACGCAAAAGAAAATCGCAATGCGGTTTTCGCGCAGATTCAAGATCGCCTTTCGGCGTCACGTATGCGCGTCTTCAATGCACTGTTCGAACTCGGCCGCGCAACCGACCAGCAGATCAAAGAAAAATTGGGCGTCGAGATCAACATTGTTACCGGCCGTCGCCGAGAATTGTGCGAGATGAAACTTGTGAAGAATGTCGGCGAAGAAATCGGACCATACAGGCAGCCGCGCACCGTTTGGGAAATTGATTACACGCAACTCACTTATTTTCTCAACCAAATTAAAAGAGGCACACATGACAAAAAACTCAGCGTCAGCGAAGGCTGACAAAGCTGCTCAGGCGTTAGTGGATGCAGGACAAGCTCTTGCAGCAGATCAAGGCGCGACACCGCAAACGTCACCGGATAAACCGGAAGCGCCGCAGGCGCCGGCACCGGAAAAACCAAAGAATCCGTCTTTCGATTTTAAGTTTGATTTCGTGAAAGATGACAAGGTCGTGCGGACGGAAAATATTTCCGTCCAAGCCGAGACACGCGAATATGCGTGGCGCGCCGCAGTGATCATCGCGAAAGAAAACGCAAAGCCCGGCGAGCGTGCACAATACGTTCATCTGCCGAAAAAAGAAGTGAAGAAATAATGCGTTGGATGCTGCAAAGTTTTCTATGGGAAAACACCAGCGCGATGAGCATGGAGATGGCAGGTTCGAATCCTGCCTTAGCCTCAATTCTGAACTTTACATTTTGACTTTTGAATTAATGATCTGTCCGTTTTGCAAATACGATTATCGAGATGTCGAAGAAGACGAGATGCCGGGCGGTGTTGTCCGCGTGGACGATCATTTTTATAAGACGTACCGCCGCCTCGGACGCCGCTGTCCTCATTGCGGAAAAGTCGCGGAGTTCATCGAGCGTCCGACCGGCAGCTTGTATTTTAAACGGTTTGAACAGAAATCACAAAAGAGGAAAAGAAGCAAATGAAAATCGGAAATTTTTGTTCACGGTCGCTTCATCAAATTGCACTGCTGAGATTCCTTTCGCAACGCCGTCGCGCAACGCGGAAAGAATTGTTTGAAGCATTTCCGGCGCGGTTCAATAATTCTCTGCGGTGCAACTTCTCCGCCGTTGTGCGCGCACTTGCCGGCAGGGGAATGATTGAAATCCAAACGAGCAACGGCGGCGAACAAGGCGCGCGGATTGAAGGCGTTGCGCTTTCAGAATTCGGCTGGATGGAGCTCAACGCCGAACCGCCGAAAGCAGAATCAGTCGCGCTGAATAACGTGCCCTGCGGGCGCATTATGAACGGCTGCTATCATGCACACCAATGTCATCTTGCGCCGCGCTGTGCGGCAGCGCAGAGGATGAAAAATGAATGAATTGTCACTGTTCACGGGGGGGGATGGGTTTACTTGGAACAAAATTACTCGGTTGGTCCACCGTAGGTTACGTGGAAAAAGATGATTATTGCCAAAGAATTATTGCTCAAAGGATCAAAGACGGAGTTATCAATAATGCACCAATTTTCAGCGATGTCAAAACATTCATTAGTGACGGGTACGCCGGAAGCTATAAAAACATGGTTGATGTCATCACGGCAGGATTCCCATGCCAGCCATTCAGCCGCGCTTATCCCGGAAGACAAAATGAGCACGATGAACGGAACCTGTGGCCGCAAACAATCGAGACTATCAGAATCGTCAAACCGCGTTTTTTCGTTCTCGAAAATGTTGAAGCTCTCACGACGACAACATATTTCAGGAACACGATCCTCACAAGCATCGTGGAAAGCGGGTATGATTGTCAATGGGATTGTTTACCTGCGCATCTCTTCGGCGCCGCGAGCATACGCAGCAGATTGTTTCTTGTGGCCCACGCCGACGGCGAGCGATGCAATGCGTTTAAATTTCACGGTGCAGCAGTTAGCCACAGCACGATCGAAAAAACTGCAAGCGAAGAAGCTTTTTCGTTTTACTTCGGGAAATTTGAACGAGGTAATGGCGGAAGAGTTTTCAGAAAGCCTGACGCCGGAATTCTCGGAATGGTTAATGATGATCCCGATAGGTTGGACAGGCTTAAAGCCGTTGGAAACGGACAGGTTCCGGCTGTGGTTAAATTTGTTTGTGAAAGAATAAAATGAACCCGCGCTCACAGATAGAACAGATCAAAGCCGAGCTTGCAGCATCGCTCGCAAATAATTCTCCGCGTTTCAATCGCGCAGTTTCGCGCGAGCTGATGCGTCTCTTCGCTCAAACGAAGAACGACAATCTCTCGCTCGACGATTTCATCGCTATCATCGAAAATAAATTTCAGATTCCGGCGGCGGCAAAAGGAGCGATCATTCTCGATCTGCGTCAGGCGCAAAAACAGATCGGCAAAGTGTGGCAGACGTATTTCAGCGAGCAGTTGCCGGTGAACAGCAATCAGTTGTCGGAGCGTGACATCACCAATCTGCTTGCGCTTTATCAGGTTGACTTTTCCCAAATCCGTACGGCAGCAAAAGATATTATCATTGACGAGCTTCGGCGTACCGCGCGCGCCGGAAGCGGTATTGAAGTCCTCCGTTCGCGTCTGCTCAGGCGCGGGCTTGCCGCCGGTGAAGCGCGCACGCTGGCAAATACCGGACTGGCACAGTTTGACAACGCAAGCATGTTCGAGATGGCGCAGCAAGCGGGCGTGAAAAAGTTTATATACGACGGAGTTCTGCATCCGAACTCGCGTCTTTTCTGCCGCGAACATCTCGGCAAAAAATATACAATAACTCAAATTACAAAAATGAATAACGGACAGGGCTTGCCGGTGCTGACAAGCTGCGGCGGCTACAACTGCACGCACTGGTGGACGCCAGTGGTCGAATGAACTGCAACAAAAACAATTTTCAAACACAGAAGGAAACAACATGGAAGCATTAAGAAAACTCACGATTGCATATTTGGAAAAAGAAAATTCGCTCTCGCAGAATGAAACCGCGCGGCGTGCGGGAATTCCGACATCCACATTCTCAAAATTTTTGGCGGAAAAGTTTGCGAAAATAACATGCGAGCAGGAATCCGCGCTGCTTGCAATCATCAAACCGGAATATTCCGACGTGGATGTGATTGCCGGGAGAATCAAGCAGATCGTGTTGCGGAAATATCCGCGCCTCATTGCCGAGAGCGCAATTATCAGGCTGGCAGAAAATCTGCAAAAACCGTGAAAACCGAATTTGCCCGCCGTGAGCGAAAAAGGCTCAGGATTCCCCGATATTCGGGCGGCACAGTGGAAACGATTAGAAACGATTTGAAACGGTA
Source organism: Bacteroidota bacterium (assembly GCA_021796275.1). Lineage (GTDB taxonomy): Bacteria > Bacteroidota > Ignavibacteria > UBA10030 > UBA8401 > JAJYOI01. Next base: position 14,952 of record JAJYOI010000006.1, read on the forward strand.
AAGAACCTGCGATAGAGATGTTCCAACTTCACCTCAGGCGGCTTAAAAAGCCGCTTTTTTTATTCTACGCAATTCCCCGTCTGTGCGAAGTCCGCAGTTACCCGATCATCGCTTTAATTTTTTTCATCACTTCTTCGCCGACAAGCTTCTTTAGCCGCACCTGTTCGTCGGCCGTGAAGCCGATGAACTTGTGAAGGCGCCGGCTTTTGCCCGCGCCTGAAACCTGATGGTATGTGGCGAGCTTCTTCATGTCGGCGTCTTTTTCGGAGATAACTGCGCCTGTGTCGTCGGCGCTGATAATTCCCAAGTTGCGAAGCATTCTGCCCGTCCATGTGAGCGACACGTGGGACGAATCTTTTCCGGCAAGCTCGCGGAATCTTTTGTAGCCGCCGGCAACGACAATCCATGTTGACTTATTTTTCGACGTGAAAATTTCCGAGCCGGATGCGAGCAGCGCCTTTGTCGTGTTGCGTGTCAATCCGCCGAGGGGCCGCGCGAACGGCTTCGCCGAATATTGTTCCGCGCCCGCCGATGAACCTTCTAAAAATTTTCCCGAAGTCGTTCTCTCGCGGATGATTGCCACGCCGGCGTTCGCCGCGCGCATCACCATCATGCGGTCTACGACGCTGTTCTGTAGTGTGGAAATTTTTTGTCGAAGTTCGTCGGGCGTCATTTTAATTTATGAATTCCAATCCTCTGATATTTCGGGAAGATCAATAGTCTGTCCGCGAAGTTCATGCGCACAGTCGGATAGGAATTGAATCTTTCCGTTAGCTACAAAGCTATGGCAAACTATTTGTCTTTTTGGATCTCCAACTTCAATCCAAGATTTCATGCTTGGACTAAACGTAGGCATTTCTAAATTTCCATTGAACGACCAGCGCGAATCAAATAAATGATAATAGCCGCAACCCGGACATTTGATTGCCCAAGAATGATGAGCGCCATTTGAATCTTTAATTTCTTTTACCTTCATACCGTCACATCTCCTTCTTGCGGCGGAGTGAAATTTATTTTTCTGTAAAATTCGTCGCGCTTGAATTTGAAGTTCGCATCAGCAGATTTCGTTTCCGCAAAAATCCGTGCGTTCGCTTCGGTGTCTTCCGTTTCATCGGTGTGGAAACGGAGAACGGGAAACGCATTTTTCGGCTCGCCGTAATTTTTTTGGAAATCCTGAACGCAATATTGATCAGAGATAATTTCCTGAAGCGCAAGCAAGTCCGACCACATAATGTCTGAACGAACTAAATTATGAACCGATGCCGCCGCCTTGCTTCCTTTGTTCTGCAAGTCGGTCGTCAGCGTTTGTCCGAGAATGGAAATTGCCTGCTCGCTTTTAATTGTTTCCACCAATTCCTTGTGCGCGCTCATACTTCCGCTGCGCTGAGCTTCGAGGAGCTGCAGTTTCACGTCGTCCGAGAAAGCGGCGCGCGCATCGGTGCCCAATTGTTCCAGTCCGGCGATCACAGCATTCACTTCCGTGTCCTGCGATCCCTTCCTATAGCTCGCCCAAATCATCGGATCGGCAAATTTTTCATTTGCCTTCGCCCAGTTCCAGTAATCGTAATATTTGATCCAGCTCAGGATCATGTTTGTTCGCATGAGCGAGCCGATATAATTTTTTTCAATTCCGTCAAGCGGCGAATAGCGTACGACGATGTGTGTCTCCGGGTCAATCGGCGACTGCGTCAGCAATCCGTTGTTTGTGTTCGTGTTCAGATAGATCAGTCCGTCATCGTTGAGCACATCAAAGTCCAGTTCGGTCAGATCGTATTTTTGCTTTTTTACAACAGCCGTTCCGTTCGCGGTGTTTCCCCACACAAGGCGGACCGCACTCGCGCCGAACAATCTTCCGATCATCACAGTGCGAAGCAGCGCGCGCATTTTCGATGTGCGAAAACGGTTATTCATTTCTACGAGCTGCTGCTGTTCCGCCGTATCCGGCGCGTAGCCGTCAGGCATAGTGATTGACGACTCAAAGCCGAGCACGGCATCGAGCCGCGTGCCGACAAGTCCGAGTAAGTTCAGGTCAACCTGCATCAGGCGCTGCAATGTAGACATCAGCGGCCGCGGATCGCGGTACTGCTGCGTTGTATTGTTTGCGCGCTGGATGTACCGCTGCATCTGCACGATCGTCGGCAGCAACGAATTATAAAGATCACCGTTTTTGTATGCCATTGTTTTGCCTTTTAGATTTTAGCAATTAAAGTGCGCGCGCAATTCGTTTTTTTGTGACGCTGTGAAATTCCGGCTTCGTCCCGGCAAATAAATTCAAATGATATTCCTGCATCAGCTCGAGCGCACTGATCAACGTGTCGGGCGCATCATCCTTTTTCGCCGCTTTCTTCGTCTTAAATTTGAAGAGCTGCTCGGTGTACCGTTTGCCCTCTTCGGTCCGGCGGAATCCCGGCGGGAAAAGAAATCTTCCTGCTTTCCATTCGTTTTCTGTCACCGATGCAAGCTCATCAACTTTATATTTTTTAAATTCGATGAACGGCAGCGGCATTTTGTGGAGCTGCGAAAAGTTCAGCAGGAAATTAAACCACGTGGATTCCTGCGCGACGTTCCCGTCGAATGCCTGAGCGATCACATTGACGCCGCGTATTTTTTCTGCAGCGCGCAGAACGAGAAAATCGGAAATCAAATCATTCGCGCTTGAATAACTTTTGCAACGCGCAGAAGTGATGAAATATTTTTGATGCGTCGCGGAAAATGCAAGACATGTAACTGCCGTTGTATCTCCCTTCCCTTTCAGCGAGCAGTTCGGATCGGTGTAGATGACGGCGCGAAGATCGTCCGGCAGATACTGCCATTCGCGGTAGAATGTGTCGGGAAAAATATCACCGGATTTTTCTTTTGGCGAACCCTGAAAATTTCCTGCCCAATCATAATCATCCATCGGCTTGCACATTTGTTTCATTTCACTTTCCGTTTTCGCCGGGAAGCGTTCGTGCCAGATGGAAGCAGTTTGTGTGTGGGAACGACGAACTTTTTTTATTCCGTTCTTTCGCGTTTCGTCCCATGCCGGAAATTTGTGGAGAATGAATTCTTCAGAAAGAATTCCGCGCTCCTGCTCGAGGAATAAATAATTCATCGCGCAGTCAACGGAAAAATTATTTCCTTCCCAGAATAAAACTCCCTTGCTCGAAAGCGACGTGCGCATTTCATTGATGCGCGTGATCCGTTTTTCCACCGCCTCACTCGTCAGCGACGAGGAGTTGCTTTCAAGGTCGGTGAGATAGATGAGATCGGGACGCAGAAAGAATGCGCGCTGCCTTCCGCGCGATGAGCGGCCTTCCGACAACGCGCCGATGTATGCGCCCGCCGGATTTGTGATTGACCGCGCAAAAAGATTTTCGGACGAAGCTTCATGCCACTGCAATTGATAATCATGTTTCAGCCGCTCATTCGATTCAAGGACATAGAGCATGTCAACAATTGCGGATTGCGCCGGCGCGAGCGTTTCGGAGCCGATGAGCTGGTAGTGGCGCTTGCCGTGGAGAAAATTGTAGAGAAATTTTTTCTTTGCGAACGCAGTTTTTGCGCTGTCGCGCGGACCGTGCAGCACGTGCGCTTTTTTATCGTGCAAATCCATCAGGCGGATAATTTCCCTGTGGAACCAACCCGGCGCCGAATAGTCGTCGTATAGATCAGGCGGGAAATATGTTGCATCCCAGAAAAAGAAATCTTCTCCGGCTTTTTTCAGTCGCGTTTTAATCGCGTCCGGTTTTCGTTCGCTTTCCGAGAACGGAACGATGACGCGCATCTGCGCTTCAATTTCAGCGCGGAGCGCGCGCTGCTGCTCTTCGCCGGCACGCTCAAGATCGGTTTGCCGCTGGCGTTCGAGATGTTCAAGGAGAATTTCTGATGTCGAAAATAATTTCATTTTTTTTATCAAGATTCTTCCGCCTGAAGCTTCGCTTCTTCTTCTTTCACGATGCGGATGATGTCATCGTTTGAAAGATTTGCGTCGAAGCGGCGCATGAGCCGCGAGATCAGCATCGCGTCTGCTCTGCCGATATGCTTTTCTAATTTTAATTTTTGCAAACGCGTTCGGATTGTTACGATCTCCTTTACATGCTTCAGCCGGTCGTCAATGTTCAGTGTTGAATGATTCACCTCATCGGCAAGCACGCCGGTTTGATATTCCAAGAACTCCTCGACGTCGTCGAACTTATACAAGTCAACTTCATATTTCTTTTTTGCATCGTCGTTATACTTCCGCGACTTACCCTTGTCGGGACGGTAGGAATATTTTGTTTTCACGCGCCGCTTCACGACGTTATAATATTTGAAGTACGTGATCTCCGGATATTTCTTCTGAAAATCTTCGAGCGCGTCGGTGATCGAAAGGAACTGATCGGTCTCCCAGTGCGCGAGGATTTTCTTTCGCATAGTGATCGAGGTTTGCATTAGTCCGCTCCTGCCGTGTCAATTTCGTAATATAAATTCGCCTGCACGATCGTTTGGTCGGCAGTGTTTTTCAAAATCTCAAACGGCTTTTTTCGCACGTGGATTTCAACCTGATACGCAACGCTGTCAATGGTCACGCTGATTGGTCCGCGCAACAGATTGATGACTGAATTTGCGATGCGGAACGATTCCGCAAACGACAACGCGGCGCTTTTGTTGTCTTTTGACGAGCACAGAATTTTTATTTCCACCGGAATATGCAGCGGCATATCTTCGCCGGTGCTTTGCTCTGAATCAAGCTCAAAGTTTGCGTACGCCGCGCAGTACGGCGGCTGCAATTCTTTATCTTCAGCGTCTTCCGAGATAGCAACGGCTTTTTTTACGCCGATAGAAACTTTATTGTCGGTAATCACTTGGACGAGTGCGTCAACGACATAATTCGGTGCGATAGCGTTCATAGCACATCCGTGAATCGTTGAGTGGAGTCGAAATATGTTGCAGGCATTGGCGGATCGGAAATAACCGCGCCGGTCGAATCAACAATCTCTTCTCCTGACTGAATTTTATCAAGCATCGCAGACGCGTCTTCATACATCTGTCTGCACCGCTTCTGCTCGTTCTCGGAAACATTTTTGCGCATTCCGAGCGTCGTCCACTGCAAAAGACAATTTGCGATCCATCTCAGGATTGCCGGAGCTGATGTCGGAGCGGCAGGCGCCGCGATGCCGGTTTTCTGAAAAATTAAATCATCAACTTGCAGCACCGCTTCGTCGAAGCCCGTCGGCGAAGTGTCCTCGGTGAGGAATGAGGAATCGCTGATGAATGACTGAAGAATTGTTTTTGATGTAAAGCTCATATATGCCTTTCGCTTAGTTGAAAGAAGATATGCGTTGCCCGGAAATAAATTTGGGTACCCGCACGGGTACCCAACTTTATTTTAATGCCAAGTGTAACTTGAGAATGAAAATTGAAAAGACATTGTCCACAAAAAAATACAAGGAGCGCAAAATTGAAAACGAAGTTGCTCGATCTTCTTAAAAAGTTAGGCGTTCTCACCGACGACAAGCTTGAGTCGGTCAGCAAAGAGCTTGACGCGCTCGAGCTGGATAAAAAGCCTGAGACGCGAATTGACGCGTCGCGCGTTGCCGATCCGCAGATGAAAGAGCTTATCGAGATGATCCAAAACCAGAACGCGGTTTTGGCTGAACAAGTGAAATCGCTCACACATTCTCTCGCAGAAGAAAAAACGCAGCGGGACAATGCAATGAAAATTCAGCAAACAGAAGCGAAGAAGGCGCAGGATGCGAAGAACGCCGAGTTGGTGGCGCGCGCGCTGAAAGAAGGAAAAATTGTCAAGGCGGGCGAAGAGCAATTCAAGTCATTCGTTGAAAAAGATTTCGGCTTCGCGGAAAACTGGCTGAAGACTGCGCCGGTTGATAAATCGTTCAAGCCGGAAGCAAAGGCGAATGACCGCGGAGAACCCGCGGCGCCGGGCGCGGCGAAGCCGGCGAACATGAAGGCATACATGGACAATCGTGCCGAAACAACGCAGGAATTAGTTGCGGCGTTATCGCCAAGCAAAAATTAGATTCCCGCCTTTGCGGGAATGACGAAATAAATTTTCATCATTAAAAAAGGAATATTGCTATGAAACTTTTCGAACTTGGCGGTCAAGACGGACAGAGCGTTGCCAATGCGGCGCTGCGAAATGAAGTGGTCAATCAGATGCGGCTCGAAACGCGCATCTTCGAATTTTTAGAGTGGTATCAGATGTCCGGTTCGGCTGACACGCCGAAAAAGGCGTCAACGGAAACGGGCGGCGACGAGCGGACAATCAACGCGGACTTTGCCGGAGTAACCGGCGCGCCTGCGCTCGGCAGCGTTGCGCTGAAAATTCTCGGCGACAAGATCGTCACCGACAAAGCGTACGAACGCCGGTACATCTCCATCGGCAGCGAACGTCTTTCCGAGCTGCGCTCCTTCTCGCGCGGACTTGCGCGGCACTTCGTCAACCGTTTTGTCAACGGCGATACCGTTGACGCGAAACAATTTGACGGGCTGAAGAAACGCTGCACCGGAGTTCGGCTGACAAGCGTTGACGGCGGCGCGGATGGTTTCCAAGTTGTGCTCGGAAATTCCGACACGGCGGTGAAATCACAGCAGAAATTCATCAAGGCACTCGGTTCGATGATCAACCGCGTGAATCCGACGATCCTCGTCATGAACGGCGACGTGATAGCTTATATCGAGGAAATCGAAAAGCAGTTCGTCCGCCTCGATAACATTGACGGCGTGACGGAACTGGCGCTGACGCGCTACAAAAACATTCCCGTCATCAACGCCGGGCGCGCGAAAGACGACGCGACGCTGGTTATCGGGTTGAACGAAACGAAAGGCGCAAACGTGGATTGCACGTCCATCTACGCCGTGAAGACCGGTGAGCGGCTGGACACCACGCTTGCAACGAACGTCGGGCTTGTGGTAGACGATCTCGGATTGGTCGGAACCCAATACATCACGAACGTCGAACTTGACGTTGACATGGAAATTCTCAGCGCATACGGCGCGCAGCGAATGGAAGGCGTGCGGTTAGCATAAGGACTCGCACTTGATCCCCTCTCCTTTTAGGAGAGGGGAATTCTTTAAACAAAATTATCGGAGAAAAAAAATGAAACGAATTTTAATTGGATTGATTGCCGCGCTGACAATCGCTTTCAGCGCACAGGCGCAAGTAACGTGGACGCGCGACGCGGCTGTGAGTTACAGCGACCTGTATTCCGGAGAGATCGTCTCGTTCACCGGCACAGTTGATTCCGTTTGCACCGATACGAGCGCGGTTTTTACTTTCGCCGGGTATCAGGGCGATGCGTTTTCGTTAAATCCAATTCAGTACACAAAAAAATTGGCATCGGCAGCGGCGAAGCCGTGCGTGAAAATTATTTTCCAGGGACAACTCAGCGACGGCAACTGGACAAATGTTGACACACTCGGGACCGCCGACTCTCTTGAAACAGTGCAGCGCGGAACGATTGACTTTAACAATTTAAAATCTGTGCAATACCGGATGATCCTTTCCGGCACGACAAGCGGTACGCTGACGAATGCAACCGATGCGACATTCTCACTCTATTTATTTTTACCGCGAAAAGATAATTGATGCAGTTTAATTATGCGGCGGCGTGAGCTGCCGCATAGTTCAAAACATTTTACGCAGCGACCGGAAAAAATAAATATGTACACCATGGATACCGTAGGACTGATAGTTGCCGGATTAACAATGATCGGATGTTTGATTGTCGTCTTAAAATTTGTAAGCGACAGACCGAAGCGCGAAGAAGTGCAGCAGATGATTAGTTTGAATGTCAAGCCAATCGCCGAGGATGTGAGATATATCCGCCAGCGAATTGACGAAATGCCGGTGAGAAAACCGAAATGAAAGCAATTGCAGAAAATATTATCCGCCGTACGATCAACCTTGAAGGCGGTTATGTGAACGATCCGGTTGACGCCGGCGGTGAAACAAAGTTTGGAATTTCGAAGCGATCGTACCCCGGTGTTGATATTGCCGCGCTCACGAAAGAAGAGGCAATTGCTATTTATGCGCGCGATTTTTGGGACGGCATGAATCTTGACCTTATCAATTCTCCTGCCGTGGCGGCAAAAATTTTTGACGTAGCGGTAAACATTGGACAGAGTTTGGCTGCAAAAATGGTGCAGGAAATTGTTGCGGTTGATGCCGACGGTATTATCGGTCCGCACACGGCGAACGCAGTGAATGCCGAGAATGAAGACTGGATGATCGCGCAATTAAGAAAAAAACAGTTACTGCATTATGCGGCGATTGTGGAAAAAAATCCTGCGCAAATAAAGTTTTTCGTCGGCTGGATCAACCGGGTGTTTGCGTGAAAAAAAATAATCTACGAAGGGCACGAAGAGATACAAAGAATGGAAACGAAAGGATTGATGCAAATTCCGGCGCGGCGCGGAAAAGAAGAAGTTGAGAAGGTGAAAGAAGTTGAACCGCCGCAGATTGATGATGATGTTAATTGGTTCGACTTGCTGAAACTTTGGATCAGAGAAAATTTAATTAATGATGTTGTGAATTCAAAAAACGGAGTGATTATGGAATCGAAAGCATGGTACGCATCGAAAACTTTGTGGGTCAATTTAATCACGCTCGCATGGACATTTGTCGGCCCGATGGTCGGAATTCCGACGCTTGATCCGGCAACGCTGGCGATTGTGCTCGGCGTTGTCAATATCGTTTTGCGGGCGGTGACGAAGCAGCCGGTTTCATTCAGTTAAAAAAAAATCAACGCGGAGACGCGAAGGCGCAGAGATTATTTTAAGGAGTAACGATCATGGCAAAAAATATTGCAAAAATTCTGAAGCAAACTTCGGATAAAATTTATATCAAAGCGTCCGGCGCGGCAGGCGCGGAACCGTCGTGGGTTGCTGCCGACGAGATCGGTTACACCGACGAAGCCTCTTTGACGGTTGAGGCGAAAAAGGTAACGGTCGCCGAAGGCGGCGGCGCTGCCATTCAAGCTAACAGCGATTACACGATCAAGATCAATGCGCTGCAAGTGCTTGATAGCGCGACGATTCTCGCACTGAAAAATACGCTTTGCTGGATTATGGTAAAACCGACCGGCACGGTGAGCGCAACGAACCAAGAGATCAAAATTAAAAACGTCATCATCAATGTCGAGACGAAAATTGATGCCTCGAAAAATCAGAAGAGCGCGCTGATGATCTCTGCGCAGAAGAGCGAATACGATGAGACGCAGGTATACACGTTCGTGTCCACGAGCACAACGGTAAGCTGACCCCCTCTTTAATTCTCCCCCTATAAAGGGGGAGAAAATTTTATTGAGAAGATTATGTCCAAAGACGTCAATAAACTTTTAACCGGCGCGCGAGATGTGGTACTTGCGGCGGTGGATCAAGCGGGCAATGCGAATCCCGCCGGTGTCGGCGACACGTTCCCGCTGCTCCATCTCGATTATGTGGATGAGCAGTCAATTCAAAGCGATGAGAAAAAAGTAAGCATCACGGAAGGCGGCGGCAATGTTTTGCAAGCCGGCTCGATCGCAAGCGTGAACGTAAAATCGCTGTGCGGCGCCGGCGCGGCGGTGCAGTCTGCGCAGAAATTTAAAAACGCGAATTGCAATATTTACGGCTTTGGCGCATGGCAATCGCACAAGCTGACGAATTTTTTAATGAATTTGGAAACGCCGATTGAAGGGAAAAAGGGCGGCAAAGAACTTCTTGCTTTTTCATCCGAGAAAATGATTCGCCCGGACGAAACACTTGGCAACTTAGGACAAGCGGCGGATGCATACGCGGCGGACGTCGCATACAGACTAAACAATATCGTCAAAAATATCCGGCAGGAAAATTTAGTTTTTGCCGTCTATCCGTATCTCGGTAATTTTGCGCAGGCGGCGAAATTATATGATGCAAGTGACAACCGTTTTCTCGGCACACTATACAATGGGCCCATATGGAATGCCGCACCGCTGGCTGGATACAATGTGTTGACGTTTGACGGCGTGAATGATTATGCAGATTTTGGCGACATATTAAACGGAGACGGTTTAAGCGATCGCATAATAGAGGTATGGGTGACAATAAAGGGGGCTGACGGAACTAATATTATCGTTTTGGAAAAAATTCAAAATTTGGCAACCGGGAATCCGGGTTTTTTCATAAATAGGCAGCCTGACAATAAATTATATTTTTGTTTAAACGACAGCGCAACTTCTGCAGGGGTAGGTCTGGGCGCGCCGGTTTTACAAGGCACCACAGTGCACATGTTCATTGCTATTGACCGCGACACAAAAACATCTATTTACTTTAACGGAAGCACTGTGGGAAGCTCAGTTGCGACATCAGGAATAGGCTCGGATGCCAACGCCAATTCACTTTTAATTGGGAAAGTCCAATCTATTTATGGCAATTTTAACTTAGGAGCCCTCCGTATTTATAACTTTGCATCGGGCAATTTGCCGAACGATGCCGCCCTCGCAGCAATGGCGGCGAGGCATTACAACGCCGAGAAAGCGATTTTTGGATTATGACATATTTTATTGGCTCGCTCGAAACTTTGCAGCAATTTTTTCCTGCGTATGACTGGGAACATGCGCGGAAATCGCTTGACGGCGGTCAGGCGGTTATTGAAAAAGAAATCACAGCAGAACTTGAGGCGCAACTCACGGCTGAGAATGTTTTTATCTTCACGTATGAGCAAGCGCTTGACTTTTTGAATGACCCGGTGCAGGCGGGCGTGTGGTTTGAGTAGCTAATTATGAATTATGAATTGTGAATTGTGAATTATGGAATACCTTTACGAGATAAACGGAGAGCAGGTAAAACTGGCGGAGAAGGCAACGCCGAAACGGATCACAGAGTTCTGCCGGATTTTCGGGAAGACAAATATGTCCGAACTTCTTGTTCCGAAGGATTCTATTGACGGCTCCGCAAAAAAGATGAGCGGACTTCTCCTTGACGCAATCGGCGACAGTTCGCTCACACAAAGAATTCTTAACTGTTGCACAGAAAAAACCTTCACCATAGAAGAAGCCGGAGAAGCTGACGCTGAAATTACCGGCAGGATCGCGACCGATTTTTTTTTGCAATTGATTGTGAAATTCTTCAGGCAGCAGAAATTGTAAAAGCATTCTCTCCTTCCTCTCCCAGCTCGACTCCCGGCGAGGCTGACGAAGATTTTGGCACTTATCTTCGCAGCCTCGTTTTTTTTGGGAGCGGAAGGAATCCGGCGGCGTGGCGGGAGATGTGGCAGCGCTGGAGTTACAGTGAGGTTGTTGAGTTTAGTCTCCAAAAAATTGCAGACCTGAAAGAGGATTACGACGAGATTGGCGACGCAGATGTTGAATATACGGAACAGTTACAGACACTGCTGACGATGAAAATACTGGAAAGAATTTAACCGCAAAGACGGAATGACGCGATGAATAACACCATTGAAATACGGCTTGTTATCAACGGGCAGGAAGCGATCACAACGCTCCAATTGACCGATGAAAATGTGCAGAAGATGGCCGAGCATTTGAACACGCTCGGTGCGAGCGGCGTAAACTCCATCGCTTCGATCCGCGAAAAATATCAGGGGCTTGTGCAGATCATGGAACAAACCCCGTTGGGGTCAAAAGAATTTGACGACCTGAGCATGATGACAGAAAAAGCGCGTGTGGAATTACAGGGCGCTGAAGCGCAAATGCAAAAAGCCGCCGGCACAACCGGCAGCGCGCGTATGGCGGTAACCTCATTCTCGCAGACACTGAGCGATTCCACGATGTTTCAAAATTCGTTTCGCATGGGCATGATGAGCATCGGGAATAACCTCGACCAGCTCGTTTATAATTTAACAAATGTCAAAACGCAGGCGGAAGCAATGGGGACGACAATGAGCAAAACATTAATGGGCGCGCTCACCGGTCCCGCAGGTATTATGATCGGATTTACCGCGGTGATTGCGTTATTGCAGATTTTGCCGGGGTTATTCGGGAAAAGCGAACAGAAGATTGAAGATGTCACGCTGAAGACAATTACGCTCACGTCAAAATTTTCAGACTTGCAGACAGCGATCGAAAAAATCGAGAAAGAATTTAAAGACCTCAGTGTTTCAGAAATAAAAGAAAAGCTGGCAGAAGTTGAAGTGCAGATAGAAAGCGCGATGAAGAAAAGCGAGAAGAGCGCTTCTTCATTTTTTGGCCAACTCAAATCTTTTCTTAATGAACGGTATGGATTTCAATTCGATGTGAGCGGCGAAGGCGAGCATCTCGCGCTTCTTGATCAGACAAAAAAAACAGGTGAAAATGAACTCGCAAACCGCAGCCGTGTGAAAGTTTTGGATGGAGAAATTTCCGACCTCCGTGATGCGCAGGCAAAAAAAGGAACAGACATACAGGCAAATGTTGATGTGATCGCACAAAAAGAACTTGAGCGGACGAATATTTTAAAGACGACAAATCAGCGGATGGATGAGCAGGCGGCAACAGTTATCAAGTTGCAGCGCGCGCAGGTTGATGTGATGGGAGAGGGCTATGAAAAGCAGAAAGCGGCGGCGAATGCCGCGTTCGCCGAGGCGAAGAACGAGCTCGACCAGGAATTGCGCGACAAGAAAATTTCGCAGGAACAATACACGGAATTTTTGACGATTGAAAGCACGAAAAGGAAAAATGATCTACAAAAAGCAGAGCGGGAAAAGGATGACTTTTCCATCGCCACGCGCAGCGATGCGCTGAAAAGAATGGCGGGGATGGAATCCGCCGACGCGCTGACGAAAATAAATCTTGACGAGAAAATAGCGCAGAGCGAAGCTGCACAAACCGGGGCAACAGAAGAAAAGAAATTAGAGATCACGCGGGACTTTGCGCTGAAGCGCGTGCAGGCAGAAAGCGATGCGCAGCTTCAGATTCTCACCATCGAACGGAATGCGCTCGAAGAACGGAAAAAAGAATCTGGATTATCGGAAAAAGAAAAGCAGCAGATCGAAGTTGACTTGAAAGTGAACGATGACGCGGTGAAGAAAACGCTCGACGATCTGAAAAATAAAAAAGCAGAGATTGCTGTTGATTTTAAGGTGAGCACCGGCGCGCTTCCGGCGATGGGTACGATTGCGGCGAAAGAAGCGGAGATTTCCGAACTTCAAAAAGAATATTCAAAAGCGACGACAGACTCGCAGCGCGCCGATCTCCAAAAACGAATTGACACACATCAGGCGGCGCTCACAAAAATGAGTTATAGTGAAAAACAATTCGGGCAAGATGTGTACGCCGGGATGAAGTCGCTGTATCAAAACATCGCTCAACTCATCAATCAAGGCGCACAGAACCAGCTCAACCGGACGCTGAAGCAAGTCAACACAGAAAAAGACGCCGCGGAAAAAAAGATTGAGGACCAGCACAGCACGGCTGCCGATCAACTCGAGCAGGACAAAGAGACGCAGCTCTCCTACGCAACGACACAGGCACAAAAAGATGCCATTAACAAAAAATATGCAGCGGACAAAAAAGCACTTGACAAAAAAGCCGACGCCGACAAAGCAAAGATCGACGCCGACGCCGCTGCGCGAACGAAAGAAGCGCAACTCGAGGCGTTTACCGTGCAGAAAAATCTTTCGTACGTTACGGCAATTATTAATGTTGCTGAGGCTGTAACAAAAGCTTTGGCTTCTGCGCCGCTGCCGTACAGCTTAATTCTTGCAGGCATTGCAGCTGCTGCCGGCGCAGTGCAGGTCGCAACAATCGCAAGCTCAGAACCGCCGGGAATGGCGGAAGGCGGAATTTTTAAAGATACCGGAAAAGTTTCCGGACCCGGCGGGCCAAAAGACGACAAGGTGAATGCGCGTCTTTCGAACGGCGAATTTGTCGTCAACGCCGATGCCGCAGCGAAAAACATTGATGAGCTCATTGAACTGAATCAGAAAAATTATTCCATCGCGGACAGAATTAAAATAACGACACGGTTTCTCGCAGATCGGCAGATCGAGAGCGCATCGAAATATGATTCTATGGTGCTTCCGTTCGCGCGCGGCGGACAGATGCAGCTAAGCGCGATTGGCAAATTAAAACCCAGTGATTATCAGGTTGCGATTCCGAAGGTTGTATTGCCGAGCGCAACCCAGGCATTGCTGCGCGTAGAGACACAGCAACCGGTTTTAGATACCGCCAAATTGGAGAACAAAGTTGATAAACTTGCAAATGCGATCGCGGAACAGCCGCTCGTGTTGGAGTTGGACGGCGAAAGAATTACGCAGACGGTAGAGAAGCAACAGCGTCTGAACAAACTTAAAAAATACTAATTTTGAGTTTTAAATTGTGAATTGAGCGATGGCGATAGTATCAAAAGACATGGGCAGTATTGTTGTTGCGGCGGGAACGCTGAAAGTGACGCTGTTCTACGACAATACAGTGATTGATAATGCCGCGAAAATTCCGAGCGCAGCGGATTCCTTTATGAATTTCGGCGATGTGGTGGAAAAATTAGACGACTCAGCAGGGATTATTCAAATCGGTGAGATGAGTTTTGCGCTGCGCGAAGACTATACGAACTATATTGCCGGAGTTTGGTACACACTGTTTGTCAATGGCAGCGAAACACAATTCAGATTTTATCTTGACGAGGGTGCGGGCGACACGTTTCTTTTTTGGGGTTACGTCCCGAAACAAAAAGGCGCCGTGACGGCGAAAGAATTGTACGTCGCCAATCCCGGAGCGAGCGGCACATATATTCGGCGGCTGACGGTGAAGCTGCTCAGCTTGCAGCGGAAGATTTTAGATGCGAGTGTGAGCGATTTTGAAGCATCGGTGAAGGCTGCGAATTATGAATCTTATAACTCCAGCACAGACACATACAATCTTTCGTTTCGGCGATTTTTTACAAGCTTTATAAAAACCGCATTTGGATCGAGCGGGTATGATCAGGACGCATCGGTTGATTTTCCGACTTCGGGGAATGCTGTGATTCAATTGTGGGATGCGCTTGCCAACAACTGGAAATCTTTTGCCGATTGTCTTATTTTTCAAAAAACCGGATCAACGTTTAATTTATTCTTCAACGGCCTAAGCACAGTCACATGGTCAAAAAAGTATTCAACGTGCAAGGAAATTTTAAAAGTTTTATGTTTCCAGTTCGGTGTAGTCCCAACATATAATTATGATATAGTTAATAACCGGCATGTTTTAATCTTGCGCCAGCGCGGTAGAGATGGTAATTTTTTAATTTTCAATAATACCGAACATCGCCCGGCTGAATGGCAACTGATTAACGATATTAATATCGATCGAGCAAAAGCCTTCCGCGCGACTGATGAAACTTTTTATTCAGCAGACATTCCAAGCGCGGATTCATACGACACCAGCCTTCCAGTTTTTTTTCTTAATGCATCGAGTGTAGGTGTTTTTAATTGGTATGAACAGTTTACGCTTTATGACCCTGCCAGCCTTGCATATCCAAGCAAAATGCGTTATTACAACAAATCTTCGGCGGCAATGATAGAGGGCGAAGGAACCGCAACTGATCATAATGATTTAATTAACATTTATAAATATTATCAATCGCAATTTTCCACTTTCGGGATATTTTGTTCGCGCTCATATCGCGGCATAAAGGCATCGGACGACGGCGGTTCGACATACAAACATACGGTCGTTTATCCCGGCTGCCGGACGCAAATTCATGACGGCATCTCGAATAAAAATTTCTATGCAAACGAAGTGAAAAAGAACGTCTCGAAAAACGAAATGAAAATCACATGGGTGCAGGAATAATATGGCAAATCTCATTTTAGGATGGAGCGATTCAAATTCAATGCCCGCGTCAACCGATCCACTGCATTATCGGTCGTTTGCCGCGACATCTCTTGATGACCGGGAGATCGTTGAGGCGTCGGTCGTTGACGACGCTATGCTTGATTGGTCAAAACAAAAGACCGTTTTGGGAATCTATCGAAAGCTGAAAGCACACCTGAAAACCGCGGACATCGTTGGAAACAGGGATTTTTTTGAAGCGTTCTGCAATTCACAATACCGCTGGGCGCTGGTCAATGCAGGCGGGTATTATTTTAACGAGGGAAATTATAGCTCTCCCTCGGCGGTACCCGTGCAATTTGAAAACGCGGATACACAGAAGTTTGACGTGCCAAATCTCATTGAGAACGGACTGCAATTTGTAACAAAAAAAATCTATCAACGCTCCGCGAAGCCAACTGGATCGGCAGAGATAGGTGGAACAATTTATATCCACCTTACAAGCACTATGGCTTTAAAATGCAATGTGTTTGGTGGTCCGATTGGTGGTCCCTATATCTATCTTGGTTATTTTGTCTCAGGCTATTTTAGCGACGCAATTGGGCACGCTGCTTATAAATTAACGGTCGTGGGGATGGGTGGAGAGAGTGAAATGTCGGATGAATTCCAGCCGACATAAAAAATCTCAAGTATGTGGTAAAAAAATCTCAAATTGGTGGAAAATTACAATAAAAAAAACTTGGGGAATTCAAAGACGCCTCTTCCCCATCTTAAACAGAAGCATAAGAAGACGAGTCTCTCACTCCAGTTCTTTCCGCCGAAAACATTTAACCAGATGATCGTTCACCATACCAACGGCTTGCATGAACGAATAACAAATTGTCGAACCGACAAATGTAAAGCCGCGCTTTTTCAGATCTTTGCTCATCGCATCGGATTCCGGCGTGGTAGGCGGGACATTGCTCATGTTCGCACGGGAATTTTGCTTTGGTTTCCCGCCGACAAACTTCCAAATGTAGGTATCAAAGCTGCCGAACTCTTTTTGAATTGCGAGGAAAGCCTGTGCATTGCGTATCGCGGCAGAAATTTTCAACTTGTTTCGCACGATCCCTTTGTCCGCAAGAAGCTGTTCCACTTTTCGTTTGTCATAGCGCGCAATTTTTTTCGCGGCAAAATTGTCAAAGGCTTTGCGGTACGCTTCGCGTTTACGGAGAATTGTGATCCAGCTTAATCCGGCTTGTGCGCCTTCAAGAATAATCATCTCAAACAACTTCCTGTCATCATGCACAGGCACACCCCATTCTTCATCATGATATTTCTTATACAGCGAATCGTTGTTGCCCCAAGGGCATCGAATTTTCTCTGTCGCCTGCGGCGCCATCTTCGATTTCATGTGTTCTCCGTTTCGATCACAGCATCCGCTTCAATTTCTACGAGCATCTCCGGCGCAATCAGACGGCTCACTTGCACCATTGTCGTTGCAGGAAGAATCTTCTTAAAAAATTCACGATGCGCTTTCCCGATCTGTTCCCATTGGCTGATATCCGTGACAAAGATGCGAGTGCGGACAACATCGCGGAGTGCTGCGCCGGCTTTTTTTAGTGCAGCGTCAATATTTTTTATCACCTGAACTGTTTGCATATACGGATCACCAATTCCGACGATGCTGCCGTTCGCGTCGGTTGCCGTTGTTCCGGTGACGTAAACGGTATTCCCCATGCGCACAGCGCGGGAATAGCCGACAATCGGCTCCCACGGCGTTCCGCTCGAAATGTTTTGCCTCATTGGAATTCTCCTTATTATGTGCTAAAAAGCTAAGAAAAAAAATTTGGAGAACAAATTGATGCATTCTCATGTTATACATATTAACCGTTTGCGCTGCTTTAGGCAATTCACGATATTAACACGTCACTTCATCATTTCAGCGAAAAATGACTTTTCAAAAAGCTGTACCGTGTAGTGACAAGGCGATTCGCTTTCAAATTCCAAAAACAAATTAGTGACGCTGTGAAATATTCCTGCATTCTTGTGCGGTTTGTAGCTGTTACTGCATTTTCAATGCTAATTAGTTACAGTGCTGCCGCATTTTCCAACAATCCGGTTGCAACGCCGGCAATGGCTTCATTCTCGAGCGGCGAAACACAATCCACTTCACACGATTCGCTCCATCTTGCAGGAGAGAATCCAACGACGCTTCATTGGTACGATATGATCGCGAATGTTCCCGGCAATTGGGTCCGGTATAGCAAAGAAACTTTTCGCACAGAAAAAATTCCTGAGTATGCCGCCGTCGCGGCGGCAACCACTGCATTAGTATTTACCGATAACGGCACATGGCGCACTGCTGATAAATGGTACCGCAGTTCGTCATCTGTGAAATGGGCGAGCGATTTTTTTACCGAAATGGGAGACGGGCGTTCGCAATTCGGATTGGCAGGAGCGTTTGCAGCGTACGGATTGATTGCCGGAGATAATCGTGCGGTTCGAACGGGCAGTGAAATTGTTGAAGCTGTGCTTGCTTCCGGCGGAGTTGTGCAGATATTAAAACACATCACCGGAAGAGAAAGCCCGTTTGTTTCTACTCAACCGACAGGCATTTGGCGATTCTTTCCGAATCAAATCAAGTATCATAAACAAGTGCCGCATTATGATGCCTTTCCGTCGGGTCATCTTACAACATCGCTCGTCACGGTCATTGTTGTTGCCGACAATTATCCGGAGCTGACATGGATCCGGCCTGTGGGCTATGCGCTGTGCGGACTTATTAGCGTGAGTATGGTGAATACCGGTATTCATTGGTACAGCGACTATCCGCTGGCAATTGCGCTTGGTTCTGCATTCGGAGAAATTGTCGCGCATCCCGAAGGTGAAACGGTTGCACATCTCGGCGCACAGAAAAAAATTCCCGTATCCATCGGTCCCTTTTTAAATGGATCAGAAGTTGGTGTAGATGTCACACTTGCATTATAATCATTATGAGGCGCACAACTATGGCTGGATTCACGTGGTTGAAATATTCTGCCGCATTTTCCGGATTTCTTTTTGCCGCCTTTATTTCCGAAACTGTTGACGCAGCACAGCTTGGAAACGGACAAGTCGGGACAATGGCTAAGGATTCTCTGGGCACTTTTGTTATGTCGGCATCCGTGTCTGATGTTCCGATCAATCAGAACGTCACGGTTCAAACTCAGAGCACCGTGCGATGGTAT
This sequence comes from Bacteroidota bacterium, assembly GCA_021796275.1. GTDB lineage: Bacteria > Bacteroidota > Ignavibacteria > UBA10030 > UBA8401 > JAJYOI01. The sequence continues at coordinate 33,850 of JAJYOI010000006.1, forward strand.
ACGATGATCACCAAGCTTCCCCGCGACTGGAACAACTTCGGCAATGAACTATTTGATACGCACACTATACCGGTGGTCGCAGGGCTTGGTGTAACGACGATCGCCTTTATGATCTTCGATCATAAGACTTATGCACAAACAAGAAGTTTCTTCAGCAACTCCTCGTTCTTACAACACACGCGCGATGATATTGTTAACGCCGGCGACGGAAAATATCATCTCATTGCAATCGGCGGTTTCGCCGCCATCGGCTTGGCAACGAGCGATAATCGCTTGCTGCGGACTTCGAGCGAAATGGTGGAGGCATTTCTTGCAAGCGGAATGGTGGTGCAAATTTTAAAACATACAACAGGAAGAGAAAGCCCTAGTGCCGCAATGCCTGATTACGACGGAGATTGGCGATTATTTCCGAACCAGAAACAATATCAACTGCACCAGCCGCGGTATTATTCATTTCCGTCGGGGCATCTCGCAACGATGGTTGGCTCACTTACCGTGCTTAACGAGAACTATCCGGAATATCGTGTATGGCTCAGACCAGCAAGCTACCTGCTGACCGGAATGTTGGGAGTAAGTTTAGTGGGAAAAGGAATGCACTGGTACAGCGATTTACCTCTCGGCATTGCGCTGGGATATTCCTTTGGGGAAATTGTCTCATACCGCAATGGCATCAATGTTAGCCGTTCACTCGGAGAAAATTTCCCGCAGATCAATCTCTCTCCGTCTTTTACGATGTACGGCGGAGGTGTAGGCTTGAATGTTGAGTGGTAAAGCCTTCACCAAAAATATGTTTTTACACCGGAAGCGTGAAATGAAATTTTGCGCCGCTTCCCGGTTTTGATTCCGCCCAAATTTTTCCATTGTGAGCTTCAACAATCTTTTTGCAGATCGCTAAGCCAAGTCCGGTTGCTCTCTCTTTAGATTTTTTTCCAACTACGTGCTTGTATTTGTCAAACAGGTGCGGCATATTTTCGTCTGAAATTCCACTGCCGGTATCCACAACTGAAATTTGCACCGCTGATGGCTTCGCATTGGAGATAACGCTAATGGTTCCGCCTTTCGAAGTGAACCGCAGCGCGTTATTAAGAAGATTCTCCAGCACTTGCTCAATGCGCTCGGCATCAACACTGACCGCCGGAAAATGATCAGCTTCCTGCCACTGCAGCACAATACCGACACTGCGCGCCTGCACTTCAAACCGCCGGCAGACGCTGCCAATCAAATTCTGCAGATCAACAGAATTCTTCGCCAAAGAAATCTTCCCAGCCTCAAGCTTTGTCACATCAATCATATCATCCAATATTGATTGCATGTGTTCTGAGGAATCGTTGAGGTAGTGAAGCAATTGCTCCTGTTCCGGTGTTACGGGACCTGCCCAGCCCTTCATAAAATATCCGACTGATGTGCGCATACCATTCAACGGAGTGCGGAGGTCGAGCAACAATGTTGTTGTGTACTGAGTTTCAAGATTGCGCAGGCGTTCTTCAGCTTCCCGCGCGCGCATAATGGAATGTATTTTGAACAACAGGCTTTCGGCATCAACCGGTTTCACCATGAATTCGCTGGCGCCAAGTTTCATGCAGTCGACGGCAATACGAATATCATCAACGCCGGTAAGAACAATGATGTCCACATTAACGGCCTGCTCCTTGCAGAATTTCAACACTTCAATTCCGTCCTTTCCCGGCATGCGCAGATCCAGCAACATGATATCGAACAATTTCTCTTTCACTTTGCGGATTGCTTCATCGCCATCAACAGCAGTTTCAACCGGAAAGCCTTCTTCGGCAAGAATGTCTTTCAGCAGCATTCGAAATGTTTCTTCATCATCCACAACCAGCATTTTAGCTTTTATATTGTCCATAGCAAAAACCCTTTTGAAGTGTCTATCCTTGTTTTCGATGAACGAGCGAGATGGAAGCTTGTGCCGTCGGCATGAGAATGATTTCCTGTATATTGACATGCGGTGAACGGGTCGCACAATAGAGCACGGCGTCTGCAATATCATCTGCATTTAACGGCGTCATGCCGGCATAGGTTGCATCGGCGCGCTGCACATCACCGTGAAACCGCACAATACTGAATTCCGTTTCTACTAAACCGGGGTCAATTGTCGAAACGCGCAGCGGCGTTCCAAGCAAATCCATGCGCAACCCTTCCGTCAGTGCAGCCACGGCATGTTTCGTTGCGCAATAAACATTTCCTTTCGGGTACACCCAATGTCCCGCCGCCGATCCGATATTAATGATATGACCTTCGCCGCGATCAATCATTCCGGGAATTACACCGCGGCTGACGTAGAGCAATCCTTTAATATTCGTATCAATCATTTCCTCCCAATCGTCAACGCGCCCTTGCTGCAAAGGCTCCATGCCGCGGGCAAGTCCCGCATTGTTTAACAGAACAGAAATATTTTTCCATTCTTGCGGAAGCTCGTTCAGGGCGGCTTCCACTTCAGAAAATTTCCGCACGTCAAGTTTAACGGTATGGACCTTGACTTGGTATTTATTGCGAAGCTTTTGCGCATAATCTTCAAGCCTGTCCATCCGCCGCGCGGCGAGCAAAAGATCGGCGCCGTGCTGCGCGAACTGATGTGCACATGCAGCGCCAATTCCGCTTGATGCGCCGGTAACAAAAACAATTTTTTTCTTCAATGAATACATAAATAATGCCTTGTCATCGTGCCATGAATTTTTCGTGTTTACTTTTCGCTTCGGTATGCAATGCCAAATGGTACATATCGCACCGTAAGTCCCGCAATGTACTGATTTCCCATTCCCATGCTGCAAAAAACCCCCAGCGAAATTCCGGCAAGGTTCAGAACTCCCGGGTAGATATTGACCTTTACTTTTTCGTTGATCTTATCGGAGAGAATTAATGACGCAAGCAATGAATTATCGCGGTCGTAAAAGACGCCGGCGATCCAGCCGAGCTCAGCAGTGATGGTGCGCGTTCCGTTGCGCGAATCAACTTCGCGCAATTCTTTCGACACAAACCCGCCGCTGACTGTAATGCTGCGTCCATTCCCGCGCTCAAAAGAAAGTCCGAGCATTCCGTTATCGCCGAAGTAGTAGAACAAACTTGTGCGCGCAAAAAAAGGAAGCGGGTATTTCATAACAAAATTCTGCCCTTGATTTTCCACCGTACCGAATGTCGGGTTATACGACGGCTGTCCATCCCACTCTGTTAAATGAAGTGTACGGCTGAAAAATTCGCACACGCTCTCTGAAGTGAACAAGGCAACACCGCCAATATCGAAAATCCAGATATCGGCAATCGGATCAACATTCGGTCCGACAAACGCGCCGTTCTCAACCGCTTCATTCACGAAATGGTACGCCGCAATGGTAACGCCCGTCCACAGGCTCGGATACGGTACATCGTGATACCGAAACCACTCAAGCGTCGCGCGCGATGTCATGCCGCCGCCGATAAGATGCAGCGTATAATTAGGCCAGTACTGCGCCTTCGTGATGGACAAACTCGTTGGGAAAACTTCCTGCCCCAAAAATCTGCCCCAGCCAAATTTTGTAATTTGCGGAATTGGATTGGCGATATTGCGCCAGACGTTCGCTGCTCCCACATCCATTGAAAGCGACGAAAGAGTGCGCGAATGCGCGCTCACCTGCAACACATCAAAGCCGCCGTTGATGACGAGCGATAACGGATTGTAGGTCGCTTCGGAACCATACTCGCGTCCATGATAAAAATATGCAGGCGATGTTTGGCTGAAAGAAACAACATTGCCACAGCAAAATAAAATGATCACCAAAAGAATTTTCCGCTTGATCTGAGACTGCCGGTTCATTGCTCTCCTGATTGTGAATCCCCTTGGGAAAGATCAAGCATGTCCATATCGGAATTTTTCAAATAGGGGATAAGATGCGGGTCCTCAAGGCGCGAAAGGCGTTTGACAATTTCAGCAACGCGCTTTCCATTGTGAATGCAGATCTCCAATTCCTTTCGCACATCGGCGATAGGTTGATTATCGCCTTTCCGCTGGATCACTTGCAGCGTCAGCATCATAATGCCGAGAGGATTATTGATTTCGTGGCCAAGAGTAACAGCAAGCTCAGTGATCGCCTTTTGATGCTGAAGTGCCACCAATTCTTTTTGCAGGGCGTTGATACGCAAACCGGCTTTAATACGTGTAAGCAAATCTTTGTCGTTGAACGGTTTTGTTAAATAATCATCCGCGCCGGTTTCAATTCCTTCAATGCGGTCATCTTGAGTATCTTTTGCTGTGAGGAGAATGAAATAGGCGTAGCGCAATTGCTCGTCATTTTTGACTTTTTTGCAAAATTCCAGTCCGTCCATTTTCGGCATCATCCAATCCGATACAATAAGATCGGGCATTTCGGATTTTGCTTTTTGCCAGCCGTCTTCACCGTGCTCTGCAAGAATAACCTCATATCCGTGCGTGGTTAATCGCTTTTGCAGAATGATCCGGATATAATTATCATCATCAACGACAAGAATTTTTTCTGCCATGAGATTCTCTTTTGTTAGCGGAGTTCACGTGGGAGTTTCGGTTCAGCAAAAATTACTTTTTCACGTTCCATTGTAACGGTTCCGGCGGGCGCACCGCGCGGTTTACGCACAAATTTTTTTTCCGCCATTGCCACCGGAACCATCGAAGCATTTTTCATCTTGCTGTAGTACGCGGCGATTGATGCCGCCTGCTGAATTGCCGTTTTGGAGATTTCACCGTGCCCGGTTCCTGCGCGCAACACAACATGCGAGCCGCTTGAGCCGCGGCAGTGAAACCACAGATCGTTCGGCTTCGCATATTTCATTGTGAGCAAATCATTGTTCTCGCTGCTTTTTCCTGCGAGCACTTGAAAACCGCCGTCCACAGTAAATATCCGAAACGGCGGCAGCGGCTCGCTAGCTTTCTCCGTCATTCCGATGATCTCTTTCAAATCCGCAGCATGTGCATGCGTAAATTGCTTTAGTAATTCTTTTGATTGAATCTCTTCCACTTCAGCAAGAAGCGATCGCACAAGCGCGGCGTGGCGAAGAAGATACTTCAGCCGTTGATCGGCTTCTTCGTTTGCTGCGCGCGCTTTTTTTGCTTTGTCGAAATAATGTTCCGCGTTGCGAACCGGCGAAAGCGACGGATCAAGAATAATCTTCATTTCTCCGGAGCGAGTAATTGAATCATCGAGGGTGATTTCCTTCGCTCCTTTTCGAATTGCAGTCAAATGCAACATTAACAATTTCCCGAACAATTCATAATCCGAAGCGCGGTCGTGAGCATCATGCTCTTCTTTAATTTTTTCAAGAATGCGTTCAGATTTCTTTAACTCGTTCTCAAGGCGGGAAACAAGTCCGGCCTTTTCCTTCAAAAGCGATACCGCGCGGTTTGATTCGCTCACAAATCTTCGGATCGCTTCGTTCAAATCATCAAATGGCCGAACATCATAATTTTCAAACGACCGGAGCGGAATCAGCGACAAACATACCGGTGTTCCGTCTTCGTAATACACACGCGGATGCACCTCGTCCGAAAATGTTGTCAATGTGCGAAGTAGGATTCCGGTCGTCGTTATCAATTTTTTCAACTCACGGTCGGTAACGATATCCATCGAAACCGAAGGAAGCAGTTCGGTTCGAAACAGCGCTTCTTTTGCAAGCAGCGTTCCAAGCGTGGGAACGGTTTTCTTCAGTGCGGAAAGAATTGTGGTTTCACCGCTTGAGCGCATCGCATCCAAAAATCGTGTTTCTTCATATCTCGCGCTGTGATCTTCGCCGGAAAGAAATTTATAAAATTGCGGGCGTGTCGTTCCGATACTTTCCTTCTTTCTCAAAAACGCATCGACTACTCGCGCCTCGCCGCCGTCTGTTCGGGCGCAAAGAACTGCATTCGCGCGTGCGCCAAACATATCGATGAACAACTCGCAGCCATCGTCAATCGCAATGTTCACAATTCTGTCCGAAGCATGGCAAGAAATTTCCTTCAGACTTTTTCCTATCATCGCGGGAAAAAGGTTCACCGTGTTCTTTTTAGCACGGCTGAATTTTCTCTCAACATAAAAAAAGTTTTGTGCGGGCTCACAGGAAATTACAAACGTGGAATCGTTGTCGATTTCCACGCACAATTGATTCCGCTGCTGGGAATACACCTGCGTAATTTTTTTTCCTGCACATAGTTCGTTGAGAGCGCTGGCGATGTGGAGTAGCGTGTAGTAGTTGGAAAGCATGATTTATCCACATTCTTTGCAAAAAGATACCAAAAAGCGGTGTAAAATCAAACTTCTGCCTGTATAAGATGTGAATAACCCGGTGAATAACGGGTCAAGAAGTTTTCCTTGCCTCACCAAGCGTTTTTTCGTATTTTAAATAGAAATCGCAGAAGTTTAAGAAGATGGACTCCGCCTCGGAGGTGGAGTCCATCTCTCTTGTTATGGAAGAGTAAAAACAATGATTCAAAGCATGACCGGTTATGGCCGCGGCGAAGCAAGCGTTGACGGTATCAGTGCCGTGGTCGAACTCCGGAGTGTCAACAGCCGTTTTTTGGAGGTGGCAACACGGCTTCCGCGGTCGCTTTCGCTCCGGGAAAACGAAATCCGGGAATTGGTCCGGTCAAAAATTCTTCGCGGAAAAATTACGCTGGCGGCAAACATGCTGGGCGATGCTTCTGCAAAGGTTCCGCTGTCGATCAATAAGGAAGCGGCAAAATCGTATTATAAACTTCTGCGCGAATTGCGCGCTGTTGTCAAGCTTCGGGAAACCGTGAAGCTTGAACACTTGCTGAGCTTCTCCGATATTTTTGAAAGTCAGGACGCAAGCGAAAGCGATGCTGCCGAGTGGAACGCGTTCACGAAAGCGCTTGCTCTTGCGATTGACAACCTTCGTACGATGCGTGAAAAAGAAGGACATGAACTTGCAAACGATTTGGTGGCGCGCATCAACGGTATGCAAAAAAGACTTGATGTCATTGAAAAACTGTCGAAAGAACGCATCCCGGAAGAACGAACGCGGCTGCAAGAGCGCATTACCGCACTGCTCGGCGACAACTCGACGGTGAATGCCGACCGACTGGAACTTGAAATTGCCCTGCTTGCCGACAAATTGGATGTCACGGAAGAATGCGTTCGGTTTCGCAGCCACAACAAGTTTTTCCTTGAAGCACTCGAAAAAGAAGAGGGTGCAGGGCGAAAACTGAATTTTCTTATTCAGGAAATGAACCGCGAAGCGAACACCATCGGCTCAAAGTCGAACGATACAGCCATTGCGCATTCTGTGGTCGCCATTAAAGAAGAGCTGGAAAAAATCCGGGAACAAATTCAGAATATCGAATAGAAAGCAGGCTCGCCTCCACACGTTATGAGCCGTCCAAAACTGATCGTCATTTCTGCGCCAAGCGGCGGAGGAAAAACAACAATTGTCAAAGAGATTCTCACGCGTCATCCTGAATTTCAATTTTCAGTGTCGGGAACAACGCGGCCGATGCGTACCGGCGAAGTTGACGGCGTTGATTATTTCTTCCTGACAAAAGAAGAGTTCGAGCGTTTGATTCAACGCGGCGAATTGGCCGAACATGAATTGATCTACGGAAATTATTACGGGACGCTGAAACGCGAAGTTGACCGTGCCTTGCTCGGCAACAAAACGATGGTGTTCGATGTTGATGTGAAAGGCGGACTTTCTATCAAGCGGTTATATAACAACAGCGCCGTTCTGATTTTTATCGAACCGCCGAGCATCACGGTTCTGGAGCAGCGGCTGCGGAACCGGAAGACAGAAGACGAAGAAACATTTCGTAAACGGATGGAACGCGTGGCGCTGGAGCTGGAAACAGGAAAGCGGTTTGATTTTCGCGTTGTCAACAATACGTTGCCGCGCGCAACTGACGAAGTTGATGAAATTATAAAAAAACAAATTCAATCATAAACGAGGCACGCATGGCAATCAAGTCACTTGAAATAACGACGCTTGAATCTAAAGCGGCAAATGTGTACGAGGCAATTGTTGTCTTGTCAAAACGGGCGCGTCAAATTAACGAGGAAATCAAGTTGGAGTTCAACCAACGCCTCGAGACTATCGTGACGCTTCCTGTCGAAAGCACGAACGAAGACGAAGAGACGGAGATGAATCCGGATCAACTGCGCATCAGCTTGGAATTCGAGAAGCATCCGAAGCCGACCGAAACTGCCATTGACGAGCTGTTGAACGACAAGCTCGAATTCCGTTACAAAGAACCGGAAGATGAAAAAGAGTAGTTCCCCGTAACTTCTCATCATTCCTTCACACTATATTTTTCAAACAGTAACCCTGCATGCCGAACGGCGTTGCAGGGTTCTTCATCATTGAATATTCGCCGCAGCACAAACGGCATAATATTCTGGAAGTGAACATGGCGCAGAAGACGACAGAAAGAAAAATACTCGTGGGAATCAGCGGGGGAATTTCTGTTTACAAAATGTGCACTGTGGTGCGCCTGTTAAAAAAATCGGGGGCTCGCGTGCGCGTTGTGATGACACGCTCTGCAACACAGTTTGTCACCCCGCTCACTTTTTCAACCCTTTCACAAGAAGAAGTAAGTGTGTCGCTCTGGCCCGGCGATGCACATTCTTCTACCGATCTCGGCGTCAAACACATTGATCTCGGCTTATGGGCTGACGCGATGGTGATCGCGCCTGCAACGGCAAATACCATCTCAAAAATTGCCTACGGTATGGCTGACGACATTCTTACGTCCACGGTTCTCGCTCTGCGATGCCCGCTTATTATTGCACCGGCAATGGATGTTGATATGTATCTGAATTCTGCTACGCAGAAAAATTTGTCAGCACTGCGCGAACGCGGATATTTCATTCTCCCGCCGGACGAAGGGGAATTAGCGAGCGGACTTGTCGGACCGGGGCGGCTTCCCGAGCCGGAAAAAATAGTTTCGTTTGTCGAAGAAGTGTTGAAGAAAATTCCGCGCGATTTAACTGAAAAAAAAATTCTTATTACAGCCGGACCGACATACGAACCGATTGACCCGGTACGATTCATCGGAAACCGTTCATCCGGCAAAATGGGATTTGCGCTCGCAAACGCGGCCGCATTGCGCGGCGCAGAAGTTACACTGATTGCCGGACCTGTTTCTTTGCAAACGCCGAAAAATGTCAATCGCATCAATGTAGAAACCGCAGAAGAAATGAAGCGCGCTGTACTCTCTCATTCGAAAAAAGCCGACGCCGTCATTATGGCAGCTGCAATTGCCGATTATACGCCCGCACATCCGGCAGCTCAGAAAATCAAAAAAAGCGGTGAGGCACAAAAAGGTTTGACGCTTGAAATGAAAGAAACGACAGATATTTTGAAAGAACTCGGAGCGCAACACAACGGCGCCCTGCTTGTCGGCTTTGCATTAGAAACGAATAACGAAATAAAAAATGCTATGGAGAAACTTCGCTCAAAAAATCTCGACTATATTGTTCTCAACAGCACACGGAATGAAGGCGCAGCGTTCGGCAGCGACACAAATATTGTGACGATCATCGGAAAAAACGGAGCGAAAGAAAAGCTGCCCAAAATGCCGAAGTTCGATGTTGCAACGGAAATTTTGCATCGCATCAGTAAAAAACTTGCGGCGAAATCAAAGAAGACAGCACGGTAAAAATTTCAGCATTCATGTCCGATCAGAAAAGTTCAGAAGTTTACCAAGTTCTTTCTAACATTCAGAAATTCTTTATGCAGGAAACAGATCTTTTCGGCAACGTCATTTATCCTTCAGAATCGGGAAAAGGAAAAAAGACAAGCGAACCATCGGGCGCGGAATATCCGAATGAACCATGGACGTCTGCAGGAACACTTGACAATTTGAATGCCCAGATTTGTGAATGCCAGAAATGTCCACTGGGAGCAACACGCACGAAATTTGTTTTCGGCGTCGGCAATCCTCACGCCGATATCGTTCTAATCGGAGAAGCACCGGGCGCTGACGAAGATGCGCAAGGCGAGCCGTTCGTCGGCAGAGCCGGCCAACTGCTGAACAAAATTCTTGAAGCGATTCACTTTAAGCGCGAAGAAGTATTTATCTGCAATATCCTCAAATGCCGTCCGCCGAATAACCGCGACCCGCAGCCGGAAGAAGTCGAACAATGCGAGCCATATCTGTGGAAACAGCTTGAGATCATCAAACCGAAAATAATTTTGTGCCTCGGCAGAATTTCTGCGCAGACATTATTGAAAACGACCGATTCACTGACAAAGCTTCGTGAAAGAGTTCACGACTACCGCGGCATTCCGTTGATGGTAACGTTCCATCCGGCGGCTCTTTTGAGAAATCCGAACTGGAAACGACCGACGTGGGAAGACGTGCAGAAACTGAGAAAGATGTACGACGAGATGAAAGCGCAATGAGCAATTACGGCACACACACCAACGATGAATTCGATGTTGTTCTTGCTTATCCGGCAGAGCGGAACAATTTATTCGATCAAATGCTTCCCCTCGGACTTGCCAGCATTGCTGCAGTGGCGGAACAACATGACTATCGTGTTAAAATTCTTGATTTCCAATTTTACAAAAACGATTTTCAGCACGACCTTCTGCGGTGGAATCCAAAAATCATCGGCATTGGCGGAACAACTCCGACCAGAAAAGAAAGCTTTCGCATTGCGAACGCGGCGAAAAATGTATTGCCTGAAGTCCCTGTTGTGTACGGCGGTGTTCACGCAACGTTTACTGCGGAAGATACTCTGCGCCATGTTTCATCTATTGACTATGTTGTTCAAGGTGAAGGCGAATACACGTTCCTTTCATTATGCCACAAGTTCGTCCGCAATACCAACCTCGACCTTACGACTCTCAACGGTCTCGCATTTCGCAGCGACGAAACAATAATCAGTAATGCGCCGGAACGCATTGATGATTTGGATGCTCTGCCAATGCCCGCACGCCATTTGTTCGAAAATGATTACAAGATGTCAATTGATTTTTTAGGACTTGACGCAGATTTCCTGATGACGTCGCGCGGCTGCCCTGTGATGTGCACCTTTTGTTCCGCATCGCGGATGTTTCCCGGCGGCGTCCGGCTGAGGAGTATGAAGCTTGTTCAGGAAGAATTGGAATATGTACTTTCCAGAAAGCCGATACGCGCACTTAAAATTTTTGACAGCACCTTTACCGCGAACCGCGAACATGTGCTTGAATTCTGTGCAATGATCAAGCCATACAATCTTTTGTGGGAATGCGAAGTTCGCGCCGATACCGTTGACCGCGAATTACTCGCCATTATGAAAGATGCCGGCTGCTTCTATGTGGATATCGGAATGGAAACGTCGAACGAACGATTGCTGAAGAGCATCGCCAAAAAAATCACTGTGCCCCAAGTGGAAAATGTTCTGCGCTGGTGCCGGGAATTGGGAATACGAACCAAATTGTTCTTTATCTACGGACATCTCGGCGAAACATATGAAGAATGCAAGAATGACATGACATACGTGAAGAAGCACAGAAAAGAAATTAATGTGTTTGCAAATTCGGTCGGGCTGCGCGTCTATCCCGGCACATCGCTGGAGAAGAGAATGAAATCTGCGGGAATGCTTCCTGCAAAATTCTCATGGGCGCAATTCACGCGGCCAAAAAGAAATCTTCTCTTGATGGAAATGGGGGATGTTCTTATTTTGGAACAACAGCACCTGTCGATCATCAGACTTCTTGGCATTTCATTGCGTCTCGATTTGCAACTAACAAATCTGTCGACGGAATATGTGCGGCGCTTTTTTGTCAATCTTGTGAAAACATTGTACCGGTCAACCGTACAGCCGCTGCGCTGGGTGCGTCAGACCGCCGTACGAAGTTTTTCTACGATCCGGGTCTTTTAAAATCTGAGTTGCGTATGGCAGAAACATCACGAAATACAAACGGTAATTTTATAGCAACAGGCGAAGGCCGCGTTCCACCGCAGGCGGTGGATATTGAAATGGCAGTGCTTGGCGCAATGCTGTTGGAAAAAGAAGCGATTTCCAAAACGGTGGAAATTCTGGACGATACCGCATTTTATAAACCCGCGCATCAGGAAATTTTTCAGGGAATGATAGCACTGTTCGAACGCAATGAAGCCGTTGATTCCATCACGCTTGTTGAAGAGCTTCGCCGCCGTGGAAAGCTCGATCAGGTCGGCGGACCGGTGTACATTTCCGAGCTCACAATGCGCGTAGCGTCTGCTGCCAATGTGGAATACCATGCAAAGATCATTCTCGAAAAAGCTCTTCTGCGCGGACTTATCACTGCAAGCACTGAAGTAAGCAGCCGCGCGTACAACGATGCCGAAGATGCGCTCGATTTATTGGATGAAGCCGAGCAAAAAATTTTCCAGATTTCGGAGAAGCGGCTGAAGAAAAGTTTCGTTGCCATGGGCGACGCGGTGTTTACTACAATGGAAATGCTCGAAAGCATCCACGGCAAACACAGCGGCGTTACCGGCGCTCCTTCGGGATTTTCTTCTCTTGATAATTTGACCGGCGGATTTCAACCTTCCGATCTTATTATTGTTGCCGGGCGGCCAAGCATGGGAAAAACCGCGTTCGTTCTTTCGGTCGCACGAAATGCGGCAATTGACCACGAAGTTCCTGTCGGATTTTTCAGCCTTGAAATGTCTGCACAACAATTGGTTCTTCGCTTGATTTGCGCGGAAGCGCGCGTTGATGCACAGAGCGTTCGCACGGGCCGCTTGCCGGAAGGCCAATGGAGGCAGCTCAGCACGCGCATCGGAAAATTGCATGCGGCGAAAATTTTTATTGACGATACACCCGCCCTTGGCATTCTTGAACTTCGTGCGAAAGCGCGCCGGCTGAAAGTTGAGCACAATGTCGGCATGATCATCGTTGATTATTTACAGTTAATGCAAGGGCCAAAATCTGCACAGAGCCGCGAGCAGGAAATTTCACAAATCTCGCGTTCGTTAAAAGCGCTCGCAAAGGAATTGAACATTCCGGTGCTTGCGCTGTCACAGTTGAATCGTGCTGTTGAAGCGCGCGGCGACAAAGTGCCGATGCTCGCCGACTTGCGCGAGTCCGGCGCAATCGAGCAGGATGCCGACGTGGTACTCTTCGTTCATCGTCCGGAAAAATATAATATTCTGGAAAAAGGAGGAAAATCAACCGAAGGTATCGCTGAAATTATTGTCGGCAAACAACGCAACGGGCCAACCGGCGACTTGCAGCTTGCATTCGTCAAGGAATATGCGCGATTCGAAAATCTTGCCATGCCGACATTCGACGAATATGCGCCGCCGGCTTCAACGCCAACGGACGTGCCTTTCTAAAATGAAATAACAAAAGTAAAAACTAGTCCGCCAGAAGGCGGCGGACTAGTACACACAACCGAAAAAACTCTTGAAAGGAAAATTATGAACCGCCGGGATTTCATTAACAAAACAGCGCTTTCCGCATTTGTGCCGCTGCTTCCATTTATGCGGAAAGGATCTCCGATTAAAAAATTTCTCACTCTTGGTGACGATGCAGATGAAGAAATCTGCAAGCAAAAATTTGACCTTGCGGTTTCGGAAGAGTTGGTGGACAAACCGATCAATGAGGTCATTGTGGCGATGGGAAAATCCTTCATCGGCACCGAGTACGGCGCGCATGTGCTCGAAGAACCGGGACCGGAACACCTTGTCATCAATATGCGCGCATTGGACTGTGTTTCGTTCTACGAAAATTCCCTCGTACTCGCACGCTGCATTAAAATGAAAAAATTCACCTTCGACGATTACAAGGCGCAGCTTCAGTTTATTCGTTACCGCCACGGCATCATCAACGGCTACACGAGCCGATTGCACTACACGACCGATTACTGGTACGACAATGAGAAAAAAGGCGTGCTGAAAATTGCGACGGAAAATTTATTCGGGAAAGAAAATCTCGAACCGATTCCAAAACCGATCAATTTCATGACAACTCACCGCGATCTGTACAAACAATTAGCGAACGATCAGTTCTATGAAATTATCAAGAAGCAGGAAGACGCCATTAATTCGCGCGACATGTATTTCATGCCGAAAGGAAATCTTCACATGTTCGAAGACAAAATTCCCACGGGAAGCCTCATCGGCATTGCAACAAATATTCCCGGCATGGATATTAAACACACGGGCATTGCCGTGCGAATGGATGACGGCACACTGCACTTCATGCACGCGCCGAATGTCGGCTATAAAGTGCAAATCACTGAAGGACCACTGCATGAGTATCTCGAAAAGTTTTCGAACGATACCGGCATTATTGTTGCAGAAGCGCTGGAGCCGAAGAAGTAATCCGCACATTTCAAATCAATCTCACAGTGGCGGCATTATGCCGCCGCTTTTTTATCACTTGGTAATCAATCCTTTCAGCACATTCATATTTTCCACATCTTCGTGAAGGTCTTCGCTCTTCGGCGTTTCAAGAATTTTAGGAATAGCGGCAAACCGCTGATCATTCATTAACAATCCAAATCCCGTCAATCCGATCATTCCTTTGCCGATGTGTTCGTGGCGGTCCACATGTGAACCGAGTCCTTTCTTCGAATCGTTGACATGGAAAGCGGCAATCCTGTTCAACCCGACAATCTCATCAAATTCCTGAAATGTTTTTTCATATCCCTCGCCGGTTCCGATGTTATAGCCGGCGGCAAAAATATGGCAGGTGTCAATGCAGACCGCCATGCGCTGCGGTTCGTCAACACCGCGGATAATTTCTGCAAGATGTTCAAATTTGTAACCGACTGCCGTTCCCTGTCCTGCAGTCGCTTCGACAACGCTGAGCGTGTGAAATCCTTTTGTCTTTTCATGTGCGATATTCAGGCTCTCGATAATTTTTTTGATGCCGTCACTTTCACCAGCGCCGCCGTGCGCACCGGGATGAAAATTGAGAAGCTGAATTCCTAACTGCTCACAGCGGTTGAGTTCATCAATGAATGCTTCACGGGATTTTTTTAGAATTTCGGAATTGACGGCGCAGAGATTGATGAGATATGAATCGTGTGCAACTACCGGCGCAATCCTTGCTTCGGAAATTTTCCTTTTGTAGCTTTGAATGTCATTGCTGTCAAGCGGCTTTGCGCGCCACTGATTGTTGTTCTTCGTGAATACTTGCAGTGCCGTGCATCCGATTGATGTTGCGCGGTCAACTGCCGTGTGCACACCGCCGCTGATAGACATGTGGGCACCGAGCAAAATTGTAGTATCTGTATTCATGGTGACTGCTGAAGTTAAAGATTAAAAATGAAAAAGTAAAAATTGTAACACACCTGTTTGTTTTTCTGTCGCAAATTTCTCATGCAGCCGCTTATTCCTCTGATAAAGAAAAAAAAGAAGCTCGTCGTCGGTTTGATGTCCGGTACATCAGCGGATTCGATTGATGCTGTGCTGGTGGACATCTCCGGCGCAGGAATATCAACACGATTCAGGCAGCGGGCGTTCGCTTCATTTCCTTATCCGAAAGGATTCCGGGAATTTGTCCTGCACAATTCGCTTCCCGGTTCCGGCAGCGTCGAAACGATTTCCACGCTGAACATTCTTCTCGCACAATTTTTTGCCGACGCGGTCAAAGCCGTTGCAAAGAAAGCACATCTTTCTCTTTCAAAGATTGATCTCATCGGTTCGCACGGACAAACGGTGCATCACCTTCCTTCGCCGCAGAGGCTCTTCGGCAAAAAAGTCCGCTCAACATTGCAGCTCGGCGATCCTTCAACAATTGCCAAACTGACAGGCATCGTCACCGTCGGCGATTTCCGCACTGCCGACATGGCGCTCGGCGGACAAGGCGCGCCGCTGGTTCCCTATTTTGATTTCGTGGCATTTCGTTCCGCGGCGAAACATCGTGCGCTTTTGAACATCGGTGGTATTGCTAACATCACCGTCCTTCCGAAGAATTGCACGGTGCACGATGTGCGCGCGTTCGATACCGGTCCCGGCAATATGCTTGTTGATGCGCTGATGAAAAAATTGTACAACAAAGAGTTTGACCGCGGCGGCGGCATCGCGCTCAGAGGGGAAATTTTGCCGGAGCTTATTACTGCAATGTTCCGCGACCCGTACTTTGCGGTGAAACCGCCGAAGTCAACAGGACGCGAACTGTTCGGCGAAAAATTTATCGAAAAAATCCTGAAAAATTCCCGTGGCGCACGCACACGGGACATCATTGCAACGGTGACGGAATTTACGCCGTTGTCGGTGTACCAACAATACATGCGTTTTCTTCACAAGAAATTTTCCATTGATGAGTTAATCGTCAGCGGAGGAGGAGCGCATAATGCATTCATGATGGAAGCGCTGAAGCGCTATTTCGCACCGGCACACGTCATGACAAGCGGCGCGCTCGGCATTTCTTCCGATGCAAAAGAAGCGATCTGCTTTGCGCTTCTTGCCAACGAAACAATTGCCGGTAACCCCTCAAACATTCCCGCGGTGACCGGAGCTTCGCATCCGGCAGTGTTGGGAAAAATTTGTTTGCCATGAAATCTTGACAAGGTTGGGAGAGAAAAACATTATGAACATCACAATTCGCCCAGCACAAATTCCCGATAAAATTATTATCGCGGATTTCAATGCGGCAATCGGACGGGAAACTGAGCACATTGAACTCAACCGCGAACAGCTTGCCGCCGGCGTTGAAGCGCTGCTTTCCGATCCGTCAAAAGGGTTTTACGTTCTCGCAGAAGACGGCGGCCGTGTTGTTGGCCAAACAATGGTCACGTATGAATGGAGCGATTGGCGCAACGGAACATTCTGGTGGATTCAAAGCGTGTATGTTCATCCGGAATTCCGCAAGAGCGGAGTCTTCACCGAATTGTTCCGGCACATCGAGCGCGAAGCAAAAAAGCGCGGCGATGTTTGCGGTTTGCGCTTGTATGTTGAACGCCACAACACGCGCGCGCAGCAAATCTATGAACGGCTCGGCATGAAGAAAACAATCTACGACCAGTATGAAACCGATTTCGTGCTGCGCCGCTGAAACGAGACCATTGCCTTTTCTTTTGCCTTCTTGTACTTTATCCCAGGAATAATTTTGCGGTGTGTATGCGCATTCTCATTGTTGAAGACGAAAAAAAAGTTGGGAAGTTTCTTGCAAAGGGATTTCAGGCGGAATCATACGCTGTTGACATGGCAACAGACGGCGAAGAAGGTTCGCGCCTTGCATTAACAGAGCCGTACGACGCAATCATTCTTGATGTTATGCTGCCGAAAAAGGACGGCTTTCATATTCTCAAAGAAATCCGCGAGGCAAAGATTTCAACGCCGGTGCTGATGCTGACATCGAAGGGCGACGTCGAGGACCGTGTTGAAGGATTGAACCTGGGCGCCGACGATTACCTGCCAAAGCCGTTCGCGTTTTCAGAAGTGCTGGCGCGAATCCGCGCAATTGTGCGGCGTTCATCGGCCGATATTCAATCATCGATGCTTGCGGTCGGCGACCTCACGATTGATTTGCTCAGTCGCAGGGTAACGCGCGCTTCAGTTGAAAACCCGCTCCAACGGAAAGAAATTCTTCTCACAAACAAAGAATTTCAACTGCTGGAATATCTTGTGCGCAATAAAGGCCGTGTTCTCTCCCGTATCATCCTCACCGAGCATGTATGGGACATGAACTTCGACAGCGAAACGAATATTGTTGATGTCATCATCAATCGCCTTCGCCGGAAAATTGACGACGACTTCACGTCAAAACTGATTCATACCGTACGCGGTGTAGGATATGTTTTGAAAGAATCCGCAGATGGCACTCTCGAAGAAAATTAGATCCGTCCGCTTCGTTCTTGCATTTTGGTATTCACTGATCGTGCTGATCGCTTTCACGCTGTTCGGCGGAAGCGTGTATCTCTATCTTCAACATCAGCTTGACAAAGAACTCGAACAGAATCTTGTTGAAGAGGTGGATTGGATTTATCGTCTCATTCAGGTGAACAGCGAAGGAATGATTCCGTCGGACGTTGTTCCCTCGCTGTCGCAGGACGCAGAGCAGCGCATTATCGAACACTTCAACACAGCGCCGCAAAATTACATCGTGCTGCTGACGTCAACCGAAGGAACGATTCTGTACAAATCCGGCACCAACGGACAGCAATTTCTCCTCGAAACGAACATCCCTTCAGACAAAACGCTTCTGCAATCATTGCAGAATTCAGCGAACGGATCATTGCGCGTCGCGGCGCGGCGTGTCGGGCCGTTGATCATTCAAGTCGCGTATTCCGAAGATCCGACACACAGCGTCATGTCGCATTTGCTGGCGATCTTCGGCGTTATTGTGCCTGTCGTTTTGTTCGTCGCATTTTCTGCCGGCTGGCTGATGTCTGGAATGATCCTGAGGCCGATCAGCACAATTTCCACGATGGCGAACAGGATTACGGCGCAGAACCTGAGCGAGCGGATTCCGGCGCGCGACGTGGACGACGAATTGGGAACGCTCATTCATACGATGAACGGTATGATTGCGCGCTTGCAAGCCTCGTTCGAAGAGATGAAACAGTTTTCAATGAATGTTGCGCACGAATTGAAAACACCGCTCACCATTCTCAAGGGCGAATCGGAGCTGGCGTTGAATAAATCGCTTGCGCCGCAGGAAGCGGAAGACCTTGCGACAACATATCTCGAAGAAACCGTCCGCATGTCGCGCATTGTTGACGATCTGCTCACGCTTGCAAAAGCCGATGCCGGACAGCTTACCATCGCGCACGACGAAATCCGAATTGACGAACTGATCCAGGAGTTATACGAAGATACCGTTATTCTCTCGTTGAAGAAAAATATTGCGGTGGAACTGACGGGGAATCAGTCTGCGACCGTTCTTGGCGACCGTTCACGATTACGGCAGCTCTTCCGCGCGCTGATCATGAACGCAGTGCACTATACAGAGCCGGGTGGAACAATTCGGATTGCGTGCTCGTGCACGACAAGCACCGTCGCGGTCGCCATCCAAGACACCGGCATCGGAATTCCGGAAGAAAGCCTGCCGAAAATCTTTCAGCGTTTCTACCGCGTTGATCAGGCACGGTCGCGCGTGAGCGGCGGCAGCGGGCTTGGACTTTCCATCGCAAAATGGATTGTGGAATCTCATAACGGGGCAATCGCTGTTCAAAGCAGTGTCGGAAAAGGGAGCACCTTTACCGTGACGCTGCCTCTTCTTCGCTCTCATTCCTCAAAGTAACATTCATTCCCTTTCTCTTTTTTCCCGGCATCTATGAAGATGAACGTTTTGTCATTCTGCGTTTATGATGAGTTCATAGTGCATCCGTATCTTTGGTATGAAGGAAAGCATCACTGATGCGGAGAAGGTATGAAAAACGAACACATCCATTCGGAAAAAAAAGACGACGGAGAGAAAGTCTCTCTCGTTGGCAAGGATACAATAATCAGCATTGCCATTATTCTAGGCGTTGCCGTGCTTCTTCTGCTCGCTATCCGCTTTCTTATTTTATGAACACGGAAGAGCTTCTATAAACTTCTGGTTATCAACGACGACGATATGAAAGGAGTAACAACGATGAAAAAGATTCGCATCAACACCACGTGGCGGGCACTGCTGCTTGCCACCGGATTCTTCGCCGGTATTGCATTTGTTGCCGCGATGGGATCGTCGCCGCACCGCGATGTGCAGTTCACGATGGGAACGCATCAAAGCCGCGCACTTCTTGATCAATTTAGTTCAGCATTCGAGGAAGCTTCAGCAAAGGTGAATAAGTCGGTCGTGACAATTTTCAGCGAACAGGTCACCAAAGTTGAAAATCCGTTTGCAGGACAGGATCCGTTCGGCGGAATGTTCGGCAACGATTTCTTTAAACATTTCTTCAATATGCCGCACGAACAAAAGCAAACGGTCCACGCTCTCGGCTCCGGCGTCATCATCTCGAAAGACGGATACATTCTCACCAACAACCACGTCGTTGAGCATGCCGACAAATTAACCGTAACGTTGGAAAACAAAAAGAAGTACACTGCAAAAGTCATCGGCACCGATCCGCAAAGCGATATTGCCGTGATCAAAATTGATGCGAACGATCTGCCGGTTGCAACGCTGGCAAATTCGGACAGCGTGCGCGTCGGCCAGTGGGTGATCGCTGTCGGAAATCCGTTCGGCTTAATGCACACTGTTACCGCAGGAATCATCAGCGCGAAAGGGCGCTCGTCGGTCGGCATCACTACCTACGAAGATTTCATCCAAACCGATGCATCCATCAATCCGGGAAACAGCGGCGGGGCGCTTGCTGACCTCGACGGCAATGTTGTCGGTATCAACACTGCGATTGCAAGCAACACGGGCAATAACGCCGGCGTCGGATTTGCCATTCCGATCAACATGGCAAAATCCATTATGAAAGAATTGGTAAAGAACGGCAAAGTCACTCGCGGCTACCTCGGCATTGCACTGCAGGATATTGACGATAACCTTGCCAAGGCATTGAAATTGAAAACCACCGAAGGCGCGCTTGTCGGCGATGTGACTCCCGGAACGCCGGCAGAGAAAGCGGGCGTGAAGCGGGGCGACATCATCACGGCATTCGACGGAACAAAAATTGACAACAGCCTGACGCTGCGCAATCTCGTCGCGGCAACCGAACCGGGAACCGATACAAAACTTACCGTCATCCGAAACGGCAAAGAAACGACTCTTACCGTAACGCTTGGCGAGCGCCCGAAAAATCTCGGCATCGCCGCAAGCAGCTCCCCTGAGCAATCAACAAGCAAAGATCTCGGATTAACGATCCAGAATTTGACCGATGATCTCGCACAACAACTCGGTTATAAAGGCGACCACGGCGTTGTTATTACGGATGTCAAAGCCGGAAGCCCGGCAGAAGATGCCGGCTTGCAAAAAAATGATCTCATCAAGCAGGTCAACCAAAAAGATGTGAACAATGTCGGCGAGTTCGAAACTATCGTCAAAGATTTGAAGAAGGGCGACGTCGCCGCGCTTCTTGTGCGCCGAGGACAAAACACTTTCTTTGTTGCAATTCAATTGAATAAATAATATATGTCCCACACTGTTGTTGTCAATGGAGGCACGGCCACATGCCGAACGTGAGAAGATGGCATACTATAACGAGGCGAGGACTGTTCGCGTGTGCGCTCGTGCTTCCATTAATAATAACAGCCGGGAGAGCGGAGAATGGCCGGCGGCACATCGGAAAAACCATCCCTGTGGTCAAATCAGATAAGAACGCGTTCTTATCTGGTGGGAACGATTTGCTGCCGTCCGCTCCGTTTATGTACCGCTTCAAGCCAACACCTGCACTCCCTCCTGTTCGGCCGCATGTCGTTTCTCACGGCAATCTTTCTGAAAAAAAAATTGCGCTGACCTTCGATGCCTGTTCGACGCATGCGCCGAGCCATTATGACGAACGCATTACCAAAGTGCTGGTAGAAACACAGACGCCGGCAACAATTTTTCTCGGCGGGAAATGGATGGAAGACGAACCGGCGCAGACAAAATATCTTTCGTCCCTTCCGTTCATCGAACTGGAAAATCACACATTTTTTCATCCCCATCTCACAAAACTTTCCGACGAACAGATCAGGAACGAATTGCACCGCACGCAGGAAGCAATGTACACGCTTATTGGTCGTCAACCGACGCTGTATCGTCCGCCATATGGCGAATACAATGAACGAGTCGAAAAAATTGCCGCGAGCCTTGGTTTGACAACTGTGGAATACAGTCTTGCTTCGGGCGATCCCGATCCGCATTTTACAAAAGATGTGCTCATCAATTACGTTACAAAAATGGCGCGCAACGGCTCAATCATTGTCATGCATATTAACCGGCGAGGCTGGCATACCGCTGAAGCTTTACCGGAAATCATTGCCCGTTTGCGCGCGCGGGGATTTACCTTTGTCACTGTCAATGATTTGTTCCGCGGTGAAGAAAAACTCGCACATCGAAAATAATTACGCTCAATCCTCCTTTATGTTTCTCCGCTAACGACGAAGCAGGCGGATTTTTTATGGCAAACGATTTTTTTTCTCCGCATATTATACTCAAGACTATCTTGCTTCGTTTCTCTAATACACATAGAAGCTTCCTTATAATTGCAGAGCCCCATGAATTATCTTGAACTCACACTTATAATCGGCGGCGGTTCATTTGTCGCCGGATTGCTTGGAGCGCTTACCGGCCTCGGCGGAGGCGTCGTCATTGTTCCGCTGCTCACTCTTGCGCTCGGCGTCGATCTGCGGTACGCCATCGGCGCTTCGCTGATTGCCGTCATTGCAACATCATCCGGTGCCGCTGCGGCGTACGTGAAAGAAGGATACTCGAATATCCGCATCGGGATGTTTCTCGAAATCGCCACGACGCTCGGCGCTCTTGGCGGCGCATTTCTTGCCGGAGTCCTTTCAACGCAAGTCATCGCGGTTATTTTCGGCCTCGTGCTGATCTACTCGGCATATCTTTCGAGCAAGCCGAAAGAAGATCACTCCAACGATATTCAACCCGATCCGCTGGCAGTCCGCCTGCGGATGAACAGCTCGTATCCAACATCAGAGGGAATGAAACAGTACACCGTGCACAATGTCGGCACGGGTTTCGGGTTAATGGGACTTGCTGGCGTGCTTTCCGGTTTGCTGGGTATCGGCTCCGGCGCAGTGAAAGTACTGGCGATGGACCATGCGATGCGTTTGCCGTTCAAAGTTTCTACCACCACAAGTAATTTTATGATCGGCGTAACGGCGGCGGCAAGCGCCGGTGTCTATCTCAACCGCGGCTACATTGATCCGGGCCTTGCCATGCCGGTGATGTTAGGCGTTCTTGCGGGGTCGCTGCTCGGCGCGCGAGTGCTGATGGTCGCACAGGTAAAAGCTTTGCGTATTGTTTTCGGTATTGTTATTCTCGTGATGGGGATTGAAATGATTTACAACGGACTATCCGGGAGAATATGAGATGACACAGAAAACTTCATGGACGGATCAGCGTGTCGAAGTCATCATTGGTAATTTACTGAGGATGGGCGTCATCATTGCCGCTACGGTGGCATTTCTCGGTGGTGTCTTTTTTCTCATCAACCACGGCATTGAGAAACCCAACTATCATTTCTTCAACAGCGAGCCGTCGCCGTTGCGCACCGTCGGTGGGGTTATTTCCGAAGCAATTTCATTGCGCAGCACCGGAATCATTCAACTCGGATTGTTATTGCTTATTCTCACCCCCATCGCCCGCGTGGCATTCTCAATCTTCGCATTCCTCGAAGAGAAAGATCATCTCTACGTCGTCGTCACCTTGATTGTGCTGACATTTTTGCTTTTTAGTCTTGCCGGCGGAAAACTATAGAATGAGAAGTTCAATAGTCAATGTCAATAACTATTGACTACAATTCATTTTGGGCACACTCACTTTCCGATTCTTTTCAGCCAGAAGTTGATCAGCCCTTGGCTGACATCACTTCACGGCTTCGCACTTTTAACGCCGGCCCCATATAGGGAAGCATCTGCCCGATAATTGCGTGAAGCTCATTCTTCAAATCTGGTTCACGTTCTGAAATTCTCTGAAGAATAGTCATTGCGTTTGCTTTCACGGCAATCGGACTTTCACCCGATGAAAGATAATCGAAGCAGAGCGTTGTAACAACGCCGAGCAGTTTTTCAGGGATTTCAATGCCTTCAAGAATGCGAAGCACGTTTCTCGGCACCGCATCGTGAACACCCGGTTCTTTCATTTTTTTGATCATTGGCGCCAGCCACGGTGCTATGAGCGCCGGATGCATATCTGCACAATGACTGACAATCCACGCGGCGCGTTGTGTAACGCGGTACTCGCCGTGGAGAAATAATTCCATCAACTGCGCGAAACGGTTTTTATCGCCCCCGATCCATCGCGCAATTCTCTGCGTGTGCGGTTTTGAGTGTTCTTTGAGAATTTCGGTTTGGAGGTTCATGTGAAACTCAAGTTATATTAAGATCCTGCTGAACGTTGTTGCTGTAACTTTGCAGATAACTCTTTCACGAAGAAAATTTTTGCAGCAATTTTTCGTTTGTCGGATATTGTTCCAGCAGCTTCATCGCGGCAACCATTGCGTCGCGCGGAGATTTTCTCGACAGCGAGCGGCGCAGATTCTGGTACGCCGGCGTCATCGAACCGAACAGTAACTCTTCGCGCCGTGTGCCGGATGCATTCAAATCAATGGCCGGAAAGATGCGCTCGTTGGCAAGATCGCGCGAGAGCACAAGTTCCATATTTCCGGTCCCTTTGAATTCCTGAAAGATCAATTCATCCATGCGCGAATTCGTTTCGATCAATGCCGTCGCAACAATGGTGAGCGAACCGCTGTGCTCGCATTTCCGCGCCGCGCCGAAAATCCGTTTCGGAATTTCGAGCGCGCGGATGTCAACGCCGCCGGACATTGTGCGCCCGCTGCTTTTCTGATGAATATTGAACGCGCGTCCGAGCCGCGTCAGCGAATCGAGCAGCAACACAACATCCTTTCCCGTTTCGACTTTCCGCTTCGCATATTCAAGCACAAGCTGCGCAAGCCGCACCTGACTGCCGCGCTCACTGTCGCTCGAGCTTGCAAAAACTTCTCCGTTGATCGAGCGCCGCATATCCGTCACTTCTTCCGGACGTTCATCCACCAGCAGCACAAGCACAACGATCTCCGGATGATTCGCGCTGACGGCGTGTGCAAGCTGCTGCATCAACATCGTTTTGCCCGCTTTCGGCGGAGAAACAATCAGCGCGCGCTGTCCTTTGCCGACGGGGCAAAACAAATCAACGACGCGCATCGAACGATTGCTCTGCGGACTTTCTAGTTTAATCCATTCATTCGGCGAGATGACAGCGTGGCGGGAAAAATCTTTTACCGCTTTCCATTCATCAGGCGTAAGCCCGTTGATATGAGCGACAATTTTCACATCGGAGCTTTCGTTTTTCCCTTCAACTGCAGTTCCTTCTATGAAAACGCCGTCGCGCAATTTATACAGCGCTATGATGTGCGGAGCGATGCGCGTATCGCCGGGCTTGCGGAACAATCCGTGCGAAAGATCGCGCACAAAACCGGCGTGGCTTCGTTCATCAATTTCGAGTATTCCTGAAAAATCTTTCATCGTAAAATTATCTCTTGCTAAAACGCAAAGAATTCTCTTTAATTCACGTTACTCATGAGAAAAATCCGCCTAAAAAGGTAAGTTCGTCATGGTACGCTTTAGCGTACCATCCATACTTGGATTCCCGCCTTCGCGGGAATGACGTTACCCTGGTTTTAATTTTTAAAACAATCTTTTTGCGTAACATGACTCTTTAACTTTCTTAGCGGCGTTGCGTGAGTTGTAATTTTTTGAATTTTTCCAAGTTCTCTGAAACCTGAATCGTCCATGCCTTTGGCTTGGTTTTTCAACTTCACACCAAGCCGACCCATCCTTTGTCGTGCTGTTGGAATGAAGACCGAAGATTTCCTATAAGATCGCCAGGAAGCGGACCGTTATTGACCAGCGCAATATTTTGGCGGAGATGTTCGATGCTGTTCGTGCCGACGATAGCAGAGTGAACGCCCGGAGCAAACGCTGCAAACCGAAGTGCGAGTTCATGCCAACTAATTCCCGGCGTGTCAATGTTCATTGCTTTCCATCGAAGCCAGTACTGTTCACAATAATGCCCTCGCGGCTGTTCGGAAAATCTCCACGGCGCATTTGCCGCCGGCCGTTTTGCAATCACGCCGAATCCTTTTTCGTGTGCGCGCTTCACCGCTCCGTCAAGTCCGCGCTGATCGCAGAAATTAACCGAGCATTGAATGCTTCCGAATTTGCCCGACGCAACGGCTTCATCAAGCGCATCGTTCTCCCCGGAATACGCCGCGACGCGAACTTTTCCTGCTTCAACGCATCGCAAAAGCGCTTCAATAACTTCTCCGTGTTGAAAACCCCCTTGGGGCTGCAATGTTTCTTTCGGACATGAATGAAGATGAACGATGTCAATGTGATCTGTCCTCAACAAACGCAGCGCTTCCTCAACGCCGGCGGTGATGCATGACGATGTCCAATCTTGATGACCGGGAATTCCATAACCAACTTTCGTGGAAAGAACAATTTCATTCCTGCGGTGCGAGAGTTTGCCGAAGGCGGATCCGATACGTTCTTCAGAACGGCCGTACGCACGGGCGGTATCGATGAGCGTAATTCCTTCGTCAACTGCCGTGTTGAGAAACGTTTCAGCTTCAGTGTCGCTCAAATCGTTCCCGCCGATTTCCCCTCCGCCAAGCCCGAGTGCAGAAACGGTCAGTCCCGTGTTTCCAAAAGATCGTTGAGGAATGGTAAGCATGGCGTTAGAAGAACATCAGAGCACTTTTCAATTAGGATTGATGGATTTATGGATTACTGGAACCACATGGGTTTCATCAATCCATAAATCCAATCATCCAATAATCCGGAGCGATAAACTTACGCATCTCGATTTACTCGCTCGCTTCTATTTTCTTCTTCGAAGCGCGATTGCGTTCATTCGCACCGAGAATTTTTTTCCGAAGTCGAATGGATTTCGGCGTCACTTCAACATACTCGTCGTCGCCGATCCATTCAATCGCCTGTTCAAGCGTGAGAAGATGTGGCGGTTCGAGGCGCACCGCTTCATCGGAGCCTGATGCCCGCATGTTCGTCAGCTGTTTCGATTTGCAGACGTTGACCGTCATATCATGCTCGCGCGAATTTTCGCCGACCACCATGCCGGTGTACACGCGCGTGCCCGGTTCAATGAAAAACGTCGAGCGTTCCTGCAGTTTCCACATACCGTATGCGACGGCTTCACCGTCTTCCATCGCCACCAGCGCGCCGCGCGTGCGGTGCTGCAAGTCGCCTTTGTACGGCTCATAGCCGTGAAAATTATGATGAAGAATTCCTGTCCCTTTTGTTTGCGTCATAAACTCGCCGCGGAAACCGATCAGCCCGCGCGACGGGACATAAAATTCCAGCCGCGTGTTGCCGTTCGAAGAGATCATGTTTCTCATTTCGCCTTTGCGCTTGCCAAGATTTTCAATCACCACGCCGGTGTATTCGTCCGGCACATCAATGATGACGTGTTCAATCGGTTCGCACATCACGTCGTCAATTTTTTTGTAGATGACTTCGGGACGCGAAACCTGCAATTCGTATCCTTCGCGGCGCATGTTTTCGATCAGCACGGAAAGATGCAGCTCGCCGCGTCCGCTGACGCGGAAAATATCGGGCGAATCGGTCAGTTCCACGCGCAGGCTGACATTCGAACGCAGTTCACGTGTAAGCCGCTCGCCTAAATTCCGCGTCGTGACATATTTCCCTTCCTGCCCGGCAAATGGGGAATTGTTGACGACAAAATTCATTGAGATCGTCGGTTCTTCAATGGAAACAAACAACAACGGCTGAGGATCGCGCGCATCGGCAATCGTCTCGCCGATGTCAACGTCTTCCATTCCGGCAAGCGCGATGATGTCGCCGACAGTCGCTTCGTCGGTTTCGATGCGTTTCAATCCTTCAAACGTATAAATTTTTGTCACACGCGCATCTTCCACCGTACCATCGCGGTGAATAACTTTCATCTGCGAACCGCGGTCCATTTTGCCGTGATAAATTTTTCCGATGCCAAGCCTGCCGAGATAATCGTTGTAATCAATTGTTGTCACGAGAAGCTTGAATGGCTCGTCGAGATTTCCTTCCGGCGCCGGTACTTTATTGATGATCGCTTCAAATAACGGCTCAAGATTCGTGCTTGTATCTTCCAATTCTTTTTTCGCAATTCCCTGTTTCGCGATTGCATACAGCGTTGGGAAATCAAGCTGCTTATTGGTCGCGCCAAGGGAAAGGAACAGCTCAAATACTTCATCAAGCACTTCGTGGGCGCGCGCATCCTTGCGGTCAATTTTATTGATGACGACAATCGGTTGAAGATGGAGATCAAGCGACTTCTTCAAAACAAATT
>JAJYOI010000067.1 GCA_021796275.1 Bacteroidota bacterium
CCATGGGCAACTTTTTGCGGCGATTTTGCTGCCCGCCACGCCTACGATGACAAAGGCTGCACCGATCATCATTATTATGAGTACTTCCGCGCAGACAGACATTTTTTCATACCGTTATGGATGGAAAGATTTTTGGGGAAACGAATAGTCTTTTCGTTGAACAACGGCTGGGCAAAATATTATCAAAAAGAAACACCGGACGATGCCGGCGCAAAAGCATATCGTTCCTAATCAACCGCACATGCCGAACGGTGTGTGATGAAGAAATTCCTGCGTTTGTAATTCATAACAGGTGGAACCGTTGATATCTCCCATTTCTTGACTCTCTTGCCATTTCGCGTTATATTATTGAAGTTTTTGAATAAAATTGAATACAGAATTCACAGTAAATGTCCCACAGAGCTCGAACTTCTCCACCACGGAACATATCAATTGCGGTACCGAAAGTGCCAGTTTCTACCTACCAAAAAACAACGCTTCCTAACAGTATTAGAGTCGTCAGCGAAGAGATTTCCCACGTAAAATCTGTTACAATCGGCGTGTGGATTGACACCGGCTCCCGCAACGAGAACGATACCACCAACGGCATTTCCCATTTTTTGGAGCACATGGTTTTTAAGGGAACGGAACACCGCTCCATGCAGTCAATCGCGCGCAGTCTTGAAGCAGTTGGCGGATACATGAATGCCTTTACAACGAAGGAACATACATGTTTTTATGCCCGTGTGCTCGACGCACATGTGGAAAAAGCCGTTGATGTGCTCTCCGATCTTGTGCAATATCCCTTGTTTCCCGAAAAGGAAATTGAAAAAGAAAAACAGGTGGTGTTGGAAGAAATCAAAAATGTTGAAGATGACCCGGATGATTTGATTCACGACGTGTTTGAAGAGAACATTTACGCGCCGAGCCCGCTGAAATATCCGGTGATCGGAACAGCGAAAAATGTTTCATCATTTACGCGCGAAGATTTATTCCGCCATGTGAAAACGCATTACGCGAACGACCGCATTGTGATTGCGGCGGCAGGAAATGTTGCGCACGAGAAGTTAGTGAGCCTTATTGAAAAATATTTCGTGCTGCCGCGCCGCGTTTCGAATCGACAGATGTCTACGTCCCGCGTTCAGTCTGTACGCGGGCATGGAAAAGGGAAAATGGTCGAAGTTCCGAAACCGATTCAGCAAGCGCATGTGTGCAGCGGAACAGTAGCATTCAGTATCCACAGCAAGCACCGCTATCCGTCGCTGGTGTTGAACACATTGTTAGGCGATGGGATGAGCTCGCGTTTGTTTCAAAATATCCGTGAGAAGTACGGATACGCCTATTCCGTTTATTCATTTCTTAATCTTTTGAGCAATACCGGTTCGTTCGGTGTGTATGTCGGAACGGATAAAAAACATATTGCGCATTGCCTTGATTTAGTGCGGGCGGAGTTCTCAAAACTGAAACAAAAGCCGATTTCAACGGCAGAGCTGAAACGCACGAAAGAGCAACTGAAAGGAAGTATGCTTCTCGGACTGGAAAGCACATCGAATCGAATGATGCGGCTCGGGAGTGGCGAATTGTATTTCGGAGAATTCACGGAGCTTGATGCCATCGCGCGGCACATTGATTCCGTAACTGCTGATGAAGTATCGGAAGTTGCGGCGCTGTTATTCCGCGAAGAGCAATTTTCTACAATTATTTTTTCACCAGAAGTACCTAATTAACATTTCATCGAAAAAAACTACGAGACTATCATGATTATCGGCGTTCCAAAAGAAATAAAGACAAATGAAAACCGTGTCGGACTGCTGCCGGTTGGCGTGCAGACACTAAAATCATTCGGGCACACAGTGCTTGTTGAAACAAAAGCCGGGTTTGGCAGCGGCTTTGATGACGATGCGTATCTGAAAGCGGGTGCAAGGATTGTAAAGACTGCTAAGGAAGTGTACCACAAAGCAGACATGATCGTTAAAGTGAAAGAACCGATCAAGCCGGAATATTCTCATATCCACGAAGGGCAGATTCTGTTCACGTACTTTCATTTTGCCGCAAGCAAAGAGCTGACGCTTGCGATGATGAAGACGAAAGCCGTCTGCATTGCGTACGAAACGGTGCAGAAAACCGACGGCTCGCTTCCGTTGTTGATTCCGATGAGCGAAGTTGCCGGACGCATGGCGCCTCAGGAAGGCGCAAAGTATTTGGAGAAAACAATGGGCGGGCGCGGAATACTTCTCGGCGGAGTTCCCGGAACAGAGCCGGCAGATGTTGTTGTGTTAGGCGGCGGCGTTGTCGGTACGAACGCGGCAAAAATTGCAGCGGGTCTCGGCGCGCGCGTCACAATTCTTGATAATAACCTGTATCGTCTGCGTCATCTTGATGACATTATGCCGAAAAATGTTGTGACGATGATGTCGAATCATTATAACGTTCAAAAAGCAGTGTACCGTGCCGATTTGGTGATCGGCGCAGTGTTGATTCCGGGAGCGAAAGCGCCGAAGCTGGTGACGAAAGAAATGCTGAAGCACATGAAGCCGGGAAGCGTTGTGGTTGATGTTGCGGTTGACCAGGGCGGATGCATCGAAACCTGCAAACCGACGACACACGAAAATCCGACATTTGTTGTTGACGGCGTTGTCCATTATTGCGTTGCAAATATGCCGGGAGCCGTTCCGTTTACTTCGACCGTCGCCCTGACGAACGCGACGCTTCCGTATGCAGTTGAGATCGCCAACAAAGGCTGGGAGAAAGCCGTTCAAACAAACAATGAAATCAAACTTGGCTTGAACATGGTTGACGGATATATTACTTACAAGGGCGTTGCCGATGCGTTCGGGTACAAGTTAACCTCTGTTGAAGAAGCACTGCGATAAGTGAACAGTGAACGCAGAATTTTCGTTGTAAAGGTAACCCGCGGCGGCGGATTGACTATTAGAATGAACAAATTGAAATTGGGCTGAAAGTGACTGAAAGTTTATGCCAAGTGTAAAAGTTACGATAGACGGTACCCAGATTGAAGCCGATAGCAAGCGGACAATCATTGAAGCGGCAAGAGAACATGGAATAAAAATTCCGCACTTTTGCTGGCACCCGAAGCTTTCCGTTTCCGGTAATTGCCGCATGTGCCTCGTTGAAATTGAAAAAATGCCGAAGCTGGCAATTGCGTGTTCAACGCAAGTTGCCGAGGGGATGGTGGTGCACACGAAAAATGATCGCGTCGTGCATGCCCGCAATGCGGTGATGGAATTTTTTCTCATCAATCATCCTCTCGATTGCCCGATTTGCGATGAGGCGGGAGAGTGCAAGCTTCAGGATTACACCTACAAATACAGTACGGGCTACAGCAGATTCGACGAGGACAAAGTTCATAAGCCGAAACGCATTCAGATTGGACCGCATGTGATGTTCGACGCGGAGCGGTGCATTCTCTGTTCGCGCTGTATTCGGTTTTGCGACGAAATTGCCGGCGTACATCAGCTTCAGTTCATTCAGCGCGGCGATCATACCGAACTGACAACGTTTCCCGGTGAGAAGCTTGATAACCCGTATTCGATGAACGTTGTCGATATTTGTCCCGTCGGCGCATTGACGAACGCAGATTTTCGTTTCAAAGCGCGCGTGTGGGAAATGTCGTTCACTGATACGATCTGTCAGGGATGTGCACGCGGCTGCAATATTGAAGTCGGCGTTCGCAACAACGAAATCCTGCGTCTCACTCCACGCCGCAATGATGACGTGAACAGCAGTTGGATGTGCGATCACGGCAGGCTTGATACGTTCAAGTTTGTCAATGCAGAAAATCGCATCAAAGCGCCGATGATCAGAAAAGACGGTGTGCTGGTTGAGGTTGGCTGGGACGAAGCTATTGCACGCGTAGCGTCGGAATTAAAGTCGTTCAAGAAATCTGAAATTGCAGCACTCGGTTCTCCGTTTGCAACGAATGAAGATAATTATGTCTTCCAGCGCTTTGCGAAAGAAGTATTAGGGACGAAGAATATTGATTTTGCGCGTCATAGTCACGAAGGCGATGAAGACGCCATTCTCATTCGCGCCGATAAGTCTCCGAATTCGACGGGTGCGGCAGAAGTCGGCGTTGTTCCCGGCGACAACGGAATGAGTTTCAACGCGATCATCGAAGGAATCCGTGAAGGGAAAATTAAGGCGTTGTACGCTTTGGAAGATGATCTCGCGGCATTGCCGGGTGTTGCTGAAGCACTTTCGAAGCTTGAATTTTTTGTTGTTCACGCGGCGAACGATAGCGCGACGCTTCGCTATGCTGATATTGTGTTTGCCGCTGCAACGTATGCGGAGAAGAACGGAACGATGGTCAACTTCGAACAACGTGTTCAGCGTGTTCGTCCGGCGGTGACGACACTGGAACTTGACCGGGCGATGGATGGATTTGAAATGAGCCGTTGGGACAAATTTGCCTCGCATAATGACAAATGGGGGAAAGGTCCCCGGCGCGATGCCCGCTCGTCGTGGAAAATTGTTGCGAGCATTGCCGCATTGATGGGAACGAAATTCAAGTACAACACTGCCGATGAAGTATTTAATGAAATTGCACAACGCGTAGAAAGTTTCCGGGGGCTCTCGTATCTCAAAGTCGGAACGAAGGGCACACCGTTGAAAGCAAAAACGGCGGCGAGCGTTCACGCATAAACGTTTTCTTTCATCGAGAAAGACTGGAATGAATATCATAGAACCGCTTATTAAAATTGCTCTTGTTCTCTTAATCAATCTGACAACGGTTGCCTATCTTGTCTATGCCGAGCGCCGGGTCAGCGCGTTTATTCAAAATCGCGTGGGACCGAATCGTGTCGGACCGATGGGATTGCTTCAGCCTGTTGCAGATATTGTGAAACTTTTCTTCAAGGAAGATATCGTTCCCACGGCGGCGAATAAATTTGTTCATAGTCTTGCGCCGCTTATTTCTTTGATCGTCGCGCTGTCAACGTTTGCGGTGATTCCGTTCGGGAACACGATCCATCTTTTTGGGCACGACTTTAAACTGATGATTGCCGATGTCAACGTCGGACTGTTGTATCTTCTTGCGCTTTCATCGCTCGGTGTGTACGGCATTACGCTCAGCGGATGGTCATCGAACAATAAATATTCTCTGCTCGGCGGACTGCGTTCGTCGGCGCAGATGATCAGCTACGAACTTTCGATGGGTCTTTCGATCATTGGGGTGCTGATGATTTCGAGCTCTTTGCAACTCGACAAGATCGTCGTGCATCAAGGGAATTATTTGATGGGATTCATTCCGAAGTGGAATATCTTTTTGCAGCCGCTCGGGTGCATTACATTCGTCGTTGCCTATTTTGCGGAAACAAATCGCCTGCCGTTCGATTTGCCGGAAGCGGAACCGGAGCTTGTCGGCGGCTATCATACAGAATATTCCGGAATGAAGTTCGGGCTGTTTTTCCTTGCAGAATACGCGAACATGATCACAGCATCGGCGGTTATCACGACGTTGTATTTAGGAGGCTGGCAGTTTCCGTTCATAGAGAATTTTGGATTTTCTCCGTTGGCGGTGAGTCTGCTGCAAGTCGCTGCCTTCGGCGTGAAAATCGCGCTCGTCTTGTTATTTTTTATTATCGTGCGCTGGACGATTCCGCGGTTCCGCTACGATCAATTGATGAATATCGGATGGAAAGTCATGCTTCCGCTGGCGATTCTGAATATTATCATCACCGGATTTTTTATCCTTTTATGAGGAAGCAAGTGTGCGTCGTTATGAATTTGTTTGAAAGAGGCTTGGTATGAGTTTAGAGAAGAGCACGATTATTCGAAAGAAAGATTTGTCGCTGCTGGAGCGATTGTATATTCCTGAAATAGTTAAAGGAATGACGCTTACGATCCGCCAAATGTTTACACCGACATTCACGACGCAATATCCTGAAGAACGATTTCAGCCGCCGGCATCATTTCGCGGCCGCCCGGTGCTTGTGGAAGAACATGGAGTTGAGCGGTGCGTCGCTTGCGGGTTATGCAGCCGCGTATGTCCTGCGCTCGCGATAGAAGTGCAGGCAGGCGAGACCGAATTAGGGAAAGAACGGTATCCTGAAAAATTTGAAATCAACATGATTCGCTGTATTTTCTGCGGCTTCTGTGAGGAAGTCTGTCCGGAAGAAGCGATCATTATGAGCCAGGAATATGAACTTGCATTCACGAATCCTCAAGATGCACTTTTTGGTAAAGACAAGCTTCTGGTTCCGATAGAAAAAGTGCAAACCCGTCTTGATTTTCTTCGTTCAAACCGGTAACGGGTTGATTGCCGCGGGCGCGATTTTCAATTCGGGAAAATATGCGCGGTATATCTACTGCCCGAACGGCGCAGGGTGCACAACATGTTAGATTGTATTTGATCATCTGAACGATTTCCTCACACGAACGGATGGTGCGAGGTCCTGACAAAGTTTCTTTTCTAATGTCAGGGGATTCGATTTCCGTCGGCAATTTCTGCATCTTCCACCATAACATTTTCAGGGTCATGATATGCTTTCAGTTGTTCTGAGCAGCGCAACGTACGGCATCAATGCTTACCTTATCGAAATTGAAACCAACATCGAAAACACTGTCCCGAATTTTTTTATGGTGGGGCTTCCAGATAATGCGGTGAAGGAAAGCCGTGAGCGCGTTGCCACGGCAATCAAGAACTCCGGCTTCACGTATCCGAATAAGCGCGTCACCATTAATCTTGCGCCGGCTGATGTCAAGAAGGAAGGCTCGTCGCATGACCTCCCGATTGCTATTGGAATGCTTGTGTCGAGCGGTCAGGCGCCGGACGATTTGTTGAAGGACTTTGTCATTTTGGGCGAACTCGCTCTCGACGGGAGCCTTCGCGCGGTTCATGGCGTTCTTCCCATTGCAGTCGAGATCAAGAAAAAAGGTTTGCGCGGAATTATTCTGCCGAAAGATAATGCGCGCGAAGCGGCAATGGTGGAAGGACTTGATGTGTACGGCGTTTCAACACTTACAGAAGCAATTGACCTGCTTCATGGAAATTTCGATGCCGTTGCGCCGACGAAGATCAATGTCAAAGAAATTTTTTCCGTTCAGTCCGCCTTTGGCGGACTTGACTTTTCCGATGTGAAAGGTCAGGAGAACGTGAAACGAGCGCTGGAGGTTGCGGCTGCCGGCGGACACAATATTATTATGATAGGCCCGCCCGGCTCCGGGAAGACAATGCTTGCCCGCCGGCTTCCCGGTATTCTACCTTCAATGACATTTGAGGAAAGCATTGAAACGACGAAGATTCATTCTGTCGCAGGATTGCTTCCCCGCAACACTGCGCTTGTCGCATCACGGCCGTTTCGCTCTCCGCACCATACAATTTCTGACAGCGCGTTGGTCGGCGGAGGAACCATTCCACGTCCGGGGGAAATTTCTTTATCGCATCATGGCGTTTTGTTTCTCGATGAGCTTCCGGAATTTGCGCGGAACGTGTTGGAGGTGATGCGCCAGCCGTTGGAGGATGGAAAAGTAACGATCAGCCGCTCAAAAATGTCGCTGGAATTTCCCGCTCAATTCATGCTTGTCTGCGCGATGAATCCATGCCCGTGCGGGAATTATGGAAATCCGAATCACGAATGTACATGCACGCCAATGCAGATTCAAAAGTACATGGCAAAGATTTCCGGTCCTCTGCTTGACCGGATCGACATTCACATTGAAGTTCCTGCAGTCAAAGTTGCCGAACTCGGGCAGAAAAAACCGGGCGAGCCTTCATCATGCATTCGTACTCGCGTTGTGAAAGCGCGAGAACGGCAGGCGCGCCGGTTCGAGCATCGCAAAGGATTGTTTGCCAATGCGCACATGCAATCGAAAGAAATCCGTGAATTCTGTGCGATTGATTCTGCCGGAGAAGAGTTGTTGAAAATGGCGATGACAAAATTAGGGTTGTCTGCCCGTGCGTATGATCGCATTTTGAAAGTAGCGCGCACGATCGCCGACCTTTCGGAGAGCGAAGAAATTCGTACGGAACATCTGAGCGAGGCGATTCAATACAGAAGTCTCGACAGGAATTTGTGGATGGGGTAGAAAAAGTGGTGAACAATGATGATTGGTTTCGTTACCTTGCGGAAAATGATTTGCTTTTGTATGAAGAAACCGAAAAAATTTCCAAATCAGGTTTGCAAAGGGTGACTGAATGTCGAAAGCCGATGTTAATGGGCTTTTCTTCGCGGTTCTAAAAGGGGGCTTTTTTATGCTAAGCTCTATTATAAACCGTTTTGTCTGATAAGAATAAAGTTTCCCTACTTTTTGTTCTTTGTTAAAAACAAAAACACTATGTGGACTTGACAAAATGTAAGAAAAGTTTATCTTTACTCGATAAAGTATACTTGGTATAGTTAGTATTCCCTGAAAACCTAACCGATAATTATGAGATAATTCTACAATCTCCTAAAGCCACCATTGCAAATCAGAAAGATTTTGACGCGCACTATATATATAACCTGTTTTCAAACTAACTTGCAGTTCGGAATTGGCAATGGCTTTTCACGTAAATCATCCGAGTAAAATAAACTCATAATAAACTATAGGAGGATGACATGTTAAAGAAGTTACTTCTTTCTACCTTTGCAATGGCGGCGTTGCTGGTTTTCAGCAGCGACTCATTTGCACAGCCAACACCGGCAGTGGGAGACTTCGGCTCAGTCACATCCGGCAACTGGAGCGCTGTCTCCACATGGAAACAGTGGGACGGTGCAGGCTGGAATACCACGCCTACTGGGGGACCCGGTTCCAGCAAAGTAGTCTTCATCCTGACCGGAACCACCGTGACCTACGATGTGGGTTCTCAAAACTGCAAGGGCCTCGTTGTTCAGCCCGGTGCCACCTTCAAATCGGACAGCACATTGCCATGTCCTACAAGTTCACTGATGCCTTTGAAGATTAATGGACCGAACGTATGGGTAGATGGCGCTTTTGGCAGCGGTCCAAACGATGCTCTGGTACTGGAAACCAAATACAACGGCGTTATCACTCTTGCGGGAAGTGGTATTGTGAACATAGCTCAGGTCAGACCGAACTCCGGTCAGAGCGGTACAATGGAATTTGTCTTTGCGATGAACGCAAACATAAACTACGCCGGACTGGACAGCACGGGCGGCCCTGGTATCTATACCCAGAGAGGGACGCAGACGAGTTCCACTATTACTATTAACGCGGGCGATACGGTAAACTTCGCCAAGAATAGCAACTTCATGATCAACTCTACTGCTGGTCTCAACGGACTAATGAATACTACACTAAATGTCAACGGAGTTGTCAACGACACTGGTACCGTTGTACTCGCAGACAGCTCAACTGCTAGTGCCACTCTGAATATCGGTAGCACAGGCAAGTTGATAATTCGTGGAAGCAGTCTGGTGGACAGCCTTAACGGCGCTAACATCGCGACCATTAATGTTGATGGAACATATGAACATGCGATGGATGGTGGAATAATACCGACGGCAAATTGGCATACCGGATCAACTTGTCTCCTTACCGGTTCCACAACCATGGGTCCGACGAATGCGAATCAAGATTTTTACAACCTGACCGTCAACTGTCCTAACCTGACTGTACCTTCGTATCCCTGTCACTTCGACATGGGGAATAACACGATAGCAGGAGATGTCACATTCAAGAATACGAACGGCAATTATTTTGCTCTCACCGGATATGAAGTTGCGGGATTGAAAACTATAACGGTGGACGGGAGCTTCTCTGTTGATTCGTCGTCAGCTTATGTGGCGATTGATAATTATTCCAGTTCTCACGGAAAAGGAAATACGACTCTGGAAGTCAAGGGAAAGTTTGCTTCAAAAGGAACATTTTCCCTTTCTGTGGGTAGCTCAAAGAGCAACAACAATTTGGTGTTGCTTGGCGATCTGACTCTTCAGCCGGGAACAAATTTTGCGGCACACTCTAGCACGGCTGACACAGTCTTCTTCGCCGGGACTGGAGTGCAGAAGTACAGTGCCAGTAGTTTGAGCAACAATAACTGGATCCAAACTTGCGTGAGAAACGGTTCTACTGTCGACATGGATACCAGTACTTTCGCCGGTAGCAGCAGTTCGTTCACGCTTAAAGATGGTGCTACGCTGAAAACTTCTCACTCCCTCGGACTTGATGGCAACATTACAGTTGGAGGAGCGAAGAACATCAGCAAAGGGACAAGTTTTGTTTTCTACGGCAAATTGCCGCAG
Organism: Bacteroidota bacterium; assembly: GCA_021796275.1. GTDB lineage: Bacteria > Bacteroidota > Ignavibacteria > UBA10030 > UBA8401 > JAJYOI01. The sequence continues at coordinate 10,182 of JAJYOI010000067.1, forward strand.
GTAACGGGAACAATCATACCTGATTCTGTGGACAATCTAACAATTGACAGCACCGCGATCGTAACTACGGATACGGCTCTTACGGTAAACGGCACGCTTTTGGTGAATGGCAAGCTCATCAATAAGTATGGTGTTACCAGCACAGATACCGCGATTGTCAACGGGACGTACGAGCACGCCTTAGATGGCGGAGTCATTCCGAAGGCAACATGGAACATCGGATCTACCTGCCTTGTCACTGGACTCTCCGACAGTAATGCAACGGGTGCTAACCAGGCATTTTATAACTTCATAGTGGACTGCGACAGTTTAACACAACCCTCCATACCGATCCACTTCGATATGCAGAACAACACCATTGCGGGTGATGTGATAATTCACAATACTAACCAGAGGTATCTTGCGCTGACTGGATTCGATACACCGGGTCCGAAAAATATAACGATAAACGGGAACCTTAGCGTGGACAGTGCTTCCGACTATCTCGCTGTCGACGATTATTCGAGCACCCATCCGGTAGAGTCTGTTAACCTTACCGTAAAGGGCGACTTATCCGTGGTCGGATCGTTCGGTTTGACTGTCGGTAGCGCAAAAAACTTGGTTAATTTGTTTCTCCATGGAAATATGAGCCTCAAAGAAGGCTCGTCTTTCTTTTCGCATTCCGGCACTTTCGACTCAGTGTTCTTTGCCGGCAATGCCGTGCAAACTTATGTTGCCGGAGTGCTTTCAAATGGCAACCATATAAACACGCGGGTAACGCGAGGAACCACGTTTGACATGGATACCAGTGCGTTCCAGGGAAGCGGCAGTTCATTCACGCTGGATTCCGGAGCAACGGTTAGAAGCGGGCATCCTGCCGGGCTAAACGGAAACCTGACAATAGGTGGTGGCACAACCTTGAGTTCAGGTGCCAGCTATGTCTACGATGGTATAGTTGCGCAAGAAACAGGAACCGTTTTGCCGGATACACTCTATAATCTTACCATTGATGATTCGTTGGGTGTTGTTCTCACACAGCCAACGCTCATTAATGGCACGCTGACATTGAAAGCGGGTCTTTTCAACAACGCAATTGCTTTCACGTTAGGTCCGAATGGAACGGTTGTGTATGCAGGAGGGAAATTGTTGATACCTCTCAACTTGAATGTGGTGACAATTGCTGAAGCGCGAAAAGATGATAATCATGATCTGATTCCGGATCATTCGGTCACGGGTGACACGCTGAAAGTGTTTGGCATTGTGACTTCGCCAAACATGGGAGCAACGTACACTTCATACTATATTCAGGATGCGACCGCCGGAATAAATGTTTATAAAGGCGGCACGGCGATGAGCTTTGCCATTGGCGATTCGGTGTTTGTCATTGGAAAGATTATGCAAAACCACGGCTTGACGGAAATCTCTCCGCTCGTTGCAGACTCGGTTCACTTCGGGATTTTGAAACACAATGCAACTGTTCCGGCACCGAGACATCTTACGCTGCATCAATATGCATCAGCCCCCGAAAGCTTTGAAGGGCTTTTGATTGAAGTGGATTCGTTGTTCAAAGTTTCGGGAACGTGGGGTTCTGGTGCAAGTATCAATTTAACGAATGTCAGTCATGCAGATACCGCCGTGTTGTACATCAACGCAAACACAACTGTTGCAGGCTCTGCAGAGCCGCAGTATCCGATCAACCTTGTGGGCATTGCAAGCCAATATACAAGCAGTGCTTCCGTGTATAACGACGGTTATGAAATCATTCCACGCGACACTGCTGACATCGTTCACATTATCGTTCTCGGAGTCAATAATTTGTTGAACGATATTCCAAAGGATTTCTACATCAGCCAGAACTATCCGAATCCGTTCAACCCGTCAACGACGATCAACTTCGGTTTGCCGAAAGAGGCTCAGGTTCAGATCACGGTCTACAACATTCTTGGACAGAAAGCGGCGGTGCTTGTTGATGAGAATATGAAAGCAGGGAATCATCAAGTGGTATTCACCGGCGCGAGATTCGCATCCGGAATGTATATTTACGTTATGCGGGCAGGAGACAAAGTCTTCAAAGAGAAAATGCTGCTGTTGAAGTAAATGCTGTGCAATTCTGAAGCGGTGGACTTTCCGCCGCTTCAGAATTCATAAAAAGTTTAGAAATAAATTATCGCTTAGGTTGTTACCAATGGCTCATGTGTACGTAAACGTGAAAAAGACGTTTACTGTTCGTTGGACGCTGAATTTTTTTGTGCGGTTGGTAGAGTCAAATAAATCTGCTGCTATTTTTGTACTCTTGCTCTTAGTCGGAATTTATGGACAAAGCTATGCCCAAAACGGAGATGTCTACGGAAAGGTTCAGGATGCTTCGGACGGTTCGCCATTGCCCGGAGCCAATATTCTTCTGAAAGGAACTACTCGGGGAACAATTTCTGATGTCAATGGCAATTTTTCATTTAATCAACTGGCAGCAGGTGAAGTTGAATTGATATTCAGGTACATTGGCTATCAGCAACAAACGATAACAGTTAGTGTAAAGAGCGGAGGCAGAGCAAACCTGAATGTTGAAATGCAGCCCGAAGCAATCGAAGGTAAAGAAGTGGTTATCACCGCACAGCTCCGCGGGCAGAATGCTGCTATTAATCAACAATTAAATTCAAATTCGATTGTCAATGTAGTGTCGAAAGAAAGAATTGAGGAACTGCCGGATCAAAACGCGGCGGAAACTATTTCGAGACTTCCCGGCATATCAATTGAAAGAAGCGGCGGAGAAGGTCAGAAAGTCATCGTGCGTGGTTTGGATCCGAAGTTCACGGATGTCACCGTGAATGGCGTGAAAATTCCGTCCCTCGATCCGGTAGATCGCTCAGTAGATTTGAGTTCGATTTCTTCGGATATGCTGGCAGGAGCAGAAGTTTTCAAATCATTCACGGCGGAGCAGGATGGCGATGCGGTTGGTGGAACCGTGAATTTTGAAATGAAGAGGGCGCCTGACTCTTTGAGCATGCAGCTAAAGGCGCAAGGCGGTTACAACAGGCTTCAGCAAAATTATGGAAATTATAGAACTTCCGTCAGTCTCAGCAATCGTTTTTTTGATGATGCTCTTGGGTTGGTAGCGACAGGAATCGTTGAACGTGCAGACCGAAGTTCAGACGAACTCAGCGCCAACTACGCAACACCGCGCCCTTTTACAGTCTCACCGAAACTGTATGACACATACGACATCAGGGATCGATATGGAGCGAGCCTTGAAGCTGACCTGAACGTTTATGGCGGTTCTCTTTATCTGACAGGTTTTTTCAGCCGGCTAAGTCATAATCCTATCAAGCTGGAAAAAAGGTTCAAGCCGACAACAGGGAATGTCGGCGATTTTGAATATTCAGACGGGCAAACGACAAACCAGCTTGACGTCTTGAGTTTGAGCGGAGATCATCCTATTTTTTTGCCGGTCATTGGAATTCTGGAAATTGAATGGGGAATCTCGGGTACTCAGTCAGAACAACTGACACCGCTTCAACTCGGCGCAAGGTTTTATCAGAATGGTGTTAATGGAGTGAATACAAACTCCGGTCCGGATTCCGTTTTTTCGACATGGCAGGTAAATCCCGACACGACATATTTGCAGCAAATTACAGCGGACTCGATAAAGGTATTGGATAGAAATTTCGTTTACCAGCTTAATGGGAAAGTTGATTACGATTTTGGCGGGGGAATGTTCGGACACTTGAAATTCGGAGGTAAGTATCAAACTAAATCCCGCAACCGTTTTAATTCTGAACTGTGGACTAACAATTATCTGAACACTTCAATACCGAGTGTTATACGATACTACAATTCGCATCCTAATCTCGGCAATCCATTCTCCGCGTACCGATTTACTAATTATAAGATTTCGATGGACAATTTTATTTCGCACGATGATCAGAGAGGAGAATTTCTTGACGGACGGTTTGCAAGTTGGCCGACACTAGATAAAAATTCACTCCATGTATTTTATGATGCCTTCAAGAACTATCTAGACCCGCGGCCTGGCGTGAATGGGCAACAGCAGATGTTCGTGTACAATCCTATTGTTCTAGCACAGACTTATAATGTGTCCGAGGACGTTAGGGCAGGTTATATTGAGGCGCAGGTCAATTTTGGAGAGTGGCTGATGGTTCTTCCCGGAATCCGGTATGAGAGAACTTACAACGATTACAAAAGCACCTTTGGCACGATAAGCGTTGGTGAGAATGAAATTCCTACATTGGCGGGTGCAAAGGATACAATAGGAACTTCAACATTTGAAGACTGGCTTCCGACCGTAAATTTCAGGTGTTCGCCGTTGAGCAGTACAATGATCAGAGGCTCTGCAACAAAGACGTTGTCACGTCCGGATTTTTTTGATCTGGTACCTTATCAACAGATTGGTAATGACAACACTATCCACCGGGGGAATCCAACACTGAAGCATGTGATTTCCCATAATTACGACGCCAGCATTTCTTTTAATAATGAATTCGGACTCATCTCAGCAGATTACTTTCACAAGGATTTATATAATGTCATGTATCCTGCTACAGAGATTATCAAAGCAGGCACTCCTCGGACCAATCCGTATTATGGGTGGACGCTTTATCAAACGGTGAATGCTGCCGGCGTTTCAACTGTTAACGGGGTAGAAATAGAACTCCAGTCCAATTTTTTGATGCTTCCGAGTCCGTTTAACGGCATTATTTTCAACGGCAACATCTCATTCATGAAATCGAAAACAATTGTGCCGTATATTGATATAAACAATCCGCTGGATACTACTCGTGAGGTTGCCATGCCGGGTCAATCCGACAAAATCGCAAACCTTACCATCGGTTATGAGCAGTGGGGATTTTCAGGACGGGTATCTCTGACTTATCAAGGAAAAAGTCTTTATGCTGTCGGACAAGCTTCTGACCTTGATTCTTATACTGCTTCGTATTATCGGTGGGATTTATCAGTGCAGCAAAAATTCTTTTACGGTTTCAGTATCTATTTCAATATTTTCAACATCACCAATGTAAGAGATATGTCCTATTTAGGCTCCGAGACTCTTCCTACCTCGATTCAAGAGTATGGATTGACTGCAAACCTCGGAATAAAATATTCGCTCAGATGAGTAAACCTATTCATCAAAGGAGTCAACAATGAAAATCTCTTTACATGTTTGTGACACAAGAGCTGTTGTCATTGTTTTCGTGTTTGTATTGGCTCAAATGGCGTTTGCACAGCGTTACGTATATGTTAATCCGGGTGATGGAACACTTAATGATGCGATAAGTTCCGACAGCCTCAACAGGGTAGTTAATCCGAACACAACATGGTACGTTTTGCAGCGTGGGAGCGCATCCGTGTATTATTTGTCTGCTATCCTCAGAAATTGGGGGGTGACTCCGCTCCAAATTATGTCGGCCGGCAATGGTCCGCTTCCGCAAATTATCGGCGGCCTGCAAACAGGAGGAGTAACAGTCAACAAGCTCTTTGTAGCCACGCAGAATCTGACTATAAGGGGAACGTTCCTTACAGGGCTTTCTGCATCCGGAGTAGTAGACCAACGCATAATTGAATTGTCTGCTGACGGAGTGACAGTCTGGCTTGACTCATGTCATGTTGATCTCGCATGGCAATCTGCAGTGCGGATAAATAATGGGCTGTCGAATGTTATACTCACAAACTGTACAATCAGTAATATGAACAACTACTTTCCATCGAACGGCCGTGTTGTGGACAACCGAGACATAGCTGCGGATACTTTGATTATCCAAAATTGCTCAATCTATCGCGGGGTGATGCGAATATATCGCGGCGCAACCGGCTCCTTAAAATATGCCTATATCAATCACAATACTTTTGATGAATATTCAGGTTCGCTTTTCGATTTCAACCAAGCCGGAACTATAGTCTTTCAAAACAATTTGATTGTCAATTGCGGCTTTGTTGGTCGTGACCCATCATCAACAGGAAACCAGCTCCTCACCGTGGCATACGGGGCAGATTCTGCGCTGCTAAGGAATAATTGCTTTTATTCTGATACAACGCTGCTAAGCAACGCGTGGCCAGCAGGAATAACGTTTGTTCCGTGGTTTGATGACACGTTAGCTTATTTCGTGAACAATAATGGAACCGCAAACAACAATATATCGGCATCTGTGAAATTTAAAATGGCGCCTAATGATATTACAGTTGATCCTTATCTTGTTCGGATTGATTCCATTGCCAGATGGTACTGGGCAAATCTAAATCCTCCGGAAGGGGTTAATATGATCGAACAAATCGACAGTATCCAATTGGTGAACTTCGAATATAATACTGATTCACCTGCTTATACGCTGGGAGTAAATGGAGAGCCGGTCGGCGCTTTGACGTGGTGGGGAATTCCTTTATTAGATGTACGAAACAAACAGAATGAGACCGCACCGTTGAAGTTTGAATTGTCGCAGAATTATCCGAATCCGTTTAACCCTTCAACGAGTATTCAATATTCAGTCTCCAGCGGCCAAAAGGTAACGCTGAAGGTGTATAACATTCTTGGAGAAGAAGTTACAGCATTAGTCAGCGAGCACAAGCCTTCGGGAAAGTATGTTGTAGTTTTTGACGGTAATAAATTGGCAAGCGGCGTGTACTTTTATTGTTTACGTGCAGGAAGTTTTGTTTCGACTAAACGAATGGTATTGTTGAAATGACAGCAAGTAAAACAGGTTGTAGTGCACAGCATTTTTTTTTATTTTTTTCCTTTTTCGTTATCACGACATCGTGCGTTCATGCCTTTGCTGGAGGAGAAGGTATATTCGATGTTAAGGCTTTTGGTGCCAGAGGGAACGGTACCTCTTTAGATACAAAGTTTATACAAAATGCAATTGATTCCTGCAACAAGCATGGAGGTGGTGTTGTGACTTTCCCCGCCGGTCAGTATTTGACCGGCAGCATTTTCGTGAAGAGCAATGTCTTTTTGGAAATCACCAGCGGCGCCACAATCTTAGGCAGTACGAATATTGCAGATTATGTAGACAGCAATTTTATTTACGCTGAGAGTGCGGTGAACATTGGCTTTTTTGGACATGGCACCATCAATGGACAAGGCGACTCATTTTTGAAAGGGAAAGAGAGACCCTACATACGGCCAGATTATGTATTACACTTCCATAACTGTGAGAACGTAACAATTAGAGAAATAAATATTAGAAATGCACCGAAATATAGTATTTATCTCAAGGGCTGTAATCTGGTTCATGTGGAAGGAATTAGTATCATAAATGACAGGGAATTTCCCAACACCGACGGAATTGATCCGGTCAATTCATCGAATGTCTTCATTCGCAATTGCTATATTTCGACCGGTGACGATGCAATCTGCCTCAAATCTGAAGATGCAAATCTTGTCACAAACAATATTGTCGTCTCGGATTGCATCCTTGAGTCTGACGATTCAGCCATTAAGTGCGGTACCGCTTCCGTCGGAGCAATTCAGAATTGCATTTTTGATGATATTACTATAAAGAATAGCCGGTACGGAATTTCTCTGTTTATGAAGGATGGAGGGAAATACGGGAATCTGAAGTTCTCCAATATTCTTCTTCAGACCGAGACCGAACAATACGCCACGCATGGACGTTACAGTTTCCCGATCTTCATGGATATCGAAAAGAGGGACGAGCATTCTTCTTTTGGCGAGATGAAGGATATAGTTTTCGACAATGTGAATATCGAAACTTACAACGGTAACTGCCTATTTTTTGGACAGCCTGAGAAAAAAATTGAAGATATTACGTTGAACAATATCACGATGAAAATTCTTAAGCGCATAGATTATTCGAAGAGACACAAAGCTCGCGGAACAAGAACACTTACAAACGTTGAATCGAATGATTATGCAAATATTTCTTCGCATCTTACGGTTGCAAATGTTGAAGGATTAACGATTCGCAACCTAACCATTGAGGATGTTGATCAAGAGACTGACTTCGAAAGGTATTTATTGTGGGGAAAAAATGTAAATGGTGTTTTGATTGATGGATTGGAGAACGAACAAGTGGTCAAGAATAAGTCGTACCCCTTTATTAAGCTGACAGACGGCGAAGATGTTACAGTACGAAATTCCGAACCTGATTCAAATGCAGTTGGTTTTATAGAAATTGAAGGAAAAGAATCGCGGGATATCAAGTTGATAGACAATGATCTCACCGGAGTTACAAAGGGAATCATTTACGGCGTTGGAGCGCCGAAAAATGCAGTTCACGTGTGGGAAGCTGAGAGAAAGAAGTGATGAAAATTTTAGAATCTAAAACAATGATTTATTCCGAGCGATAAACCATGAAAAAAGATATTCGTTTTTCGGACCCAAGTCCGCTTTACCTTCAGGTGGAGAAAGGCATAAGAAAAAAAATAAAAGACGGAAAACTGAAACCCGGCCATCAGCTTGGGTCTTATAATGACCTGAGTAAGGAATATTCTGTCAGTGTTATCACAGTGAAAAGAGCAATTTCCAATCTGATGAGTGAGGGGGCAATTTTCACTCGTGTTGGAAAAGGTATCTATGTGGCTGAAGGGAAAAAAGAAAAATTTGATCTGTCGAAACACAAATCCATCGGATTAGTTCTGCAGGATTTGAACCATCCTTATTTTTCTATGGTAGCGCACGGCATTGAGGAAAGGGCGTATGAACTCGGCTACAATGTGCTGATATCGAATTCATCCAATAAGATCGAGAAAGAAGAAAGTCAGATCGAGCATTTTAGAGATTTAGGAGTGGACGGCTTGGTTATAGCTTCATT
>JAJYOI010000068.1 GCA_021796275.1 Bacteroidota bacterium
CCGTTGGGGTTGTGAATCACAGAGAGTTATATCGTCTTCCTTGGAATTTACCCGACAATGCAATATCGTGGCTTGAGCCGACATCGCAATGCAATCTTTCGTGCGACGGCTGCTACCGGGAAAATCTTACCGCGTCGCATAAGCCGCTCGACGTTGTGCGGGATGAAATAGACACATTCGTCAGACTTAGAAACGCAGATGGCATTTCAATCGCCGGCGGCGATCCGCTCATGCATCCGCAGATTGTGGAGATCGTGAGAGCCATCGCCGCCCGAAAAATAAAACCGATTATCAACACGAACGGGCTATTGCTCACAAGAGAACTGTTGCACGAACTGAAGAAAGCCGGTGTGTACGGATTTACGTTTCACATTGACAGCAAACAAAATCGCCCCAGCTGGAAGAACAAAAATGAAATTGAGCTGAACGACTTGCGCCTTCGTTATGCCGAAATGCTCGCGGAAGAAGGCGGCATCTCATGCTCGTTCAATTCAACTGTGTATGAAGACACGATGCAGTATGTTCCGGAAATGGTGGCGTGGGCGGCACAACACATTGACATCGTTCACGTCATGGTCTTCATCGCGTTCCGCCAGGCGGTTCCGCAAATCCCGATGGACTGGTACGCAGGCGGAACAAAAATAGATATGAACCAGCTTGTGTATTCGAGCGTGGAGCAGCGTAAGATTGACATTCTCTCCACCGATGTGGTGAAGGAAATCAGAAAGCGGTTTCCCGAATTTACTCCATGCGGATATTTGAACGGCACGGAGAAACCCGATTCGTTCAAGTGGCTTCTTTCCACACGCGCCGGTTCGAAAGAAAAGATTTTCGGCTACATGGGAAGAAAGTTCATCGAATTCGTGCAGACGTTCCATCATTTCATGCACGGAAAATATCTTGCGTACGAAAGTCCGTCGGTGCTCAAGTCGGCACGGTCCGGACTTATGGCGGGCGCCATATTGGACATAGGCGCAAGAAAAGCGTATGGAAATTATTGGCGACATCTTTTGAAGGATCCGCTCAAAATTTTTGACCGCGTTTATTTTCAATCTATCATGATCATTCAACCGATTGACGTTATGGAAGACGGCGGACAAAATATGTGCGATGGCTGTCCGGACATCACCGTGCTCGACGGAAAGCTTGTCTGGTCGTGTCGTCTCGAAGAACCGAAACACTTCGGCTGCTTCACCCGCACGGTTCCGAAGAGAGGATATAAAACATCAGGAAAATAAATTACATGACCGTGAACTATTTCGATAAGCCTTTCACTGGTAGGACAGGCATTCTTGCCTGTCAAAAATAATTTACAAAAAGCGATAGACACGAATGTCTGTCCCACAAATTTTTCGAGGTTGGATTAATTAATAAAAGGTGAAACGATGCAAGAAGTTTTAACAGCAATAGACGGAATGGAGCTTGTCTATCAAAAGCCGGCAACATTGACCGACACGCCGATGCATTATTGTCCGGGATGCGGACATGGTGTTGCACACTGGCTGCTGATGGAAGTAGTACAGGAAATGGGAATTCAGGAACAAGTCATCGGCGTCGCGCCGGTCGGCTGCTCGGTCTTCGCCTACAATTACATGAACATTGATATGCAGGAAGCGGCACACGGACGCGCGTGCGCTGTTGCCACCGGCATCAGGCGCGTGCTTCCCGACAAATTCGTTTTTTCGTATCAAGGCGACGGCGATCTTGCGGCGATCGGCACCGGTGAAACAATTCACGCGATCAACCGCGGAGAAAATATTCTCATCGTCTTCATCAACAACGGCATCTACGGAATGACCGGCGGACAAATGGCGCCGACAACAATTATCGGTCAAGTTACATCCACGACGCCGTTCGGACGCGAAGTGTCGCAAATGGGTTACCCGCTGAAGATCACCGATCTTGTTGCGCATCTTCCCGGCGCGTATTACGTGACGCGTCAGGCAGTGCACACTGCCGCCTCTGTGCGGAAGACGAAAAAAGCGATGCAGCTTGGATTTGAATATCAAAAAAGAAAAAAAGGAACATCGTTCATCGAGATCGTTTCCAACTGTCCGTCCGGCTGGAAGCTGACACCAGCTGAAGCAAACGAGTGGATGGAAAAAAATATGTTTCCGAATTACCCGCTCGGCGATCTGAAAGTTCCGAAGGAATAATGAACAAAAACATTTATAGCGTCTTCATAGCAATCCTGCTAACTATGACGAGTACACAAGCGCAGGCTCAAGGCTCAATAAGTAATGATTACTCGTTTGGCGATGGACTTGCAATCCATGGAGGTGTCGGATTCCTCGCTCTCAAAGATGAATATATTTCTTCCGAGATATATTCCGGTACTGTTCCATATTTTGCAGCAAGTTGGTCGCGGCAGAATGAAACGTATGGTCATCGCTTGTGGCTGGAATATGAATATACAGCCGCACTCAGGAACCACAATATATCTGCGGAGATAACACAACTCAGGCTCGGTGTTGCGTTTATGTATCCTGTCGGCAAAACGAATGTTTTATCGAAAGACGTTGATGTGCTTTTCGGTCCCGCATCTGAATTATTCTTCCACTATCGAAGTGAAAACATTGCTGATGGCGGCGAGTCTGTTGCTAATGCTTATTCTTTCGCTCTGTTGTTTTCGGGCGGAATGAAATTGGAAGCATTGTGTCCATTGAACGAAAGTTTTCAGTTACATGCTATGGCACAAACCAGTCTGCTTTCATTCGGAGGAAGAATGCCAAATGTCGCCGGAATCGAAGAAGGAGAAAAAAATGAGTCTGCCTTCAAATTATTGACGGTGTTTGCCGGGTTCGATGCCAGTGGAGAAATAGGGTGCAGCTATAAGTTGTATCGGTCGGTGTTAATAGCTGCTGATTACCGTTTTGAGTTAACAAGAATCAGTGCGTGGGACTTCTTTATCTCAGGAAATGACAATTTTATAGTGTCAGCGGCTTATGACTTTTAAGGAAGTGAAAATATCGCGTCGGGTAGTGCTTGCAAGCACTTTTCTTTTGACATTTTTTTGGGGATGCAGAGATCTCGTTGTGACTCCATCTGCTCAACTTTATTTCGATGGAGAATCAAACAATGTAAACGTTGCGGACTTTGAAGAAGCGTGGTCAATTACAAATTCTGTCTATCCGTTTTTTCAGTTCAAGCATATCAACTGGGACAGTATCCATTCTGTTTACGAGCCTCTTGCTGAAAAAGCAAACGGTGACGAAATGTTCAATGTGCTCTTTAAAATGTTTACCGAATTGAAGGATGGCCATTTAGAGATAGTAACACAAGGCGGATATGCAGTTACAATATATCTTCCGCCAAGGTTAAAGCGAGATATTTCCGCATTCGATCCCCATGTTGTCCGAAAATATTTTACGAAGGAGTTGAAGCTTGCGGGCGATGGCTACATGGATTATGAGATCCTTCCGGAGAATATTGGCTATGTTCGTATCTCGGCATTTTCAGAAGGTGATTGGATTTTCGACTTCGACAAAATATTGGATTACCTTGCCGGCGCGAAAGGACTTATTATTGACGTGCGTCAGAACGGCGGCGGACATGGAGAACAGGTTAATTATGTTGTCAGCAGATTTTTATCAGCGCCTCTTCCCGCCAACCCTATGTATTTGTCTAATGGACAGCCGCGTTCAAATCCTCCTATTCAACCGAGAGGACCGTATCAATATACCAAACCTGTCGTGGTGCTAATCAATGGCGCAAGTTTCAGCGCTACCGAACTCTTTGCAACCATGATGTCACAGCTTTCTAACGTTACACTTGTTGGCGATACAACAGGCGGTGGAGGCGGTAATCAAGGGTTCTATTCACTGCCAAGCGGAAGGCAAATACGCATTTCAAATTTAGATATACGTCGTTATGATAACCAGCCGATTGAATGGAACGGCGTACCGCCAAATATCTTGGTAATGCAGTCTGCTGAAGATTTGAAGAATGGACACGACTTACAATTAGAACGCGCCATTGCACTTTTGAAATAAGGAATGAAATATGAAAGATGTCTATCTCCGAAAAATTTCCCGCGAAGAAGCTGAGAACGGTTACATTTTCGTTTTGAAAAACATGCTGGGATTTTTCCCCGGCAATGGCGAAGAATTTCAACTGCGCGACGGGCGGAATTATCGCACAGCAAAAGTTGAATCGTATCCGTGTCTGTGTCAGGGTCCCGATGAACCGCACGAACATTTTTTCATTTCCAAAACAGGATTGAAAAAAGGAGATGTTGTTGAGATTCTGAAAATTCAAGGCGATGCAAAATATCAATTACGAATCACCAATAACGAGTAACTACTTATGAACACAGCTCATGAAATTATCATCGCCGGGTTCGGCGGCCAAGGCGTTCTTTCGATGGGACAGATCATTGCCTACGCGGCGATGATGGAAGAAAAAGAAATAAGCTGGATGCCGTCGTACGGTCCGGAAATGCGGGGTGGCACGGCAAATTGTATCGTCATCGTGTCGCCGACACGTATCAGTTCGCCTATCATCACGCAATTTGATTCGGCAATCGTGCTGAATCAGCCGTCGCTCGACAAATTCGGGAAGGCGGTAAAGCCGGGCGGATTGTTATTGTGCGAACGTTCCGCAATTCTTTCGCCATGCACGCGCACCGATATTGAAATTCTTTCCGTTCCTGCTTTTGAAGAAGCACAGCGGCTTCAGAAAAAACAAGTCGCCAACATGATCGTGCTCGGTGCGTTTTTGGAACGCCGCCCCATTGTCTCACCGGAAAATGTTTTGCAAGCGTTAAAGAAAGTTTTGCCGGAGCGGCACCATCATTTGCTGCCGTTGAACGAGCAGGCATTGCAGCGCGGAAAAGAATTAGCCCATGAATTTGCCGCGGTAAACGCGGCGCACTAAAAGGTGATGCCATGATTCCACAAGATATTATCTGCGCAAAAAATTGCCGTAACACCTGTGCGATGTTGTCGGAAGCGATGCGCGAAGAGACTTCGCTCGTCCGATTTTATGAACATGTGCTGACGCAGTGCGACACGCCGGAGTTGCAATTGCTTTTTCGGGAATTGATGGAAGAACGCAGCCGCGCGATTCTTAAAATGATGAGACAGTTAAATGAAATTCAGGCGCGTGCACAAATTCAGGATGGAATTTTAGCAAGTTACAAGCAGCCAAAACCATAGGGTGGTTCAAAAAAGCAAAGTGAAAAATTAAAAGTGCCGGAAAAGTTGTTTTGATTTTTACTGTTTGCTGCCCTAAGTAAGTGCCGATGGTATTATCGGATTTGAGAGAAGTTCCTTGAATATTTTCCACCGCTGTTCAGAATTTTCCGGAGTCCCGCCCCGCCGCTCGACGTACGCTTTCACCATATCCTGCCCAAGATTGTAATTAATGACATAACTTCGATACTTATCGAAGAAGCGGACGCGCTGTTCGGCACGTTCAGGCGTGAAAAGTGCATACGTGATCAGCCACTGAACTGCATCTTCTTTTTTCATCGTTCCGTTCAAATAGCGCCGCGCCGCTTCGTTGCCTGCGTAACTGAGCTTCAATGTCAAAGCGTGAATTTTATAATACTGTTTTGCCTTTGAAGGATCAAAGCCGGCGATCGGGAAAAGCACTTCTCGCTCAAATTGTTCGCGTTCGTTTCCCGGGAACGCGACCTCAATGCCGAAATTCGCGGTTCCTTCGGCGATCAGCGATTGCGGACTGAACAGTGGATAAACCGAAAATTCTATCCAGCCGCGCTCGCGGACCAAATGTTTTTCCATCAGCGAATTGTACACGTGGTGGCCTGGATATCCTTCGTGGCAAGCAAGGTCAATAGCGCGGTCAATGTAAATCGGAAAATCAGTATTCATCTGAATAGTGCTGAAACTGTTTCCCTTGTACCAATTATAGCCGCTCCACGCTTTGTTCGTGACGTACTCGACGACAAAGTTCTCATTCTGTGGAAGCTCGATGTGTCCGAGCGTTCTTTTTCGCCCTTCAGTGATTGCCGCTGAAAATACTGCGTCTAATTTTTCTTTCGGAATGATAAAATCGCGTTTGAAAAGTTCAAGCTGTTTTGAAACTTCTCCGGAGCCGGGAAGCAAAGTGCCGAGATCATCAAGCATCGCTTCGAAATATTCACGCGTGTGCATCGGCGCAACGGCATCGTACAGCACTTTTGATTCGTCGTCGAAAGAAAAAATTTTCCCTTGTAGCATTTCAATTCTTGCGCGAATGGCAATGCATTGTGTGCGAAGTGCAACGCGCCGCAGTTGGTCGGGCGCCGTTGGAGCGCTGTCGGGGATTCTGTCAATTTTCTGTAAAATGCCGTCAACGTCCTGATGAAGTTGTTCGAGTGCGAATGCAGATTTGTCCGCTTTCGGCTTCCATTCTTCAGGTCCATAATATGCGTCAACATAATCTGAATCGTGGAGGCCGACTTTCAAAACAAGCTTCACATAGGATTCAGCAATTGTATTCATGAAGATATCCTTTATTTGAACGCCACGTAATCTAAAAATCCATCCATAGCAATAATATTAAATAATTTTTTTGCAGAAAAATGAAAAACTGATTTGTTTGGAACACGGTAACTGAGAAGCAAGCGCTTCCCCGTTTTGAAACCGCTGCGCCGCACAGTTTCGTCAAGTGTTTTCGCAGTAAAAAATGTTCGATGATATAACGGGTGATTCCCGCCTTTCCATTTGTTTCGCGAAAGCATGAATTCTATACTATGAAGATTTGGAACCTCGATGATGCAGACGCCGCCCTCGTTTAACAACAAGCGGATTTTTTTTAATTCAGCAACCGGATCAAGAAGGTGTTCCAGCACATGCCAAAGCGTCACAATGTCGAACGTCTGGTGTTCGGCGAGAAGCTCATTGGTGCTTTTTTTTCCGCACCTTACATTGAATTCTTTTTGGGCGAAAGATAGAACATTGCTGGAAATATCAATGCCATAAACGTCGTAGTTTTGTCCAGCAGCGCTTTTCAAAAAAAATCCTAAGCCGCAGCCGATATCAAGCAACGTGCCGCCGCTTTTGATGGTCTGCAATTGCAGAAGGCGCCGTTCATTGATGGCAAATAACTCGGCAAGAAACGGGGTCGAAGAGTTCGAACGATAATCATTGCCGGAATATGGAATGTCGTTGTAGTATTTTTCGTACATCGCGTTGTCTTCCGGCGGATTCTGAAGAAATGTCAGTCCGCATTCCGAGCACCGGGCAATACGAAATTCCTGTTCACTCAAATAGATGCGTGATGAGTCTGATCTGCAGTTTGGACACGGACGAGTATTCATCACGCGCTCAGCCGCTGTTCAACAAATTCTACAATGATCATCGCATCGGCAAGCGGATCGCTGCTTGGCGACGTGAAATTTTCTGAGAGTCGCGCCTGAAGCCGCGACGCCGCCTCTGCAACATGCGGGGGAACGGAATCGGATTTTTTCACTGCGTACAGCGCGCTGAGATAATCGCTGCTGAGCTGAAGTTGAGGAAATTGCTGCTGCATTTGTTTCAGCGCAATGCCAGCAATACGCCGTGCGCACGTGCGAAGGCGCCCGGCGTTGCCTCTGCGTTCCGCTTCGCGCGCGCGTTCCATTTCTCGCTCAATTTCTGTTTTCCAATTCGGCATCTTGCCTTGATGAATCTTTAGGTTGCAAATACAGCAGCACCGATTGTGCATTCGCCGCATCGCTGTAACCGGCAATATTTTTTGTACAGTTGAATTGTTCCTTGTTGTTGATAAGCGCGGGAAATATCGGGCAGTTCAATCGGTAATTGTTTTTTCATTTTCCGAAGAATGGAATTGTCTTCGAGCGCGCCGATTGTGAGCGCAAACGAAAGCGCATTGGCTTCAATGTCGCGCTTGCCGAACGTTTCGGCATACAACAAGCACAGCGGAACGATGCTATTGATTGCCAGATCCATTCGCCGGGATTTTCCAAGAAGCGCATGCGCAAGCGGTGTCGTTTCATTAAACGAATAATGAACGCTCCAGAATGCATCTTCTTGTATCGTGAGAAGTGCATCGAGTGCCGCGCCGGCATCGTCGGTTGAAAAATGTTCAGCGCTGAACGAGAGGATGATTTTCTTGAATAATTGTTCATAGAGCAGTTTATAAATTAACGCGCTTGCGGCGGCAACGCGAATGGTCGGAAAGTTCGACGGGCGTGTCGGCGAAAAAATCCATTCCGTCGGATTCAATACTTCGTCTGGAGAAAAATGGGTTGTTTGCCATGCTGTATGAAGCTGATGAACAAAGATTTTCGCGGGCTGATTGTTGGCCTCCGAAGGCAGCGGCAGTAAGCCCGCCACATTGAAAAGAATCGCTTGAAGTTCGAGCAGCGACAGCGGTTCTGCGGTAAACGCAGCCCGTTTCAATTTCCATAGCGTTACGATCTTCGAAAGTTTTTTGAACGGAGTCCGATTCTGTGAATAACCGAGACCGTCCATCAATTCTTCGTACAACAGTTGTTCCCAGACCAGGATTTTGTTCAGCATTCCTTTTTCAAAACAAAAATCCGGGACAGGAATTTCATCGGGGTTTCCTTCCAACGGCATGGCGGCGTATTCTTCTTTCGGTTCAGCGATGCCGCGCTGACGCTCTTCAATAATTTCGACAAGCCGTGTGCGCAAACGGTCGGTTTTTTCTTTCATGCGCTCCATGAACAATCTGCGCAGCCATTGTTCTGCCGTCGCAGAAGAAACACGGGTTTCATTATAGGCACAGTGAATTGTTGCACTGCGCGATGCCGCTTCGTCGCGCGTCGTGTGCTCAAGAATCGTTTCCAGCGGCGAAGTAAGAAACGGCTCAAGAATCAGCACAGGAATTGTGCGCCCGCTCGCCGATAATGTCGGTGCGGTGTTTGATCCGCCTTGTCCGCCGTTTTTTTGGCGGAGCAGAACAACATGAAGAATGACGGAATTATAATTGCGGTTGCCGGAATGCCGGTGAGAATTCCAATCCTCAAGAGTTCGATGAAATTCAATATCACCGCGATATGTTGTGCCATCGAGAACAATGACCGCGTCACGGAAATCGGGCCCGCTTCCGCGGTGCAATGTGCCTGGACTAAGAATGCGCAGCGCACCGCCGTCTGTTGTTGACAAGTGTTCGGTGTCGAAATATTGTTTCGACCAAAGATGTCTGAGAATATCTTCCCGCTGAAAAGCAGCGAGGTTTTCAACGTGAGACGATGAATTCATGAAATTATTTTGGCATTGAAATTGTGCAAAGCGACTTTTTCAAGACAAAAAATCCAAACGTAGTCATTCCCGCGAAAGCGGGAATCTATGGTTTTGATTACCATTATCAGCATGGATTCCCGATAAAAACATTCGGGAATGACGTTGTACTTGCTGTTTCTCTATTAATGCTGGAAAAATTTCATCCGAAAAGAATTGATTGCATCGTTTAACCGCATCGCTTCTTCGCGCGCTTTCCCTGCGAAATCTTTTCCGTTGGATGCGTAAAGAATGCTGCGGCTCGCGTTGATAACAGCAAGGTCTCCGTTCGCATCGCATCCATACCGGACAACATCTTCCAAATTTCCTCCCTGAGCACCAATGCCGGGAATAAGCAGCGGAGCATGCGGAACAATTTTTCGAACGGAACGCAATTGCTGCGCTTGCGTTGCGCCGACAACAAAACCGATGTTGCCGTCGCTCCACCGTGACGCGGTTTCAATCACTTTTTCGTACAGGAATTTCTTCCCTACTTTTTGATACTGGAAATCTTTTGCGCCCGGATTTGATGTAAGCGCGAGCAAGAAAACGCCGTGTGCTTTCGATTCAAGGAATGGCGCCACAGAATCTTTCCCCATGTACGGGCTGACGGTGACGGCGTCAAATTTCAAATCGTGCAGAAGGCTGTGTGCATACCGCTCCGACGAATTGCCGATATCGCCGCGCTTGGCGTCGCCAATGGTAATGACAAATTTTGGAATCAACGCGAGCGTTTCCCGCAACGCGTGCCAGCCGTGCTCGCCTCGGGCTTCATAAAAAGCAAGATTGAGTTTGTATGCACAGACAAGATCGCGCGTTGTTTCGATAACCGCTCTGTTAAACTCCACGAGCGGATTTTTCTTTTTCAAAAGATGTTGCGGAATCTTTTTCAGGTCTGTATCGAGTCCGATGCACAGAAGAGAATTGCCGCTGTGCTGTATTTTTCTGAGACGATCAATGAAAGTCATAGCAAAAAATGGTAGCCGCAGACTTTACGTCTGCTAAATGGATTTCCGCTTTCGCGTGAATGACTCCTTTTCGTTTTTTTCTCTTAATGAAGTTCCGTTTGCCGGTCGAATTTACAATTCGACCGGCAAGATGGAATTTCTCCTTACTTCAAATATTCCTTCAGCCAATCCAGCACAGTTTTGTGCCACAATTCGGAATCGAGCGGCTTCACCACAAAATGAAATTCATCCGGGAAATACAAAAACTTTGACGGCACGCCCATCCGCTGCAATGCCGTAAACATCTGGAATCCTTCGCTCACATCAAGACGGTAATCATGCTGGCTGTGAATGATCAGCATCGGCGTTTTAAAATGCTTTACGTAACTGCTCGGCGAGAATTTTTCGTAGAGCTTCGGATTTGTCCACGGTGTTCCTTTGAATTCCCATTCATTGAACCACAATTCTTCCGTTGAGCCGTACGCGCTGACTGCATTGAACATTCCGTCATGACACACGAGCGTTTTGAACAATCCGTTGTCGTTGTGTCCTTCGATCCAATTGATCATATATCCACCGTACGAAGCGCCGGCTGCGGCAACGCGTTTTTTATCTATGAAAGAAAATGTTTTCAGAGCATAATGAACGCCGTTCATCAAATCGGTGAACACTTTGCCGCCCCAATCGCCGGAAATTTCATCGGTAAATTTCTGGCCGTAGCCCGTGCTGCCGCGCGGATTGATCATCACCACAACGTACCCCGGTGAAGCGAACATTTGCGCGTTCCAGCGGTAATGCATTTCGTCTTCCCATTGCCCCTGCGGCCCGCCGTGAATAAGCAATACCATCGGATATT
Source organism: Bacteroidota bacterium (assembly GCA_021796275.1). GTDB lineage: Bacteria > Bacteroidota > Ignavibacteria > UBA10030 > UBA8401 > JAJYOI01. The sequence goes on from JAJYOI010000068.1 coordinate 10,995, forward strand.
TTTTCTTTGCATCAAAGAAGGGCGGCTTGAGAAGAAAGCCTTCCACTTTTGTCCCGCCGGCTCCGTTGAACCAAAACGGCTCAAGCGGGTTCCATTCGATCCGCGCGATGCGTGCATCGTTGGTTGTTGTCAATTGTTTCAGATTATCTCCATCTGTTTCCATCCGCCAGAGCTCGGTCGGATTTGTCATGGATTGTTTTCCGAACACAAGCGTCTTGCCGTCCGGCGTGATGCAAAGCGAACCGCAATTCATGTTCCGCGTGATTTGTTTGAACGTCGCACCATCCGCTGTGAGTGCGACTTTGTAGATTGAACGATACCCCTCATCGTCAGCATTGAAGTACAGCGTTTTGCTGTCCGGCGACCAAATAACTTCAGCGACGGAGCGGTCGAATTTTCCAGTGAGAGAAATTATTTTTCCGGTGCTGCGCTCATAGAGCGTGAGCGAAGATTTATCCGATTCGAATCCCGGACGTTTTGTTGTGCGATAAGCAATATATTTTCCATCGGGTGAATAGATCGGCTGGTTGTCGTTCGCTTTGTTCGCTGCCGTGATACACTTTGGTTCGCCGGCAGGTTTTCCATCGTGCAACGGAAGAAGATCAATATCGTTGTTGGTTGATATGGCAACCATCGGGTCGGTGTTGCGGACGAACGCAAATTCGCTGCCGCCTGGAGAGAATCCGTAATCAACGGTGCCGCCGAGATCAATAGGCGGTGTGTCGAAGTGGCCCGGCGTGACATCAATTGCGGCGCCGCCGCTTGCCGGAACGATAAACGCATGACTTCGTTTGCCGTCGAGATAATGGTTCCACACACGGTAGGGAAGATGGGTAAAAATTTTTGCTTTCACTTTTCCGTTTTCAAGTTCATCGTTGCGCGCTTTGTTGCAGGAATCGTTCGGGCAATCTGCAAAAACATCGGAAGAGAATGCAAAATATTTTCCGTCGGGCGACACCACAAGACCGCCGGCGCCGGTTGAGATGTTTGTAATTTCTTTTGCATCGCCGCTCTTGTCCCCTTGGGAATCTATCGGCATTATGAAAATTTGCGGTGTACCGTTTCGGCTTGAAATGAAAGCAATCGTTTTTCCATCCGGCAGCCAGCGTGGAGAATTGTCTGACTTCAGGCTGTGGGTAAGCTGGCGCGCTGTGCCGCCATTGATTGAGACGAGCCAAATATCACTCTTACCGCCGTTGGTTTCTTTGCTGAAATTGGCGACGGTATAGGCGATCCATTTGCCGTCGGGAGAAATTTGCGGATCGGCAACTCTGCCGAAGCCGAGAAGATCGTCGAAGGTGAACGCGTGCCTGCCCCCTTGGGGCTTGGGCTGAGACAGTGAATAGTTTGCAGTGAACAGGAAGCAGTATGCAGTAATGAGTATGGAGTATGGAGTAAAGAAGCGGGCAATTTTGTGTTTCATAAAGAAGCTCCTATTGAAAATCCGTCTCTGTGGAAAAGCGACATTGATTTGTTACACAGAAAGTAAGAGAAAAAGACGAGAGAGGCAATGCGGGGAAACTGTCAGATGCTGAAATCGAAAAAGCGGGAAGAATTTTAGAATTATTTTTTAAAATTCTTCCACATCATTGATTCTACTGGCTTCACTGTGCGGCTGTTATATTTTGCATTTTTCTTTTCGTTATAGGGAATTTCAATTTCGCCGTCAATGGCAAAATAAATCAATTGCCCGATCGGCATACCGGCATAAATGCGCACCGGCTGGCGCACAGAAATTTCGAGCGTCCACGTATTGCAGAATCCTACGTCGCCTTTGCCGGCGGTGGCGTGAATATCAATTCCCAATCTGCCGATAGAACTTTTTCCTTCAAGGAACGGCACATGCCGGTGTGTTTCGGTGTATTCTTCCGTTACGCCTAAATATAATTTGCTTGGCACGAGAATGATTCCTTCGTCCGGAATTTTGAAATAATGAATCTCGTTATGTACTTTCGCATCGAGAATTTCATCGTCGTACATCGCGAGCGTTTTTCCGAGATGGACGTCGTAGCTGTTCGAGCCGAGAAATTTTCTGTTGAACGGCTTGATAAGAATGGTGCCGTGTTTCATTTCCTCAAGAATTTTTTTGTCGGATAAAATCATTTCTTTGTGTCTTGGAGTTTTTGTGGCAAAAATTTTTTAGGACTCGACTAATCTACGAGAATTTAGCCAAAATGCAAAGTGCACTGTTGGTTCCCGCCTAACAACGACGAGGTTTGGAACTTTCACAAAAAAGTGTAATTTTCATTTGCGTCAAAGGTGCGTGAGTTTCTGGCTCGCGTTTTCCAGTACACCTGCCGGAAAGCAGGTCTCACAACAATAAACCATTCAATGAGCACAACGTACGATTTTGATCTGATCGTCATCGGTTCCGGGCCTGCCGGAGAAAAAGGTGCGGCGCAGGCGGCGTACTTTGGAAAGAAAACCGCCATCATCGAAAAAGCACCGCGTGTTGGCGGTGCGGGTGTCAACACAGGAACTGTGCCGAGCAAAACGCTGCGCGAAACGGCGCTTTATTTTTCCAATCTCCGCCAGCGTGGTTTATACGGCATTGACTACAGCATCAAGAAAAATATTTCCATCGAAGATTTCATGTACCGTAAAACCCACGTTGTCAACAACGAATGGGATTTGATCTATCGGAACATTGAGCGGCACAATATCGAGCTGATTTTTGGAACGTCGTTGTTTGTGGATACTCACACCGTCCAGGTTAAGCGAGACGGCACGCTCGAACAGTACACGGCAGAATTTTTTCTTATCGCATCAGGTTCGGTTCCCAACCGCCCGAACAGCTTTCCTATTGACGACAAGATCGTGTACGACAGCGATTCTCTTTTGAATATGGACCGCCTGCCGTCGCACCTTGCGATTATCGGAGCCGGTGTGATCGGGTGCGAATATGCGACGATTTTTTCTGCGCTCGGCATTGCTGTTACACTGATTGATTCGAAAAGAACAATTCTTTCATTCCTCGACCATGAAATTGCCAATCAGCTTCACGGGCACTTGCAGGACCTCGGCATGACAATCCTTGTCAATGAAGAATACTCCGACGTTGAAAAAGGAGAAAACGGTGCCGTCATTCTGTTGAAAAGCGGAAAAAAAATTGAGGCGGAAAAAGTTCTGATTGCTGCGGGGCGGCACGGCAACACGCATCATCTTTGTTTGGATAAAGTGGGAATCGCCACCACTGAACGCGGGCACATTCCGGTCGACGAACATTTTCAAACGCGGGCACCGCACATCTATGCGGCCGGCGACGTCATTGGTTTTCCGGCGCTTGCATCAACGTCAATGGAACAGGCGCGTGTTGCCGTGTGCCATGCATTTCAATTCAATTACAAGAAACAAGTGTCGCCGTTTATTCCGCTTGCTGTGTACACGATTCCGGAAATTTCTTTTGTCGGTGCAACGGAAGAATGGCTCATAGAGAAAAAGATTCCGTATTGTGTCGGACGGGCAATGTTCAAAACAAATGCGCGCGGGCAGATCATCGGCGAATTGGACGGAATGATCAAGCTCATTTTTTCGCCGTCGGATCAAACGCTGCTTGGCGTCCATATTATCGGAGAAGGCGCAGCGGAACTTATTCATCTCGGTCTCTTTGTGCTTTCGGAACATTGCACTATTGATTATTTCATCCAATCAGTTTTCAACTTTCCGACGCTTTCAGAAGCGTACAAATATGCCGCGTATGATGGCTTGCAGAATCTTCAAAAAATGAAGTCGTAAGAAACTTCGTAAACATATCCGTTTTTAGAAATCCCGGAAAATTACTATTTTAGATGCAACGAACATTGTTGAACCGTTTCATTTCCGAACGCATCCTATTGTATGAAGGCAGTTGGAAATCCCGCCACAGGCGGGAAAATTTCTCAGACGAGTGACAGCGATCTTATAAAAAAAGCGCGCACCGGCGACGCGCGGGCGTTCACACAATTGGTACAGCGTTACGAACAATTGGTGTACGGTTTTTCGTATAAAGTGTGCCGCGATAAAGACAAAGCGGAGGAGACGCTGCAGGACACATTCGTCAATGTGTACCGCAAGCTTGATCAGTTCAACGGCGAATCGAAATTTTCAACGTGGCTTTATTCGATTGTCACGAACAATTGCCTGATGAAACGGCGCAAGCGGAAGCTCGATGCCGAAATGGTTTCGTTCGATGAGCCGCCGATGTCGGACAATCACGAGCCGCTCTCGATTCCGGCATGGACTGATTCACCGATCTCATCGCTGGTGAATTCTGAATTGCGCGCCAGGTTGGATAAAGCAATTCTCAAGCTTCCAATGGAGTATCGCGTTGTTTTCATGTTACGCGATGTTGAAAATCAAACAGCGGAAGAAGCGGCAAAAATTCTGAAACTTTCTGTTCCGGCAGTGAAATCCCGTTTGCGGCGGGCGCGGTTATTTCTCCGCAAAGGACTTAATGATTTGATGGTTGAGTAATGGTTAAGAAAACGAAAACAGTGCACCGGCATCATCCGCTCCATTGTGCGGATGTGTTCAGCCATATTTGCGAAAATCTCGATGCCGATCTTGATTCGCCGCAGTGCCGCGAGATTAAGCGGCACATTGCAGGCTGCCCGAATTGCACGGCGCTTCTTGATTCACTGAAGAAAACCGTTTATCTGTACCGCACGCTTCCCATTCCGACAATTCCGGCTTCGTCGCGTCGAAAATTATATTCCGCCATTTCTCTGGAAACCGGCAGGCGTGTAAAATAGTCTGTTTTATCCACCGCAGTTTTTGCTGAACCCTTTTCTTTCATTGCCGCATCTCATTAATAGAACAATAAACAAACAATAGGAGTATAGTATGAAAAAGAATATTAACTCGGTTGATCGCGTCGTTCGGGTGCTTCTTGCACTTGCAATTGCCGCGCTCTATTTCACAGATCAGATTTCAGGAACCATCGCACTTGTGCTCGGAATTCTTGCCGTCGTCTTTCTTGCGACAAGCTTCGTCAGTTTTTGCCCGATTTATTACGCTCTGAAAATTTCGACGTTGAAGAAAACGGAAACAAAACCATAACGGGATATAGAAAAATTGATATGCAGTACGGATTGTACAAGAACGTCTCGCTGAATTACGAACAGGCGATTGAAAAAGTGACCGAGGAACTGAAGAAGGAAGGCTTCGGTGTGCTGACAACAATTGATGTCAAAGAGACATTGAAGAAGAAGCTGAACGTTGATTTCGAGAAGTACATTATTCTCGGCGCGTGCAATCCGCCGTTCGCACACAAAGCCCTTCAGGCAGATGAACAGATCGGCTTGCTGCTCCCGTGCAACGTGATTGTGTATGAAAAAGAAGGGCACACGACGGTTGGAGTTTTCGATCCGCTGGTGATGACGGTTGTATTAGATAATGATGCGATGAAACCGATTGCTGAAGAAATTCGACAGAAGCTGCAGCGAGTTCTCGCCGCAGTGTAAATAAAACAATATCCCAAAGAAATTTTTCAATAAGGAGAACCAATGGCTGAACACTTAACGAAAGAAACTTTTCTCACGAAAGTTTTCGATTACGAAAAAAACAAAGAATGGAAATTTCAGGGCGAGCTTCCCTGTGTGATAGATTTTTGGGCGGAATGGTGCGGTCCGTGCCGCATGGTCGGCCCGGTAATCGAAGAGCTTTCAAAAGAATACGCCGGCAAAGTCAACTTCTATAAAGTGAACACGGAAGAAGAGCAGGAACTTGCGGCTGCATTCGGCATTCAAAGTATTCCGTCGCTGCTCTTTGTTCCGAAAACCGGCCAGCCAAAAATGGCGGTTGGTGCGCTGCCGAAACAATCGTTGAAACAGGCAGTGGAAGAAGAATTGCTCTCAACAGTTGATGAAGTAAAATGAGCTTCTTCCCAAAGGGATTTTCAACTTGCCCGTTTGTTCAACCGCGAATTCGGAAACGAATCATGTTTCTTGCGCTTGGTGCGCTTGGCGGCTATGCGTACTATTATTTTGTCGGGTGCTACAACGGCACGTGTCCGATTTCAGGAAATCCTTATATCAGCACGTTGTATGGAATGGCAATCGGTTTTATTCTGACGCTTGGCGACAAAAAACCGGATCAGCCGAAGGCTGATCAGCTTCAGGCTGAGAAAAATTCTGATACAGCGAACAATGAAACCGGAGACAAGCGATAATGGAAGCTGTCAAAAGATATAAAACATTTACCTATCACACGAGCCTTGAGTGGACGCAGAATCGTCAAGGAACACTTTCATCCGATTCAAAGCCGTCGCTCGATATTTCAGGTCCGCCGGAGTTCAAAGGAATTCCCGGTGTGTGGACGCCGGAAGATTTTTACGTCGCTTCTGCGGAGATGTGCGCGATGACGACATTTCTATCATTCGGTGAAAGAAAAAGTATTCCGCTGGTTTCGTACCGCAGTTCGGCAGAAGGCGTGCTCGAATTTGTAGAGGGAAAATACCGCTTCACAAAAATTTTTGTAAAGCCGCACATCGTTGTGGGAAAAAGCTCGCCTCGCGGCGGAGCGGGCTGGACAGAAGAACACGTCGAAGAAGTTATTCGTCAGGCTCATGATAACTGCCTCATTGCCAACTCGATGGCAACGGAAGTAGAGATTCTTCCGACGATTGAATTGGTGTGAAGAATAGGTGTTATCAGCCAGAGGTCACGAAGGACTCCTTCGGAGCTGATCAGCCTTCGGCTGAGGAATTAGGTGTTGGGTTTTGGGGAGTAGTGGTTAGGGTGGCTGGGAGAAAGTTTTTATTTTGTGGGTCAGACATTCCTGTCTGACTCAATCACTTCAGAAGATTCATCTTCTTTGTCTCAACAAAGCTTCCGCTTTGGAGGCGGTAGAAGTACGTTCCGCTCGGAAGAGCGGAGGCATTAAATTCTACTTCGTATTCTCCCGTCGGTTTCATCTCCTTCACCAGCACAGCTACTTCCCGCCCAAGCAGGTCAAACACAACGAGCCGCACATACCGACTACTTGCTACTGAGTACTGAATACTTGTCGTCGGATTGAACGGGTTCGGGTAGTTCTGGGAGAGAGAAAATTCTCGAGGAGCGGATGGTTCCGGTTCGGTGACAGCTGTCGGAATAGTACTGTACACCTGTAGGTATCCTACATTCGGCGGATTGCCTCCCGGATTGGAGAAGGTATTACCGATAGTATAGAATTTACCGCCATAGCTCTCGCAAAACCTGAATTGGCTAATGATAGTGCCATCCGAGTAGTCGAAATCTAATGACCACAAGGAATCTCCATTGGCGTTCCGACAAAATGCATAGGATGACTGCTTGCCATCGTTTTGTGCTTCACCGCGTTGGATAGCCCCCACCATAAGTACCTCATCTCTTACTGGGTTGTATGTTATTCCATGAGTCCAGTTATTGGCATTGGCAAGCGGAGTACTTCTCGGTTCCCAAAGTTTTTGCCAAATTATACTCCCATCAGAAATATTCAGCTTGTCCATTTCATAGGCCATTATACCTGCGTTTTCGCCCATAAATTTTGATCCGGCTACGAATACGTTGTTTCCTGCGACATCGACATCGCAGAAAATTTTAACATCGTTGTCGAAGTTGGTCCTCCAAATAACCTGCCCGGTATAGAGATGAGGTACTTATGG
>JAJYOI010000138.1 GCA_021796275.1 Bacteroidota bacterium
TGAAAAAAATGGGGGTGCCTCTCATTTTTGTTGATCGAAGGCCTGAGCCATCGTTACCGGGTTTTAGCACCGTTTTGATAGACGACGAAGCCGGAGCAAGAAACGCCGTAGAACATGCAATCAAAATCGGCTACAGAAAAATGGGGTTCATCGGCGGCGGCAGTTCATGGCTCAATATCGGGAAGAACAGGTTGATGGGATTTACGAACGCGTTGAAGAATCATGATATTCCGATTCGGAAAGAATGGATTGTGCCGGGAGGATTCGCTACGAAAGACGGCTTTGAAGGATTCATGCGTCTTCACACAGACGGCAACATGCCGGAGTTCGTTTTTGCTGCAACGTATCCTGTTGCATTAGGAATTTATCAGGCGGTGAAAGAACTTGGGATGAAAATTCCCGATGACATTGATATAATTTGTTTTGGTGACAGCGATTTGAGCCACCTTCTTTCTCCTTCATTGAGTTGTGTCAATCAACCCACACATGAAATCGGTACTGTTGCCGTACAAACAATTTTGGATCTCATTAAAAATCCGGATAAACAAAAAGAACACCATCTTATCATTCCAACAACTTTGATACTGAGAGAAACATGCAGTGGCTTCTCACGAGTGCAAAAAACCGGAGCAGCCTAATGAAGAGTTCTCGCAGCCTCATTCGGCGTTATGCGTTTTGGCTTTTCAGCCATAGACTGATCGGACTGAGTCTGATTGTTCTTGCAGCAATTTCCGGTTTTATGTTCTCACAGAAAACGCCGAGAATTTTTCTCGTTGGAGATTCGACGATGGCAGACAAGCCGCTCGCCGACAATCCGGAACGCGGCTGGGGACAACTGTTCCCGATGTTTTTCGACCATTCTGTTATAATTGAAAACCACGCGCGAAACGGAAGAAGCACAAAAAGCTTCTTGAATGAAGGAAGGTGGCAGGTCGTTCTGAATCGTCTCCAGCCGGGAGATTATGTCTTCATTCAATTCGGACACAATGATGAAAAGATAAGTGATTCCACGCGTTATGCGGCGCCGCAGACCGATTACAGAAACAATCTGATGAAATTTATTCTGGATACCAGAGCTAAAAATGCTAACCCGGTTCTGCTCACTCCTGTGAGCCGGAGAAAGTTTGGGAAAGATAATAAGTCCGTCGAAACACATCCTGAATATTCCGACGTTGTGCGGTCGCTCGCGAAAGAAGAAAACGTTCCTCTTATTGATCTTGATTCGATGAGCCGTGCGCTGTTGGATCAGTTTGGTCCTGAAGGATCTGAAAAATTATTTCTCCGCGTTCCTCCCGGCGAATATAAATCACTTCCGAAGGGCAAGCACGACAACACACATTTTACTTTTTTTGGAGCGACAAAAATTGCCGGATTAGTTGTGGAAGGCATCCGTGCGCTTCATCTCCCGCTGGAGTCTTTGCTGCAGCCGGTTGACACTGCTGGCGAAATCGGGAAGGGAAAAATTGTGTGCCTCGATTATTTCTATAACAATGAATGGAAAACCGCGCCGAACAGAAAAGAATTGCGCTATCATTATGTGTGGGAAGATACGGCATTTTCAGGCTACTCGGAATTAGGCAGAACAATTATGGAACTCGGCGCTGAGGTTGACACGCTAAATGCTCCACCTGCCGAAGAAAATCTTTCGCGGGTAAGCATCTATATGATTGTAGATCCGGATACGCCTGCGGAAACTCTTCATCCGAATTACATTGATGATGAAGCGATAAAAGCTGTCGTGGCTTGGGTTAACTCAGGCGGCATTCTGATTTTATTCGGAAATGACAAAGGGAACGCCGAGTTTGAGCATTTTAATAAACTTGCCGGAAATTTTGGAATCCATTTTAACGAGGATAGCAGAAATAAAGTTGAAGGAAAGAATTTCGCTATGGGCGCATTTGACGTTTTTCCCGATCATCCTTTGTTTCGTGGAGTCAAGAAAATTTATCTGAAAGAAATATCAACATTGAAACTCTCCGAGCCTGCCACCCCGGTGTTGGCGGACAACGGCGATGTTATCATGGCGTATTCTAAATTCGGAAACGGTGCAGTATTTGCCGTCGGAGACCCGTGGCTTTACAATGAATATTTCGATAACAGAAAACTGCCGAAAGGATTTGAAAATTTTAAAGCGGCAGAAAATTTATTCAAGTGGCTGCTTCGCGACGCAAAAGTAATAAGAGGTGAGTAAATGTATCACTCAAGACAAACATTCTATTTTATTTTTTGGGCTTTCGTGCCTTTGTGGTTAAGCAATTATGAAAATTGTGCTGCACAAAATGAAACGGCTGTCATTAAGCAGGAAATTGCACAACTAAGCAGTCGCGCGCCGTTCGCTATGCCGGCAATCGAAGTTCCGTCATTTTCCAGTCGCACGTTTAATATTCAAAATTACGGTGCGGTTGCCGACGGCAAAACATTGAATACCAAAGCAATTAACGATGCGATTCACACTTGTTCGGATGCAGGTGGTGGCACAGTGATCGTTCCTCCCGGAACGTGGCTCACCGGTCCAATCAAAATTGAGAGTAATGTGAATTTGCACTTAGAGCGCGGTGCGTTGATTCAGTTCAGCAAACGGATTGACGACTTTCCGTTGATTGCCGGATTAAACGGAAAATCAAAGCGGTACGTTCGCACGCCGCCTCTCTATGCGTATGAAGCAAAAAATATTGCAATCACAGGCAACGGTATCATTGACGGCAGCGGGGAGGTATGGCGGTACGTAAAGAAATCCAAACTCACGTCGGCTCAATGGAAACAGAAAGTTGCCGGTGGCGGATATGTCTCGCCGGATGGAAAAGAATGGTGGCCGTCGAAAGAAGCATACGAAGGCGAAGCGTATCTTAAACAAATTGAGAAGTCAGGAAAGCCGGTGCGGGATGATTTTGAAAAGGTGCGCGAATTTCTTCGACCGGATCTTGTCATACTGGATGAATGCAACGGTATTCTGATTGACGGAACGACGTTCGAGAACTCGCCGAAGTTTCATGTTCGTCCGCAGCATTCCGAGAATATCATCATCCGTGATGTGAAAGTGTTTTCTCCGTGGTACGGGCAGAACAATGACGGCATTGATCCGACATCGTGCCGCAATCTCATTGTTTATAATTGCATTCTCGACGTTGGAGACGACGGCATTTGTCTGAAACCCGGATCGCTTGCCGCTTCACAAAAGCCGGGAGCCGCGTGCGAGAATATCATTGTCGCGAATTGCGCGGTCTATCACGCGCACGGCGGGTTCGTCATCGGCAGTGAAAGCTATGGCGGTGTGAACAATGTGTTTGTCACAAACTGCGTGTATGTCGGAACGGATGTTGGCTTGCGCTTCAAATCGCTGCGCGGCAAAGGCGGACTTGTAAAAAATATTTTTGTTGACGGCATCAGCATGCGCTCGATTGAGACCGACGCGATCTTGTTCAATATGTACTACGGCGGCGGCAGTCCCGATGTTGAAGCGGAGAAACAAGACGATACGCATCGTGCCGAGACTGCCAACGAGCGCACTCCTCAATTTCAAAACTTTTCAATCAAAAACATCGTGTGTCTTGGCGCCCAACGGGCAATAGTTGTAAAAGGACTTGCAGAAATGCCGGTAAAGAACATCTCGCTGGAAAATGTATCCATCGAATCTGAGAATGGAATCTTTTTAACTCAGTCAGATGGTATTGAACTTCGCAATGTAACGATTTCTCTGAAGACTGGAACCGTGGTGAATCTTGACAATAGTCGCAACATCACAATCGCAGGAGTGAAATATCCGGCAGGAGTAGAAAAATTTTTGGATGTTGAAGGAGAAAAGTCGGCAGCGATTCGCTTGACCGGTGTGGATTTGTTGCTGGCAAAAAAAGGAATTGAAGTTGGAAAAGATGTTTCGGCAAATGCAGTTGAAATGGCAAAATGAAACGGCTCAACGTTAAAATATTTCTTTTACTTTTCTTCGCTTGTTCGTTCAGTGCGATGGGCACAGAGCATGCAGATATTATTGTTGCGCAGGACGGTACCGGACAGTTTCGTTCTATTCAAGATGCGCTCGATTCGATTCCGCAGAAGAATGAACATCTTGTCATCATTTTGATTAAGAACGGAATTTACCACGAGAAAATTTTCATTACACAAAGCAATGTTGCATTGGTTGGTGAGAATCGTGACAGTACTCAGATAGTGTACGCCGAACTTCGCACCAACTGGACGAAAGCTCCGAACAATCGTCCTGACGGAACACTCAACAATGTAGATTGGGGATCGGCTGTCGTAAACATTGCGAGCGGAGTTACGGACATCACGTTCGCCAATCTCACTGTTCATAACAATTACGGCAGTTTGTATGGCGATCACTCCCACCAATTTGCAGTTCGCGGGTTCGATGCGACACGCATCATCTTCGTGAATTGCAACGTGATTGCCGACGGCGGGGATACGATGAGTTTATGGAACCGGCAAAGCGGAATGTATTATCACACCGATTGTTATTTCGAAGGATGGGTTGATTTCGTGTGTCCGCGCGGCTGGTGCTACATTACTGACAGCCGGTTTTACGGACACAACTTGAGTGCAAGTATCTGGCATGATGGCAGTGCGAACAAAGATCAGAAATTTGTCATTCGCTATTCGTACTTCGACGGCGTGCCGG
>JAJYOI010000007.1 GCA_021796275.1 Bacteroidota bacterium
TTCTCTTTTACATGTCGTTCGGATTTGTCATTACAAGCTCAGTCGCTATCGCAGGTGTGTTCCTCGTTTTCAGCTATCTCGTCATTCCATCTGTCGGAGCGATGATGTTGTCCGACAAACTCAGCACGCGTCTTGCAATTGGATGGATCGGAAGCGCTATCATCAGCTTTATTGGCGTCAAGCTCTCATGGAATACCGGCCTTCCGACAAGCCCGTTGGTCGTTGTGCTGCTCGCGACAGGTTTGTTATTGAGCGGGATGTACCGTTACATTAAAACTGCAGAGCGCACTTCAATAGCAATTCGTAATCTTGCTGCGGCAGCCGCTGTTGTCGGAATTTTTATTGCCGGAGTTTTTTTCTTTCGAAAACCGATGGAAGACCCTTTCGAGCACGCACTGCATTTGCTGAACAGTCAGGCAAGCACAGAACGACAATCGGGCATCGGCATGCTCGCTTCGTTTCCCGACGAGCAAAAGAAATGGGTTCCGCTTGTCACAAAAGCATTGCACGATGAAGATGCCGAAGTTCGCAAAGCGGCAATCGATCTGCTAACAAAGTCGCGTGTTGCTTCAGCAGAATCTCAAATTCTTCCGCTTCTCAATGACAAATCTGATGACGTTCAGCAAAGCGTTCTTGTTGCGGTGAAAACTTTTGGCGACGGCGTTGCTTCAAAAAAACTTGTTGAAGCAGCAAAGAAGGAAGATGATCCTGAAATGCAGATCGAATTTTTAGAAACCGCACTTGAATTAGGAAACGCCGATGCAATTCCGGTAATGATTCACATCATTCAGGATGGCGGCATCTTCGCCGATGATGCACACGATCATCTGCAAAGCCACATTCCGATTTCTTTTTCGATAAAGGATGTGGGGAAAGTTCAGCGATGGTGGGAAGCGAACCATAATAAACTTCGATGGGATGCAACTTCAGGAAAATTTGTTGTGGAATAAGAGGAGATTCTTTCGGATACGCTGACAAAATATTGAAAAGTACTTTTAGAGCGTCATGCCAGCGAAAGACCCCATCCACTTGTCGTTCAAGATTGAAATGAAATTTACAATGTGGTATTATTTCGCTTTGAGAAGAAGAACCGGAACATTCACGCCGTGACGCACACGCGTTGCCGTAGCTCCAAGAAATAAATCTGCAATGAAGCGATGGCCGTGCGTGCTCATTGCAATAAGATCGCAGTTTCCCCGTTGCACCCACTTCACAATTTCTGCCGCCGGCTCACCGTAAGCGAGTTCGGTTTCGGTTGGAATATTCTTTGACGTGAACTCCGCCTTCACTTTTTCAAGATAGGCAATATCCTCCCCAACTTCCGGGCCGACAGCGTCCGAGCCGAATGTGCGGGCAGCCCAGCCGTCAGCGACGTGCAATAAGACGACCCGGCTCTTCGTCAATGCAGCGAGCTGCTTCACGTGTTCAATAATCGCTCTGTCGGTTGAAGTACCGTCCAGAGTTACGAGGATTGTTTTGTACACGAGCAAACCTCTACATTAGGTCAAAATTCAAAGTTCAAAAATAAAAGTAAGCATCACGTTTGAACTTTTCACTTTATGGGCGCCTATGGTGCCATGGCACTCAAGCGCGACATTTTGAACTGCTCAAGCGAGACAACGTTCATCCCCCAATGATGACCCGCCACGCCGCCGCAAGTGACTCTGGCAGACCATAAATATCCATTGCAGTGATCAACAAAGCACTGCCCCAACCGGCGATCATCAAAAACCAACCGTTCTTCCAGTTTCCCATCCGCTTGCGAGAACTTGTAAATTGCAACAGCGGAAACATTGAGAATGGAAGCTGCAATGCTAAAATTACCTGACTCAGAGTCAACAGATCCGTCACACTGCTTTCACCGCGTAAGCCAATAATAAAAATTGCCGGAAGAATTGCAAGCGTACGGGTAATAAGCCGGCGCACCCATGGTTTGATTCTCCAATGCATGAATCCTTCCATAACAACCTGTCCGGCAAGTGTGCCGGTAATGGTGCTGCTTTGACCGCTTGCCAAAAGCGCCACCGCAAATAATGTACTTGCAACCGCCGTCCCAAGCAAGGGGGCGAGCGTCAGGTATGCTATGCGAATCCAATCGCTGTCAACAGTAAACTCTACCAACTGTCCGCCTGCCGTCATCACACTCGATTTGCCATAGAATACCATCGCTGCGAGGACAAGAATTGCTGCATTGACGAAAAAAGCAATCGTCAACGCGGCGACCGAATCAATGGTATTAAACCGAACCGCTTGCTTCATGGACGATTCATCCTTCTGCAACCTTCGGCTTTGCACGAGAGCCGAATGCAAATACAGATTGTGCGGCATTACGGTCGCACCAATGATGCCGATGGCAACATAAATCATTCCAACGTGGCGGAATGCCGGCGATATGAGAGCACTCCCCATCTCCAAAAAGCTTGGCTGCGTCTGTGGAAAAACAAATATTTCAATGAAGTAGCACGCGCCGATCGTCGCTACCAGAACGAGAACCACTGCTTCAATTGTGCGCATGCCGAAACGCTGCAAACCTAAAAGCAACAACACATCAAGGCTTGTAATGATTACTGCCCATAAAAGTGGAATATGAAACATTAGATTAAGCGCAACAGCGCTGCCAAGCACTTCTGCAAGATCACAGGCGCCAATTGCTACTTCTGAGAACAACCAATTCGGCCAGCGCGTCCACTTTGGATACCAGTCCCGGCAGCATTGAGCAAGGTCTTTACCGGTTACTACACCCAGGCGCGCTGCGATGATCTGCATAAATATCGCCATGAGGCTCGCGAGGCCAATCACCCATAATAGCCCATATTTAAATTGTGCTCCTCCCAACAAATCAGTTCCCCAATTACCGGGATCCATATATCCTACGCTCACTAATAATGCCGGTCCGACGAAAGCTTTCCATTGCTTCCAGAAACCAGCATCGTGATGCGGCACTTCAACGCTGCCGTGCATTCCTTCGAGCGAGAGATGATTTGGAGGGAGTTTCGCCTCTTTGCTCCTGTTTTCAGTTTTTTTGAGATCTGTTTGTTGTTGTGACATACTTACACTGATTCGACAAAAATGTTTTCCGCAACAACGGTACTGATTGCTATTTCTTTCGAGCCGATTTTAATGATTAACGACTTATCAAACTTTATCCGCTGCTTAACGCTCAGTCGCTTATTCAACGAAAGCCCGATGCTTGAGACATACTGCAGCAATTCCGGATTCGCATCATTGACGCGAAGAACGCGTACCGAATTTCCTTCCGGCGCATCGGAAAGAGGAAATGCCCGGATATTTTTCACCGTGCCGTTCTTTGCCGGTATCGGGTCGCCATGCGGATCAACGCGCGGGAACCCAAGCACTTCATCAATTCTCTCCTCCATCTTATCGGACATGATGTGCTCGAACTTCTCGGCTTCTTCGTCAATCTCATCCCAGCCAAAATGAAGCACTTCCGAAAGAAACATTTCCCACAAACGGTGCTTGCGGATAATTTTCAGTGCGGAGCGCCTCCCCTTTTCCGTAAGCTGAACTCCGCGATACGGCAAATGGCGCAGATAGTGCTGCCCGGAAAGCTTTTTCACCATATCGGTTACTGAGGCAGCGGCAATATTCAACTGTCCTGCCAATGACGACGTCGTAACGGCATCGCCTTCTTCCTGCAGGTAATAAATATGCTTCAGATAATCTTCTACATTGATGCTTGGCATGGTGTGGCTCT
The DNA here is from genome assembly GCA_021796275.1 of Bacteroidota bacterium. Taxonomy (GTDB): domain Bacteria; phylum Bacteroidota; class Ignavibacteria; order UBA10030; family UBA8401; genus JAJYOI01. The sequence goes on from JAJYOI010000007.1 coordinate 3,716, forward strand.
AAAAATTTAGGCTTACCTAAATTAATAATTAGCGGCGGCTTTGTCAAGCCGGCAAGGTTAAAACTACGTGCCGACTATTTACCGTTTATCTTGGTCTTTCTGGAAGATTTCGTCCGACAAGCCGGCATTCACCTTATAGTCGGAATAGAAAATGGTAACGCTGCCTTTGCGCGGAATTCGCTGCGGATGTGCGGAAGAGCTGCCTGCCGTATCGGCGGTTGGTGAGTCAAATGTAGCGGTAATTTTCTCCGGTAAAAAATATTTCCCCTCTATAAGCGTATCTTCAAAGGCGATGCTGACGCGCCTGTTCCCGGTCGGCATCGACTCAAAGCGAGTAATAATCCATCGCGTGCCGTCAATCCATACATAGCTTTCAATTGTGAGTTTCCCCGGTTCCGGCTTCGAAATCAGGTGCAGATTGTATATTGCGCCTCTGTCGGTGTGTTCAGTTCCAACAAGCGTTGCATCAAACCGTGCTATGAGAAGTGCAGGCGTTAGTGCAATGCCTTCTTTCGGCAGCATGGCAAAATTTTTCGACTCGAGATGGATTTTGTCGGGCTGCTTAAAATATAATTTCACCGACATGTCGGGAATATTCAAGTGCTCGATATTGACTGTCGCGTGCACCGTCACAGTATAATCATTCACATGCTCAAATTGTTTTTGGACATTGGAGAGAATCTGCGAGGCAGTGAGCGTCTGCGCAATGCCGCTTGTTGATCCTGCGCTGAGAAAAAATATCAGAAGCCATCGTAAAAATCCCAGAGGAATGTCATTCTGAGGAGCGCAGCGACGAAGAATCCAGAAAGCTGGATGCCACGCTGTACGTGGTGGCGTACAGCGCCACTTCGCTGCGCTCAGCATGACAAATGGAACGGTTTTCTCTCCGCCATCCATTTTTAAGATGGGTTTTAGCATACTTATGATTGTTTTCATGTTCTATATTCTCGGTGAAAATATTGCTCAGGCCGATGCCGCTTGCCGTGTTTCCAATCGTCCGACAAAAAAATTATACACTGCCATCAAAAGTGTCGCAAGCACGCCCACTGCAAAAATTGAATACCACACGACAACCGGATGAGATGATTCGCGCGCGAATGTTGCATACAGCCAGCCGCCGAACGGCCCGCCGACAACCCACGCAATCGCAATCGGCAGAAACGCGTAGCCCTGAAAAAGTCCCTGCTGGCCTTTTGGCGCGAGATCAGAAATGTATTCATAATAACGCGGCGCCTGCGTCATTTCACCGATGGACCAGACCAGCATTCCCACAACAATCGTCCACACGTTCGGATTGAGCGCAATGATCAGCCAGCATAATGTTGAGACAGCAAAGCCGAGAACGATCGCCGAACGCGTCGGAATTTTTTTACTCAATCTGTTCACAATCAACTGCAGCACAATAATTCCCCACGCCCCGGTGGATTGAATGATTTCGAATGGCGCGTTTTTCGAAACATAATCGGTAACATAATACGGCACGACAATGAAAATTTGCCAGAACATAATCCAGTACAGCGAAAAGATTAAAAGAAAAATCATAAACTTTGCATTGCTCAGAACAACCACAAGGTTCCGCAATTTTGTTCCGAGCGACTCGACAACAACCCCACCTTCACTTTCAACATTTTTATAGAACACAAGGTTGACAAAAAACATCGCAACACAACTCAACGACGAAACGAGATACACGTACTCGATGCCGATCTTGTCACGAACGAAATATGCAATTGCCGGGCCGATTGCTGCGCCAATATTCACCAGCCAGTAGTACACAGCATAACCGAGTGATTTTGTTTCCGGCTTTGAAGTGACGCCGACCGTACCAAGCACGGAAGGTTTAATGAACGAACCGCCGATAGCGGTGAAAATCAGAATCACGACAAGCACCCAAAACAACGGAAGTCCGCTGTAGAGCCCTTGAAACGCCGCCATTCCCGTGGAGCCGATGAGAAAATACCCGATGGCGAGAAAAGAAAACGCAATGAAGAATGCTCTGCGAAAACCGAATTTGTCCGCCAGTGTGCCGGCGAAGATCGGAAGCAAATACAACAGGCCGCCAAAGACCGATGAAATTTGCCCGGCTTCAATTTCATTGAAATGAAGATGGTCGCGAAGAAAAATGCTGAGAACGGTTGCCTGTCCGTAATACGCGAGCCGTTCGAATAACTCCATACTGTTCGCAACCCAGAACGAACGATGAAAACCGTTTTTAAACTCAAGAAGATTTTGCTTTATGTTCATAGTTAATGACGAATTATGAATTATGAATTTTAGTTCTCATTGTTCGTTGAATAGAGCCGATAATTTTCAAAAGTTCATCAACATCACATAGCATTGATTCAGCCGGTTTCTTTTCTATCAAGGAACTTTCATTCAAGAGTCTTAACCAATAATGTGTTTCTCGAGCTTCTTTATAGGCAATAGACATTTTTGAAATAAAATCTCTCGGCGATTGCGCACCTATTGCTTCCTCAACGTTCGCTCCAATTGAGGTTCCGCTTCGTAACACTTGCTTCGCCAAGTCATATTCCTTCGATTTCTCAATCAAATCACGGTACAGCTTAATAATGCGCAATGCAAAAATAAAACTTTTTCCTTGAACGACATTATCGTTCTTCATGCGTCATTTCTCATTCGTCATTTGTAATTCATCATTCGTAATTGTTTCATGAAAGTATGTCTTTCCTCTTAAAAATGTACCATGTCATCGAATAAAACACCGCGCTGTATACACCAAGAACGCCGCACGATTTTGCAATATGGCTCCAGTCCGTCGGCTCTTTGAACGCTTGCTGCCACACATCCTGATACGTTGTGAAAAGATATGGCTTGATTGATTCGAACGATTCGACAGGAAGATTAGAAATAATCAGCAGCGCAACAACAACCGTCATCGTTGCAATAATCGGCCCGATGGCATTCTCTACAAATGAAGAGAAAAGAAATGCAAGCGAAGCGACAACCCACATTGACCAAATGGCAAGCGAGTACGCAAGAAGAAACCTGCTCCACAAATGTGCTTCAGGAAGAATAGTAAGCATGTCACGGTCAACGGCAAGCAAATCGCCGCTGCCGAAAATAATCAAGCCCAGCCCGAGGCTGAGAATGGCAATGACTATTAACAATGATGCCGTGTAAAATAATGTCGCGATATATTTTGAAACAAGAATGCGCGTGCGCGATACCGGGCGGATAAGAATCAGACGAAATGTTCCTGCCGTTGCTTCACCGGCAAGCTGATCGCCCGCTACAAGACTGATGAGAAACGGTACATGCACCCACAAACTGTTCATAATAATCTGAGAAATGCTCCAGCCGTTGAACAGATTTCCCGTAATGAGAAAATCGCTTTGCAGCGAGCGAAGTTGATACTGCACAAAGTTGTGCCCGGATTGAAGATGCATTCCCCACATAATCAACGGAATGATGACGGCAACGGCAATGAAACCGATATAGGTGCGCCATTTCGCGTACGTCTTGAAAAGTTCGTAATAGACAAGATTCATCATTGCATCAATTCTCTTCCGTCACCGAAAGGAAATATTCTTCCAGAGACCGTTGAGGCATAATCGAATAAATTTTGCACTGTGCCGCCGCCAACGTCCGCACAACTTTCGGTATATCGGCATTGTTAATCAAAGCTGAAATGCCGTCACCGTCCAGCGCGGCGTCTTTTACAGTCTTCAATTTTTTCAAAATAGCAAGGGATTTTTTTACCGGCAGGACCGAAATTTTAACATTGTGCAGTTTCGAATGAAGTAAATCTTCTACGCTTCCCTGAGCAACAAGTTTTCCTTTATTGATAATCGCCATGTGCGTTGCAACCTGTTCAACTTCGTTGAGCAAGTGTGAAGAAAGAAACACAGTCATTTTGTGCTCGCGTGACAAACGCACAATCAGATCGCGGACTTCTTTCATTCCCTGCGGATCAAGTCCGTTTGTCGGCTCATCAAGAACAATCAGTTCTGGTTTGCAGAGCAACGCCTGAGCGATACCGAGCCGCTGTTTCATTCCATGTGAAAATGTTTTCACTCGGTCGAATGCGCGGCTGGCAAGTCCCACAAGCTGGAGATTGTCCATAATCATTGTGCGCGAAGGCGTTTTTCCCATCGTCATCGCACCCGCAATTTGCATGTTTCGATAAGCTGTGAGATAGAGATAGAAATCGGGCTTCTCTACAATGCCGGCAACTTTCGCAAGTGCCGCTTCGCGCTCCGTAGAAAGCTGGTGCCTGAAAAGTTCGACGGAACCGTCAGTCGGCGTAACCAATGAAAGGATCATCCGGATGGTCGTGCTTTTCCCTGCGCCGTTCGGACCGAGAAAACCGAACACATCTCCCCGATGAATTTCCAAATTCATATTCTGCACCGCCCAACGTTTTTTGTACTGCTTGCCAAGATTGATGGTGCGAAGAACGACTTCAGCGGACATGCAAAATGTTTTCTATGATTAAAGTTTCGGAAAAATTTCTTCGATTGCCGTGAAGAATATAGAGAGATTCGCTCAGAGAATCAAACAATTGTCAACAGTGAATCTTTATTCAAAGCGTAAATGAATATTCATAATTTCAGGAGTGTTTCCGGTTCGTACCGGCGGCCCCCATGTTCCCGCTCCGCACGAAACATAATAATGCGTTGCTCCTTTTTTCAAATATCCCCAGCTTAATTCGTACACTTTTTTTGTGATGAAGTTGAAGGGCCACAACTGTCCGTGATGCGTGTGTCCGGAAAGCTGAAGATCAACGCCGGCTTCTTCCGCTTCATTCAGATGAAACGGCTGATGGTCCATCAAAATAATTGGTTTCGTCCGGTCAACATTTTTCATCAACTCGCCGAGCGGCACCCGTTGTTTGTGCGCGAAGCTTTTAATGCTGATGTCTTCGCGTCCCACAATTATTACAGCATCGCCAATTATAGCCGCGCTGTCGCGAAGCATGACAATTCCATGTTCGGTGAGATAGCGGCACGCCGCTTCTACACCGCCGATGTATTCATGATTGCCGGTGATTGCATACACACCAAATTTACTTTTTATCGTCCGAAGTGTTTCGCCGAGATTTTGTTTGATGACAGGACCAATATCTTCATCGACAACATCACCCGGCAGCAGCACGACATCTGCATGCAAAGAATTGATTTTTTCTACGAGATGTTCCAGCCGGTTCTTTCCGATAATTGTGCCGAGATGAATATCGGAAACAGCGACAATGTTGAGTGACTTTAATGATTGATGATTTTTGTGAATTGTCAGGTCGAGATTTTTAATGCGCGGCGAGGCAGCATTAAGAAAGCCGGCAGTCGTTATCACTATCGCCGCTGTGACAATGCCGACAAACGCAAAAACATTCAATCGCTGATACGCAGCAGATCCAGCCGGAGGATAAAACGAAATAAAGCGGTTCAATTCCCGCAGAATGTCCGCGCAGAAAAGAATCAAAAGGAAATACACCATCACGGCAAGCCAGAACGATCCGATCCACACAACTGCGCTGCTAAACCATGAAAGTGCCACGCGCTCGAGAAATCTTCCTGCAAGAAACGAGAGTGACAAAATACAAAATGTGACGAGATATGCTGTCCGATACTGCGGCAGCGATGCCATGGCCTGCCATCCGCGGAGAAAAATATAAAAGTTGATAAGAAGATAAATGGAAAGGACGATTGAAAAGAAAACGGCAAAAGAGATTTTCGACATAAATGCAGACTGGTTATTTCACACGCTTAATAACAACAATGGTTTTATCATCGGAGTATTTGCTTTTTGCATTGAACTTCTGAACATCTTCTAACAACAGGCGCGCTATTTCCTGTGGATGTTTTTTCTTCATTGAAGTAAGCTTTTCTATCATTCTCCGTTCTGTGTATTGATTTCCCGACTCGTCCATTGCTTCAGAAACGCCGTCAGTATACAATAGCAAAATGTCTCCTTTGTCAATCATGACGCCTTCGCTGCGATAAATCTGATCTTCAAAAGGGCCGATAATATTTCCCGTCGCATCCAGCAGCTCGACAGCGTCATTTTTCGAACGATACACCATTGGGCTGCTATGACCTGCGTTCACATACACGCACAATCCTTGCTTATCGTCAATCAGCTCGGCATAGAAAAGAGTTAAGAACCGCTCGTCCGTAAAAGTGCGATGGACGAGTGAATTGATTTTTCGGATCAGCGTACTGATCTTCGTCTCGAAACCTGCGCCCATCCGCAGCGCGCCGGAAACATACAGTGCCTGCACTGCCGCAGAGATCCCCTTGCTTGCCGCGTCGCCAATCGCAATACCCACGCGGTCCCCATCGTCGCTGAGGACATAATCGAAAAAATCACCTCCAACAATTCTGTCTGCTACTGAAACCCCGAAAATTTCATAATTGTGAAAACGCAGCTCATGTTCCGGAAGAATGCTTTGCTGAATGAGGCGCGCTTTGTCGAGGTCCTTTTGCAATTGGGCGCGTTTCTTTTCAATGCTGCGGCTTTGCAGCATTGAGGTCACGGCAAGACTGATAATGTTCAGCGTCGGAGCCACTTGTTCATGATTGAGATCGGTGTTGAAGGAAAGCACATACGGATATAATTCCGTTCCGTTGACTTTCACAAGATCGCCGACGCCGGTTGCCGAATATTTCAGAATCCCCTTGCTGCGCAAATAGGCGTTCGTTTCATTTGCCACCATCGTGCGATGCTTCGGCAGAAGCTTAAACATCCGGTAATCGTCCACACGAACAAAAAAATGCGGCTTGATCTTTTCCATCATACCGAACTGTGCTGTGAGCTCGTACGCGGTTTTCTGTTGATTGAGTTTCCACACGCGGCCGCCGCGGATTTCGATGCGGTCATTATCAACAAGCTGCCGAACAACGTGCGCCAGAAGATCCTGCGTTGTGTCAAACTTTTTAGAGTCGAAGCTCTCGATAGTTTTGTAGAGTTTTCGTTGGTTCATTATCCAGTTTTCTTGAATGGTGGTTCGTCAGGCTTATTTCACGCCGCTGAATGTAATCAGTACCGCTACTTCAGCCTGTATTAAATTATCTGTTTTCAAAATAATCTTTTGGCTCGCCAATCCTGTTCGCTGCGGTGTTATTGTGAATGTGAACGTCGCCGAATCGGCGGGCATAATTGTCCGTCGTTTTGTTGTGAAGGATATTTCCTGTTCATGCACATCGGCAGCCTTGACTGTTACAGGGCGATCCGAAGCATTCCGGAGAGTGAAACTTTTCGTGAATTCTTTTCCAATCGGAATTCCGCCCAGCCAGATATACGATGAAAAAGTTGTCGGCTCAAGAATTGTGTGAACACGCCCGAGAAATGTTACGGTGACGGAGCGTGATGCCGGGTCGTTCGTTTCAATATCGACATATTTTTTCACGTCGCCTTGATAACCGGTGGAATTAAACTGCACCACAAGCGTGTCCGATTCTCCGGGAAGCAATGCCGGTTTCGTGGGCTTCACTGTTGTGCAACCGCATGATGTTCCGACATGAAGAATTTTCAACGTATCGTTGCCGGTGTTTGTTAATGTAATGCGCGACATTTTCATTGTTCCGGCGTACATCAATCCCCAATGAATTGTGAGGCTGTCAACAGCAAGCTTCGGCTGGGAAACCGCTGAGACATTCGAAACTGCGGTAAGAGCAATCACTGCCGCTGCCGTCAAAAAGAGATGTTTCATAGTTATGATCCTGATAAATGATACGTTATTCTTTTCCGTTTACTTTGTACACATCTCCAACACCGCACGCGCTTGCCGCCCACAGCGCGAGCAGCATCGAAATTCCTGCAACGGCGCGTTTCTCATCCTCTTCATGAATTACCAAGCCGTACGTATCCGCGATGAAATGAAAATGCCGAAGAATTCTCCGCGCGCGCTGACGTCCGATCGTTCTGTGCCAAAAGCCGATTTCTTCAACCAGCATGGAACCGTGCCGGCGAAAAAATTCACCCATGGTAATTACGTTTGTACTCAGCGGCGTACGCGGCCTGCAAATATCCAGCAGGTCGCCAAGATATTCATCCCACAACCGCGAGAGCAAACGGTTTTCCGGGCGGCGAAGAAACCGCGCACGCGACGGTGAAAAATGCGCCTTTGTCTGCACGCGAATGCGGGGCGCGACCGGATGAAAATCATAAATCATTTGTGCCAATGACACATCCTCGCCGTTGTGCGGATGGTACACCCAGCGACTCTCCAATTCAGCCCAATCAACAATTGTTATCACTGCATCATCTTTGCTGTCAAGCACGATGAATTTTCCTTTTGCCTCCTTCACCACAGTGATCCAGTGGCTCCATTCATAAATGCAAAGCAAACACGGGATGCCGCGTTTCAGATGAGCGCGTAATTCACGCTTGGCAGAACGAGCGTCGAAACGGCGGACCATTTGCAGATCGCAATTGAAACGCCGTGCTGCCCGGCTCAACTGAATTTCGTCCGTTCCCTCCCACCACGTTGCACCGGCAAATTTTGAAATTTCATTTTCATTTGCAAAAATGCCGAGCGTTACCAGCGCATGTTTGAGTGCAAACGGACCGCACTGCCATTGATTCGGTTGTGGATACAATCCCATAAGAAGTGTCGGCAAAAAAGATTTCTTTCTTTAAGCTACCAAAACTTCTCTCGAATTTCAATTCCCGAAAGAATTCCTTTGGTACCCGCTGTCGGTACACTGAATCCTCAGTCGTTCTGCATTCTTGATTAGCGCCCATTTTTTGGCTACCTTCTTTCCATGTCAACCCCGTTAATGCAGCAATATGCCCAGGTAAAAGCGAAATATCCCGGCACGATACTTCTTTTTCGCATGGGAGATTTTTTCGAAACGTTCGACGATGATGCAAAAGTCACGTCGCGCGTGCTCGGCATTACACTGACCCGCCGCGGTAACGGCGCTTCAGGAGATGTGCCGCTCGCCGGCTTCCCTCATCACGCACTTGACACATATCTTCCGAAATTATTGAAGGCGGGACTTCGCGTTGCTGTATGCGAGCAGCTTGAAGATCCGAGATTCGCCAAAGGAATTGTAAAACGGGACGTCATCGAAGTTGTGACACCGGGAATTTCTTTTTCCGACAAAGTGCTCGAACAAAAACAGAACAATTATCTTGCCTCTATTGCACTCCCGAATGCGCTCGCCGCCGCCGATGACACCGTCGGATTTTCATTCGTCGATATTTCCACCGGCGAATTTGCTTGCTCGGAAATTCCGCTCAAAATGCTCGAACAGCAAATTCATTCCATCACGCCGTCGGAGATCGTCGTTCAAAAACGGGACAAAGAAACGCTGCAAAATATTCTTCGCACAAGCTACGCAGGAATTTTTTCAACTCTCGATGATTGGCTGTACAATTTCGAGTACGGCTTTGAAACGCTCACGCGCCATTTCAAAACACAAACCCTGAAAGGCTTCGGCATTGATTCAATGCACATCGGCATTGTTGCCGCCGGTGCCGCGATGCATTATTTGAACGAAACGCAAAAAGCGAATCTCGCGCACATTTCGAAAATTGTTCCGCACGAAATTTCAGAGACCATTGTGCTCGATCCTTCCACAAAACGCAACTTGGAAATCACCTCGTCATTCGGAGGAACTTCCGAAGGAACGCTTTTTTCCGTGCTCGATAAAACCGGCACGCCAATGGGCGGACGATTACTCAAAAAATGGGTCTCTCACCCGCTGAAACGTTTGCAGGAAATCCGCTGGCGCTCGAACGGCGTAGCGCTCCTCGTGCTGTATTCATCCGTGCGAAAAAAATTGCAGGATGAGCTTGCAGAAATCGGCGACATCGAGCGGCTCATCGCGAAAATCGCCACCGGACGCGCAACGCCGCGCGACGTGACAGCGATGAAATTCATCCTCAGAAGAATCCCGTCGGTCAAAAAGATTCTGAGCGAGACAATTCAGAATGACACCGAGGCACTGACAACTCTTGCCGACATCAACACTGAATTACGACCGTTGGATTTCCTTGCCGATGAAATCGAAAAAGCAATTGCCGACAATCCACCGGCAACGCTCGCCGATGGCGGAGTCATCCGTCGCGGCTACAATACCGAACTTGATGAACTGATAACGCTTGCGCATTCAGCAAAAGAATGGATCGCAAATCTTCAGAAAAAGGAACGCGAACGCACCGGCATTGCGTCGCTGAAAATCGGCTTTAACAATGTCTTCGGCTATTACATCGAGATCACCAATGCAAATAAGGACAAAGCGCCGGGCGATTACATTCGCAAACAAACAATGACGAACGCAGAGCGATATGTAACGCCGGAGCTAAAAGAATACGAAGAGAAAATTCTTCATGCCGAAGAAAAGATACTCGCGCTGGAAACTGAATTGTTCACTGCGCTTCGAATTAAAATTGCGGAACATGCAGCGGCAATTCAAGACAATGCCCACGCTGTTGCCGCACTCGATTGTCTTGTTTCACTTGCGTGTGTTGCACAGGAAAACCGCTACACACAACCGGAAGTAAACGAATCAACGGAGCTTATTATTGAAAACGGCCGCCACCCTGTTATTGAAATGCTGCTGCCGCCCGGCGAACAGTACGTACCGAACTCTGTTACGCTCGATACATTTTCAAATCAAATTTTAATCATCACCGGACCGAACATGAGCGGGAAGTCTTCCTTCCTGCGGCAGGTCGGATTGATCGTACTGCTGGCACAGATCGGTTCGTTCGTTCCTGCAAAAAAAGCCGTCGTCGGTTTGGTGGACAATATTTTCACACGCGTCGGCGCGAGCGATAATATTGCATTGGGCGAAAGCACATTTCTTGTAGAAATGCACGAAGCGGCTAACATCGTCAACCGCGCAACGCCGCACAGCCTAATTTTGCTCGATGAAGTCGGTCGGGGCACAAGCACATTCGACGGCATCAGCATTGCATGGGCGCTGACGGAATTTCTTCACGAACATATCGGCGCACGAACGTTATTCGCAACACATTATCATGAATTGAACGAGCTTGCAGAATTGTTTCCACGCGTTAAAAATTACAAGGTGGATGTGCGCGAGTACGGCGACAAAGTTGTCTTCCTCCATACCGTAACGCCGGGAACCGCCGACCATTCGTACGGAATTCAAGTTGCAAAAATGGCGGGTTTGCCGGACACACTGACAGAACGCGCAAAAATCATTCTCGCTAATCTGGAATCATCGCAACTGACGCCCCACGGAGAAGTTCCTGTCGATGAAAAGGAAATGCGAAAAATCAAACGGAAGATCGCTGATATTTCCGCCACGCCTCAAATTACAATGTTCGAAATGAAGGACGATGAATTGCGCGGCGCTCTCCGAAAATTAGACATCAATTCATTGACGCCTCTCGAGGCTTTGAAGATTTTGGCAAAATTGAAAGAAGGAATCGGGGAATAAATCCATTCTCTCCCCTCAAATATTTTCACGCTGAATCGCGCCGCAGTGTCAACGTTCAGCACCACGGAGTGCTACCACTAAAACTTTTTCTTTCTTTCGGATTCTCTGCACCGCCGCACTTTTCGCGATATAATATCGTTTGAAATCTTTCAAAACCCAGCCTGATTTGTGCGCTTCATGAACGTTCCTGCCGATTGCGCCCTGTTTTTTAAATCCGAACGGTGTCGCAACAATCACGACCTTCGCGTGGTGCAGCAACAGTGAAAGCAAACGGTGCGCCTGCTTCTTGGAAAAGTGTTCAATGATGTCACCAAGAAAAACAAGATCGAACGCCCCCAGCTTTTCAACTTCATCAAAAACATCGCCAATGATAATAGAATTATAAATATCTTTTTGCAGCGAATGAATATAGCCCCGGTAAATTTCGACGCCAATAAGCTCAATCTTCCACTGACGTTTTGAAAAGCGCAGATGCTCTTTCGCTTCAAAATAATTCCGGACGAGAAATCCAATCGAACCGAACCCCACACCAACATCAAGCACGCGGCGCGGGTGAGGCACAAGCTCGCGGGCAAATTCAATGACGTGTGAAAACGATTCCGAAGCACCAGTAGACATTGTCAGTTAAAAATTCAAAGTGAAAAAATGAAAGCCACAGATTGGCAGCAATCGGTTGCGGCGGCTGAGCATTGTTCACTGCTCAATGATGATACCGTCCCATCAACTGACCCTGCGCAAGAATATGTCCCTCCATCGCATCGAGCAAATCTTTTTTTGTACAGGCAGCGTCAAGATTCAATGCAGCATCAAGCGCGTATATTTTGAAAAAATATCGATGCGTTCCGCTTGGAGGACATGGCCCGCCGTAACCGATATCACTGAAATCATTCTTGCCTTGCTTTATTCCGCCGGCAACGATTTTATCGGGCAGAATGTTTTCCGGCAATTCGCTTACCGAATCGGGAATATTGAAGATCACCCAATGCACCCACGTTCCCATCGGCGCATCCGGATCGTCCGCAATAAGTGCGAATGTTTTTGTTTGTGAAGGAAACGATAACCATTTCAGCGCAGGCGATATATTTTCACCGTCGCAGGTGAATTTTTTCGGAATCAATTCGCCATCATGGAAGGCAGTGCTGGTCAAAGTAATGCTCATCGGGGCATCTCCTTTCGATTGAAGACTGCTCTGTGCAGTACGCTGAAATTCTCTTTGGGATTGGCTGCAGCTTAAGAAGAGAAAAGAAATAATGCAGCATGAAATTGTTGTATTCATAACTTCACTTTCTGCCCGCAGAGAAAAGTTAAGAAAAATTCAGCATGAATACAATTCACCTTCCTGACGAACCCGTTCTTACTCTCGTATTAGTTCTGTCAGTCCCGCCTCGCGTTGAGCCTTCCGTGCGGATGCGTGGAGGCTGAGGTGCAGGAGCGGGTACAGTTCCGGTTGGCGGGGTTGTGATAATCGGCACCGGAGGATGCGGATGAGGAGGACACGGCGGTGGCGGCGAAGGCAGGGGTACGTAATCAATGATCACAATCGGCGGAGGTACATACGGACCATCAGATGAGTTGTCTACTTTCAATGTTTGAATCTGCGTATAGCAGCCGCTGAATGCCGCCGCAACAAGAATGATTCCAATTACCTGTTTCATATGAACCTCCTTTTTTCTAAGGGATTCTATTGAAGCTTGACCAGTCTGCTTGTTGGACAACAACCCAAGTCCAAAGTTTACCGATAGAAAATTCTAACCGATACGGAGTTCATTGCTTCTTACACGAATTTCTGCTAACTTTGAAAAAATCATTTTTGCTCTTTTGACGTTCCGTTGTTCATGCAACGATATTTGCAGTATGCGCTGATCACGTTGGCGCTCGTAGTTCTCCAGACAACAATCATACCATTCATCTCGGTTGCAAATACAGTACCAGATGTGATGGTGATATGGATTGTGTACATTGCCGTTCAGGCGGGACAAATTCCAGCCACCGTTGCAGGGTTCGCGGCGGGTATCGCAATTGATTTGATCAGCGGGCAGTTCCTCGGGCTTTCCGCACTCTCAAAAACAATTGCCGGCTTTCTTGCAGGATATTTTTACAGCGACAACAAAATCGAACAAACGCTTGGCAGCTACAGGTTTCTTCTTGTTGTTGCGCTCGCATCGTTTATTCACAACGTGGTTTATTTTACAATTTTTGTACAGGGAACAAACACTGGCTTATTCACTGCCGTATTTCAATTTGGCATTCTTTCTACAATGTACACAACAGCGGCGGCATTGTTTCCGGTCTTTTCGTTCCACCGCAAACTTGCGTAATAAGTATCGGACATGATTACTGAAGAGTTCGGTTCCAGTCGGCGTAAAACAATTCTCACTATTGTTCTCTGGCTGGGATTTGCCGTACTGGTAGGCCGCTTGTACCAGCTTCAATATATTTACAGCGCCGAATACGGAAAGAAATCAGAGGAGAACAGCATCCGCAAAGTCGTCGAAGAGCCGATTCGCGGATACGTCTACGACCGAAAAGGAGAACTTATCGTTGACAACAGGCCGTCGTATTCAGTCATGCTCACGCCGATTGATTTCGACAAAAAAAATCTTTCGTTTTTGTCGTGGATTCTTAAGATGCCTGAGGATGCGATTCGGGAAAAAATCAAACGCGCGCGGCAATACAATCCGTTTGCTCCTGCCCGCATCAAGCGCGATATTGATTTTCCAACGCTTTCAGTTCTTGAAGAATACAAAGACAAACTGCCCGGTGTTAAAATTCAAACAGAATCAAAACGGTATTACACCACGCCGGCGCATGCGTCCCACCTTCTCGGCTACGTAAAAGAAATTTCCGATTATCAATTGGAAAAACTTGGAGATTATTACCAGCAAGGCGATGTTGTCGGTTCGATCGGTATTGAAGCGAAGTATGAAAAATATCTCCGTGGAGAAAAGGGATTCGAATTTATTTCACAGAACGCCAAGGGACAAATCATCGGCAACTTCAACAACGGCAAAGATGATATTCCTCCCAAAGACGGACTCGATCTTCATCTTGCTATCGACGCCGATGTGCAGGCGCTCGCTGAGTCATTAATGACAAACCGCCGCGGTGCCGTCGTTGCCATTGATCCCAACAACGGCGGCGTGATTGCAATGGTAAGCTCGCCGGATTATAATCTTACCGACTTCAGCGGCGTTACTTCACCGGAAACATGGAAAGCATTGAACGACGACCAAAACAAACCGCTGTTTAACCGTGCGACACTGACACGTTATCCTCCCGGTTCCACATTCAAAATGATCCTCGCGATTGCGGCGCTGGAGAACCACGTCATTGATGAAAACTTTCGCATCGTGTGCCACGGCTCATTCAAATTTGGAAATAGAATCTTTAAAGATGAGCACGTTCACGGTTCGGTAAATGTCGTCGAAGCAATTCAGAAATCGTGCAATGTTTTTTTCTACCAGTTGATGCTCAAAGTCGGGCTTGATCCGTGGGCTGACGTCGGCAAAGAATTCGGATTCGGCCAGCTTGCCGATATTGATATTCTGGAAGAAAATCCCGGACTGCTTCCGACGACGGATTATTTTAACCGCGTTTACGGCAAGGGCAAATGGACGCAAGGATATCTTGTCAGCCTCGGCATCGGGCAAGGCGAACTCGGTGTAACGCCGCTGCAAATGGCGGACTACACTGCGATGCTTGCAAACAAAGGACATCATTATCAGCCGCACATTGTGGACTATATTTATAACAAATGGACGCATAAAAGCGATACCGTTGCTTATAAAGAAGATTCAATTCACGTTTCCGAACATACATGGGATCTTGTTCGCGAAGGTATGCGCCGCGCTGTCATGTCGCCCGGCGGCACTGGCTGGGAAGCGCGGATTCCCGGCATTGAGGTCGCTGGCAAAACGGGAACTGCACAGAACCCTCATGGTAAATCGCACGCATGGTTCATCGGATTTGCACCGTATGATCATCCGAAAATCGCAATTTGTGTTCTTGTTGAAAACGTCGGCTACGGCGGCTCGTTTGCCGCGCCAATTGCCGGGTTATGTATGGAAAAATATTTGTACGGAGAAATCATCCGCAACCAACTTCCGGCGCTGCGGACAACCACCGCACTTCTCCATCGTGAATCAAACGGAACTCCGCACGTCGCTGCTGTTCAAGGAAGCGCTCATCAATGAATTCTTTCTTCAAAGAATATTTTGATCATACAGTATTTTGGACGGCGCTTGCGCTGATCGCTGTCGGATTAATATCCATTTACAGTGCAACGTTTGATACACAGGCAGGGCGCAGTTTCGAGCATCAACTGCTGTGGGCTGCGATAGGTTTCGTTCTAATGATCCTAACACTGGCAACACCGCTCCGCATTATTCAACGCTCGTCGTACGTTGCCTATTTTCTTTCACTGTCGCTGCTGATTGTTGTGCTCGCCATCGGCAGAAAAGTGTACGGCTCGACAAGCTGGTTCGGCATCGGCGGATTTGGTATTCAGCCGTCCGAGTTCGTAAAGGTGACGACACTGCTGGCACTCGCTTCATATCTCAGCCGAAGCGATGTCAGCATTGGCAAAGCAACCGATGTGTTGAAGGCATTCAGTATCGTTCTTCTTCCTGTTGCGCTCATTATGCTTCAACCCGACCTCGGCACATCAATCACGTTTATTGCAATGGCTCTGCCTGTTTTGTATTGGGCGGGCGTTTCGCAGTTTCTTGTTGTCGCACTGCTTACGCCGCCGCTCATTGCTATCGCGGCGCTGGTGGGCACAACGACATTTATTGTTGTCCTTGCAATTGTCGGCATAACGCTGTATTTCTTGCGTGAAGATACGTTTTCTGCTTCCGTAATATTTGGGGTGAATGTTGTGATCGGAATTTTTGTGCAGGTCATGTACGAAAAACTTCCTCTGTATCAACAAAAGAGAATTTCGACATTTCTCAATCCCAACAACGATCCGCTTGGCGCTGGATACAACGTCATCCAGGCGAAAGTGGCAATCGGCTCCGGCGGCTTGCTCGGAAAAGGTTATTTACACGGAACACAAACGCAGCTTAACTTCATACCGAAACAGTGGACAGACTTTATTTTCTGTGTGCCGGGAGAAGAGTTTGGATTTGTCGGGGCGATTGTGATTCTTGTCCTCTTTGCAATTTTACTTCTCCACGGCTTGAAGCTGGCGCACATCGTGAAAAATAAATTCGGCAGTGTTGTTGCGCTCGGCATTACGGCATTGTTCGCTTTTCACATGTTTGTTAATATCGGAATGTCGCTTGGATTAATGCCGGTGATTGGAATCCCCTTGCCGTTTCTTTCGTACGGCGGCTCATCACTCTGTTCGTACATGATCATGGTGGGAATATTGATGAATGTGTACGCAAACCGCAAAGAATATTAAGTTCTGCACTGGGAAGAAAATGCGCCGTAGTGTGCTCTACATTTGTCTCCTCATTTTCTCCGTTACATTCTTCGGCTGCCGCGACCAATTCATTACGAATCAATCTCCACCCGCAACACGGGGTTATACATTGCTTTCAGGACATATTGAAGGCAAACTGCATATTTCCAATTCGCCGTTTTATCTTTCAGGAACAATTATTATTGATTCCACAAAATCTGTGACAATTGATCCGGGCGTTCAGTTATTCTGCGACGACAGCACAACGATTATCGTTTTTGGAACATTACTCGCACAAGGCACGGCTAATAAGACAATTCTTTTCACAGCGCTCAACACACGGTGGGACGGGATAAAAATTCTGAACGCAACCGGCATATCGGTTTTTCAGTTTGCCGTGTTCGAAAAAATTGATGCGGTAGATGATCCAACGAGAAACGGATCTGTGGAGGCTGTGAATTCGTCACTCACGGTTCACAATTGCCTGTTCATACAAAACAGCGCGCCAAGCGGCGGCATTTCATTGTCGGGTTCACAAGGAAGCATTGCCAATTCGATTTTTGCCGTCAATAAGGCTTCGGTGTACGGCGGGGGAATTCTTGAAGACAGCTCGACCGCAACAATCGTGAACAATACTTTCTTCAGCAATACGAGTTGGAATGTCGGCGGAGGGCTTGCCGTGTCAAATGCTCAAAACGACACAATTGAAAATAATATTTTCTATCAAAATGCGAGCCGCATCGGAGACCCAAGTATACAAATACTCAACAGCGACTCCAGCCGGTATTTCGCCAAATACAATTTTTTCGGAACGGATGCGCTGGACCCGCGCTTCGTTTCAACATCGGATTTTCATCTTACTCCCGCGTCGCCGTGTATCAATGCGGGAAATCCGTCCTCCATTTTCAACGATGTCGACGGCAGCAGAAACGACCAAGGCGCATATGGCGGGCCGTTGGGAAATTGGTAGAAAGTAAAAGGAGGAGGTGCAGCGGGGAAAATTTACACGTGAGCCTTCAGCAATTTTCTTTCGTTTCTCAGTCTCCCCGCACCATATATTTTGTCACCACAAACGAACCCGCCTTCAGGCGATAAAGATATTTCCCTTCTGATAAATCTTCAGCATCAACTGAAACGATATACGTTCCGGGATTTTGCGTCTCATTCACCAGCGTCAGTGTTTTTCTTCCCAGCGTGTCGCTGACAATAAGCACGACCGGCATCCGCCGGTTCAATTTATAAGAAATATACGTGCGGGTGAAAAACGGGTTCGGGTAATTCTGCGCGAGCCACAATGAAGCAGCCGCTGGTTCTTTCGATGCTGCTTCTTTTTTAGAAGGTGCGGCAATCGCGAATGGTGTCGAACCGCTTTCATTATTTCCGCGGTCAAGCGCCGTGACTGTGTAATACAATTTCATTCCAAAAGTATTTGATGTTCGATCAACATACCTCGTTTCCGTTGCCGGAATTATTGCGGCAATATTACGCGGGTTCTCGGTGTCAATATCCTCCGAAGCAGAGCGATAGATGACATACCGCCATGCTGTATCGCCGTCCGCGGCTGCCGGCGGCGCAGTCCACTGAATCAGATAGAGATCGGGCTGCGGTTCATTCACCCGGATATTTGCCGGCGGCAGCGGCGGAAGAGAATCTTTCCACGGCATCGGCGGTATAAGAGCAGGGTATTTGTACGCTGCACGAAGAGACTGCGCGCCGGCAATATTATCGTAACGGAAAAACGATTCGCCTTTCGCTTCTGTGCTTCGCGCCATAAATATCTGTTCGGTCATTTCATTGCGCACGTTGTCGCGGTACGCGCCGATACCAATATAGATGTGCCGTCCAAAATTATTGCGCGCCCAGTCAAGACACAACGCACGAAAATCGGGATCGTTCGGCGACGCCTGTTCGCCAAAACTCCAGTAGATTTGCGGCGCGAGATAATCATGAATTCCTTCGCGCAGCCATCGCCGCGAATCCTGATACAAAACTGAATAGCCCGAAAATCCCGATGACGCGCCGGGAATTTGCGTGTACACACCGAGCGGCGCCGAACCGACTTTCATCATCGGCTTATCTGCGGTGATCTCGTGATACATGTCGCGGACAAATGTCGTGATATTATTCCGCCGCCAATCGTCGCGGTCCATCCCGTCGCTGAAAGTGCGGAAAGAACTCCAGTCGTTGAATTTCTCGCCGGGGTAACGAATGTAATCGAAATGAATTCCATCGAGATCGTAATCCCGCACCAATTCCATCACAATATTTTCGGTATATGCCCGCACATTCGGAATGCCCATATCCACCCACCATTCGCCGTCGTACTGCTGCACCCATTCCGGATGAGCACGCACAACGTGGCGCGGAAAACTTGTCGGCGGCATTCCTTCACCGTACACCTTTGCGACGTTGAACCATGCGTGCAGCTCCATTCCGCGTTTGTGGGCTTCTTCAATGGCGAACGCAAGCGGATCCCATCCCGGATCTTTGCCGAGCGTCCCGGTAAGCTCTGCCGCCCACGGTTCATAACTTGAACGGTACAACGCATTTCCGCGCGGACGCACCTGAAAGAAAATAGTATTGAAATGTTCTTCCTGCAGCGTGTTGAAGATTTGAATCAACGAACGCTTCTGGGCATCGGCGTTGAACGTTTTCGGCCAATCGGCGCCTCCGGCTGTTGTCAGCCACACGGCGCGGACTTCGCGTTTAGGAAAAAGTGAATTTTCAGGCTGTGCCTGAACAGAGGAGAGCACAGCGGGAAAAAGGAAAATACAATAAAAAAAAGGATGCAGGCAGATTTTTGCGGCAAAAGAAATTCTTAAAAACATTTTTCTGAACAACTTAGTTGTGATATTTCTTTTCACCGGCGTAGACTGGAAAAGGCAGCGTATTATCTCTTGTTGGAACTGCGCACGAATAATTTGCGCTGTAAGCGCAATACGGATTGTAGGCGTAATTGAAGTCGAGTGTATAAAGATGATTCGGGTCGGACGATTCGCGGTCCACATCTACATATCGTCCGACTGGATACGTTTCCTTCCCTGTTGTACTGTCGGTGAACCACACCATCAGATAATCTTTCAACTCATCGCCGTGCCTGCGCAGTTCTTCATCCGACATTTTATAAACATTCAGGCGATACCGTTCGCCTTGATAGGTAAATTCAAAATAGCCGTACTTCACTTCGCTTCGTATCTCGCCTTTTGTTCCCATCACTGCCGTCGGCGTTGGAATGGGGTAACGATGGAGAATGCATTCAAACCGGAATTCCGGATTCGGCGGGAAATAGTTCAGTCCATGATACGCAACAGACGTATCACGATTGAACGGTGAATCCGGTGCGAAGCGCATGACAGAATCCACTCCGGCACGATGCGCTTCAAGCTTCGACGAAAAATCTGAAGGTGCTGAAGATTGGGCGTGCTGTTGCTTATGCGAACACGAAGAAAAAAACAGCACGACAACGATCAGTAAAAGACGGCCGGATCTTAATTGTTGATTGTTCATAGGTAATTGGTAATTGTTCATTGTTTTATGAGCGGTCCTGACGCCACCAGCGTTCAACAACATCGGAAACAACGGTCGGTTGTTCAGACGCAACCCACTTGTCATAAAATTTAATATCCGAACTGTCCGGCGGAGGCGACGGGAAATCGAGCATGACACGCATCGGCAGCGCCGTGGCATCGCCGACGATCATCGCTTCGCCCTGGCGGAGCGACGGCAGCACATCAAGCAAGCCGCTGAAAGAATCCGGCACAAGTTTTTTCACATATGTTTGGTCGTTCGGATTGGTCAAGCGCAGTGTCACAAAATTGTTGCACTGTGAAAGAATCGTCTCCGAAAGCTCCGACGGACGCTGACTGACAATCATGCACGCGACGCCGTACTTACGCCCTTCCTTCGCAATGCGCTCCACGGTGCGGCGTGCGGCGCGGTTTGTCGGCGTTGGAATTTGCGGAAGATAATTATGCGATTCTTCAAAGACAAGCAGCACAGGAAAATCGGCTTTGCTTTTATTCCAGAAATTGAAATCGAACACCGTGCGCCCGAGCAGCGACACGATTGTGTTCACAATATCGAACGGAACGCCGCTGAGATCAACCACCGTGATCTGTTTTTTCGTTTCAAAGCCGAATATCCGCGTCAGAATATCTTTCAGCGCGCCGGAGTCTTTATACTTCCGCGGACGGAACATAAATTCGTAGCGCTTGTCCGTCATGCGGCTGTCGAGGCGGACAAGAAAGCGCGTGAACTGTCCATAGAACGGACCTTCACGCGATTGACCGCCGGTGTAGCCGGTGACGCGCTCGGTATCGTAAAACTGAAATTTTGCGCGGACTTCATTCAAATCATAATAGACGGGCGAGTCAATAGTGATTGAATGCTGGATCGCCGGATTTTTTGCTTTCTTTGAATTCAACACGAGGTCTTTCAACACCATAATCTGACTTTGCGCCGAAAGCTCGCTTTCATCAACGAACATCTCGCGCATCTCTTCAAAGTTCATGAACCAGTACGGCAGTTCAAGCTCGGTGAGGTTAATAAGATTGCCGTAGTTACGAAACGCGGCGCCGTATTCATTGTGAATATCGAGAACAATCACGTGCGTGTTGGAAAACATCTGCACCTTTTGCAGAATGGATGCGACTGCGGTTGATTTTCCCGAACCGGTCGAACCAAGCAGCGCAATGTGCTTCCCGAAAAATTTGTTCGGATCGATGTACATTCGTTCACCGGTGTAGCCTGAAAGATCGCCGATAGCAAACCCGAATTGGGCGAAAACTGAAAGAAAGCGAGAGAGATCGTCGTCGTCGGTCATATACACATCGCCGCCGATAAGAGGAAACATGGCAAGTCCTTTTTCGAACCGGTCATTGGTGACGGAGCCGATGAGCTGAATAATCATTGACCTCTTTTTCCCGCCGTCGGGCAACGTATCAATTTTTGCGTTCGTCACCATGCCGATGACAATGACATCCGCAATGGGCAATGAAACGAACGAACCGAGCTGTGCAATGCGGTACGTCTTACCGGCTATCGTGCGTTCGAATGACTCAAGCGTTTCGTCGAGTGCAACGAGAGCGGAAGAACTGGAGATATCTTGAATAACGCCGATATGTTTTTCAGGAGTTGTCATGTCCACGCCGATGCTGTGATGAGTGCGAAAAAGGCAAACTTAGTCTGCGTAGAGTGTAAGAAATTTACTGCCGTTTGTCAACGTGCCTGCGCAACATTTGCATTTTCTTTTCGTTAGAAAGAATGTTTATGTGCTGAATAAATTGTATTTTTCCAGTTGATGAAACTCACCCCATACATACTTTTCTTTTTCTTTTCCGTTGCTGTACTCACAGTTCCGCTCACCTCACAAACAAACGCTTCGGCATCCCGCGGCACAAACGACGCGCCGTCTCATACAGTCGAAGGCGGATTTAAAAATCCTGATCCGGCATTCAAAGAAATTCCGTTCACGCGATACGTTCCGTGGTTCATCGAAAAATTCACGGCGCCGTTTTCCACGGCAACCGCCGAAACGCCGCACGTATCCAACGATGGATCGCTCATCGCACAAAACAAACCATACACCGTTACGTGGGTGGGGCAATCAACAGTGCTCATTCAATTTGAAGGAAAGAATATCCTCACCGATCCGGTGTGGAGCGGCAGGCTCGGCCCGGTAAGCTGGGCGGGCGCTCCGCGTGCAGTTGACCCCGGCATTGCATTCGACAAACTTCCGCCCATTGACCTTGTCATTATCTCGCATAACCATTACGATCACTTCGACAAAGAAACGCTGATGAAACTGGCGCAAAACCGGGCGACACGATTCATTGTGCCGCTGCGGCTGCGCGATAAACTGGAAGACATCGGAATTTCAAATGTGCAGGAACTCGACTGGTGGGAAGGAACGACCTACAAAGGAATAAAAATCATTTGCACGCCGGCGCAGCATTCTTCCGGACGATGGCTGACCGACCGCGACGAAACATTATGGGCTTCGTTCGTGCTGTGGGGAAAAGAAAAGCGGCTGTACTTCTGCGGCGACTCGGGATACTTTACAGGATTTGAAGAGATCGGCGAAAAGTTTGGTCCTTTTGACCTGACAATTCTTCCCATCGGCGGATATGAACCTGCGGAGCTGATGCACCAGCTTTACATGACGCCGGAAGAAGCAATACGGGCGAACGACGATCTTAAAGGAAAAACAATGCTCGCCGTGCATTGGGGAACATTCAAGCTGACCGATGAGCCGATTGACGAACCGCCGAAACGATTCCGCGAGGAAGTGAAAGCCCGCCTGCCGGAGCAAAGCGGCGGGCAGGCAAAAAACCTTCCATCCGAAAATTACTGGCTGATGATGATCGGCGAAACGCGCGAATGGTGACGGCAAATGTAAGCAATGAGACAAACTATTCCAGTACCATCACCTCCCCAATTCAAGAACCTTTCTATGCGATAAAGAAATTTCGGAACGCGGCAAGGGTTTCTTTGCACGCAATAAAAGAAATTAAAATCGCGATCTAAGAATCCTCAACCGCATTAAGGAAAACCAGAAAGGCGGTAAGAGTTTTCCAAATTGCGATAACGGTTTTTCGGGACGCACTAAAAGAAATTGAAATTGCGATCTAAGAATCTCCAACCGCATTAAGGAAAATCCGGAATGCATTAAGAGTTTTTCACATCGCGATAAAAGTTTTTCGGAATGCGAAAAAAGTTTCTCAAAACGCAATAAAAGAAACTTTTAATGCGATTTTCAATTTAAAAAATGCACTTTTCAAATTTAAAATCGCGTTTTTGAAATTGAAAAATGCGTTTTTGTGCGAAAAACGATGGTTGTATTAAAAAAGGCTCAATTCCAGCCATTCCGGCGTTCCGACCGGTGTTGTGTGCTTCTTGTGCAATTAAATTTAGTGCTGCGCACTTATTGAACGGGTTTCAAGGTTTGGCGAAAGG
This sequence comes from Bacteroidota bacterium, assembly GCA_021796275.1. Classification (GTDB taxonomy): domain Bacteria; phylum Bacteroidota; class Ignavibacteria; order UBA10030; family UBA8401; genus JAJYOI01. The sequence continues at coordinate 27,452 of JAJYOI010000007.1, forward strand.
CTTGCGGGATTTTCTTTAAGAAATGGGCTTGATTTTGTGGTAAAGAAAGGGTAAGATTATTCCATTGTTTTAGGTAAACCTGCCTGACGACAGGCAGGAAGAGAATAACCCCACAGGTTCTCTTAGATTTTTCCCCATTTTTTGCCCGCTTGCGCTAACGCTACAGCGAGGCGAGCCGATGATGTTCGGCTGTGATAAGAAGCTTATTAGACTGAATGGCTCAAGTACATAGTTATGCACGGACTATTTCCTGGAAACAGAGAATCAGAAATGTTTAGAGCAACATTGGTACATAGATATGCAAGTGCACGCATATCTATGTACTTTAATCAATGACCCTGTGCAGTATAATTAATAGTTAGGGCGCATCCAGCATACACAATCAACAGGTCAGCATATGAAACCAATTTTATTTGGAATTATCTGTTGTCTCTTATTCTGGGGATGTAAGGGTGACCCAGGTCCAGCAAGCCCTAGACTTTCTGGCAATCTTATGGGTTCGGTCATGATTGTAGATTCACTCAATAGATCAATTAAAGATCAAAGCGGCGTCAGAGTACTCCTTTACCCAGGCATAGATTCAACAATCTCACTTTCGGATGGTTCATGGCAATTGAATAATGTGCCTTCAGGAATCTATGATGTGACCTATGCGAAGTCCGGTTTTTATACTGTGAAAGCTTTTCAATTCCAATTCGTTGGTGGAGGAAATTATTCTTTTTACCCAGTGAGAATGATTCAATTTTGGTCTGGGTCTGTGACCCGGCTTGACGTGATTGACACCAGTAATATTATCCGTTTTCAAGGAACGATCAACGCTAGCTTTGCAAGGGGCCGAAATGTTTATATTTTTTTGTCGAAGTCTCAATTTAAAAATTCAGTGCCAATAATTGGCAGTTATATTATTTATGTCACTATGGGTACCGGACAAAATTTCAGTTATGATCTTTCTCGTGACTATTTAGGAAATGTCGCAGTCGAGGGTGACATTCTATATGCTGTCGCAGTGCTTGGAGGCAACGGTAATCCTGGGATAAATTTTAATTCAAATGGACAGAGCGAATTCGATACCGAAGGAGTCCCATTATCAAATACAGTCAGTTTTGTCGTTCCGTGAATGCGCCCTAACCTCTTTAATAAGTAAAAAGTCAAGAGAATAAAGTACACCAGCGACAAAAAATTTTGTTTAAAAAACGTTCTTTTCCGCCAGAGGCGGATCAGAATCTGAGAAAAACGAGTGCTTCCAAATTTAACTTATCGCAGATGTCTGTCGTATCAGTTCAGCCAAAGGCTGATCAGCCATTGTCTGAAAGGCCATGGCAGACCAAATTTTCCCGAACCAAGTTCGGGACAGGCTTGCCTCACTTCCGCTTGGCGAAGCGGGCTAGCATGACAAATGATGTCACTCTTGATGAAGATTCTTAACACCAAGCTTAAGCTTATTCAAGCAAGATATGAACATTTGGAGTACTTCGTAAAGGTAATGATTGTGTGAATAGAGGATATCTGTACTAACTACATAGGAGGAAGAGAATGGAAACTGTATTTGAGATGTCGAGTTCAATTGGAATGGTGCTTCGAGTTTACGAGGACCGCATAGTCCTCACACAGAAAGGTGTGATGGGCGCATTGACCAGAGGATTCTCTGGAGAGAAGACCATTTACATTCGTGATATTACGTCTGTTCAATTCAAGGAAGCGGCTTGGACTGCGGGCTTCATTGAGTTCACATTTCCTGGTTCAAACGACAGACCAGGAGGTTCCATTTTCGGAGTGCCCAACGAAAACCGATTTACATTCTCGAATCGTTCAATGAGCGTTCAGAAAGAGCTGACCGCTCAAGCACAGAAGATCAAAGAATTCATTGATAGAAAGATCGGTGAAAACAAAAGCCAGAGTAGGTCACAAATAATTTCTGTCGCAGATGAACTTGCAAAGTTCAAGAAGCTTCTCGATGACGGGGTGCTCACAGAAGCTGAGTTTGCCAAGAAAAAGCAGGAACTACTCGGTCTCTAGTTGTGAAGATCACCTAACAAACTATTTCTCTCGTTACAAAGATCAGGTTTGTAACGCATTCTTTCACGATGCTCTGCGTCGTTATACGCCGGGCATAGAACATTTCATCTCGTTCCAACTTTCTTGTAAGGAGGTACACATGAAAGTTTTCCCGAAAATTCCCGCAGTGTACTTTATGCTGATTGCGCTGTCGTTTTACGCTTTGTTCTGCACTAATCCCAATGACAATTCCAATAACAACGGCGGCGGACAAACTCAAAAGAAAATCGACTCGCTCTCGTTATGCGGCGGCGCAATCCCAAAGGACAGCCTTGCCGAAATCTTAGATGGCAATATGGTTATCGTTGGCGGTTACCTTACTCAAGGAATGTCGCTGCAGCGAATTGCTGCAGATCTGATTATTGGAATGGCGCTGAACGGAGTGAACTTCGGCGCACTGAATACCTACAAGCTAAGCTACAACAGCGGAACGTATTCGTACGTCAGCGGAATGCATTCCATCAATCTTAAATTCTTTTTTGCGCAGGATTTCGGTTCCTTTCATGCCGGAGATATAATTCCGTACAATCTTTTTTCCATCGGTTCATACCTGACGAATATTTCTGTTGGGCTGAACGGCATAACATACAACGAGGGGCCGCTGTATAATTTGATTGAGGGAAGCATTTCTTTCAACAATCTGACGCCGAAGATCACACTGAAAACAACATTGGCCTCGTTCACCATTCAAAGCACCTCGCTGACGCTGGATACCGCCGGAACGTCGGTGGATTCGTTCTTCATTTCTATGACGACACTTCCCGCTACGATTCAGACATTCACAGAGCAGGTGAACGCTGAAGGATTCGGCTTTTCGTACGACTCGACTTTTTTTATCTCTAAGAAGTACGACATTAACGAGACGATCTACGGCTCGACGTTTTATATGAGGAAGAACGATACAACGTGGTTCTTCGATGGTTATTACAGCGGGGATGTGCGTAAAGAGAATTTTCATTTCTATCTGCGGGGCATCGCTTCCAATTTGCAGCAGAATTATACCGGTTATTATTGCGATGCCGCTTTTGCCGATTCTTTCGGCGTGGCGATACACGACAGGTCGCTCCTCTTCGGGCATTTTTATTCTGTCTTTGGCGACACGTTGTTTTATTTGTTGGAATAACTGGCTGAAGTGAAGCAGAGTTTCATGGACAAAGCGTTCTCATACAGGGTTGAGGAATTGGAGACGATCGGGGAATATCAGCCAATAACGACAGTTACTTCAATCAATCATTTATCGAGGAAAAAATGAAACGACTTATATTTATTTCCCTCATTGCAGCAGCATTCCAATGCGGTTATGCTCAAACCACAGCAGGCAATACACTCAGACCGAAGAAAGCAATTTCATTTTCATTCGCAGGACTGAACCTTGGCGGAGGCTTGGGCGGAAAATATTGGCTCGGCTCACAAACAGCTATACGAATCGAACTGAACTTTTCGTTTGAGCAGTACAAAGAAGCTGCCTCGACACTTTCCAGTTTATCTTCCGGTTCGTCAACTACCGAGACGACCACCCGCTACCAAATCGCCCCGACAGTTAACATTGAAAAACATTTTCAGGTAGATAAAAGCGTTTCTCCTTATTTCGGAGCAGGAGCGGCGTACAATTATTATCTAAGAAAGCAGGACGTTCCGAATTCAGAAAATAATGAGACCTCTTATTCGGGAAATGTTTTTTGGGGAGTAGAATATTGGTTGTCTGAAAATGTTTCACTCGCCGGCGAACAAACAATATCAATCTACTATCAATCAGAGACCGGTTTCAACACTTTTTCTATCAAAAATTCCACATCAAATCTAAGATTGTATATATATTTCTAAGTTGCACTCCAAAATTCCTTTGAGGCGACCGTCTTGTAAAAGATGCCTGTTTTCTTTAATGAAGAAAAAATAAAAAGGCGAGGACACATTTCCTCGCCTTTGTTTTTCTAAACTGCGGTTTTGCCGCAACCTACGGCCTGCCCGCGACCATAAAGGTCGCGGCTACAAAATTATTTCTTTACGCCTTCAAGAACCATTTCTTCTTCATATGATTAAAAAATGGTGGCCGCAGACTTTACGTCTGCGGTTTGCCGCTGCGGCCTATCCGCAACCTGCGGCCTGCCCGCGACCATAAAGGTCGCGGCTACAAAATTATTTCTTTACACCTTCAAGAACCATTTCTTCTTCCACATGATTAAGAAATGGTAGCCGCAGACTTTACGTCTGCGGTTTGCCGCTGCGGCCTATCCGCAACCTGCGGCCCGCCCGCGATCATAAAGGTCGCGGCTACCCAAATGCAATCATCTCCGCAACCATGAAGGTTGCGGTTACCAAATTGCAATCGTTACCGCACCAACCAAATCTTTAATTCCATTCATTCAAATTGTGTATTGTTGACCCTTTGAATGGATACTCCTTCCAACCTTCAACAAGATTTGCTCTCACAGGATTATTGAGAATGTATCGGATATGCTTCGCTACTTCTTCTTCTTTGCGAAGAATGTGATCATAAAAATCTTTCTGCCAGCGTACCGATAAATGATTTTGATACAACCAGAAACCCGTTCTTTGTTTGAATGATTTCACAGCTTTCAGCACATCTGAAGTTTCATTCTTACCGCGAAGCAGCAAATGTGCATGCTCCGGCATAAATACATACACTTCGGCTTCGCTTTCAAATTCCTTCAACGCTTCAAGTAAAAGCAGCTCGCATCTTCTAAATCGGTCTTCAGCAACAAAAAATGTGGCTCTGTTCTTTACACAGACTGTGAACGAAACAATCTTGCATCCCCGATAGAATTCCTCCTCCAAACGATGGTGTTTTTCCCTGATAATTTTTCCCATGGTTTATTATAAACCCTCATGTCGGGGTAGCCGCAGACTTTTCAGCCAGAGACTGATCCGCCTTTGGCGGAATGTCTGTGGTTTGCCGCGACCATAAATGTCCGCAGCTACCAAATCACAATCATCGCCGCAACCGTAAAGGTTGCGGCTACCAAAATGCAATTATCTTCGCGACCATGAAGGTTGCGACTACCGAATCGTATCATTACCGCAACCATAAAGGTCGCGGCTACAAAATTATTTCTTTATACCTTCAAGAACCATTTCTTCTTCCACATGATTAAGAAATGGTAGCCGCAGACTTTACGTCTGCGGTTTGCCGCTGCGGCCTATCCGCAACCGTAAAGGTTGCGGCTACCAAAATGCAATTGTCTCCGCGACCGTAAAGGCCGCGGCTACCAAAATGCAATTATCTCCGCAACCATGAAGGTCGCGGCTACAAAATTATTTCTTTATACCTTCAAGAACCATTTCTTCTTCCACATGATCCATGCAATGAGGAAGAGGAACAGCATAAAGAAAATTGCGTAGAGGAGCGATGCGTTGATCGGGCTTGCAATCGAAAGAAAGAATGTTTGAAATAGCCATCCCTGCAATGACTGCGTTCCTCCATCCGGCGTCTGCCAGCGAATAATGCCTGTGTACAACCTTCCGATAACTCCTGAAAGGAAAAAGACGGTAATCGCGTTCATGCCGTAAATAACAAGCGGCGTCGCCCATTTCTTGTAGCCTTTCACATCGATCAGCCAATAGAAAATTGCAAGGCACACCAGCGCCCAGCCTGCCATGAAAATACTGTACGAGCTTGTCCACATATTCTTGTTGATCGGCAGCCACATATCGAAAATTGCGCCGAGCAGTAAAAAAATATTTCCGGCAACAAACATCCACGCCGTCTTTTCTTCTTTTGTCCGCTCCGATTGCAGCCAGCGTCCGGTGAGCACGCCGAACAACGTCGTTGCAATTGCCGGGATTGTGCTGACGATGCCTTCGGGATCGAAGCCCGGCACAGGTGCGCCGCTCCATGTGTGTCCGGCAAGCACGTGTGAATCAATATACCAGCACAGGCTTCCGGTCGGCTGCATCACTCCGGCGCCGTAACCGGGAACGGGAATGAGCGTCACCATCAGCCAGTAGCTGGCAAGCAGCCCGATAATCCAATAGAGTTGTGCCTTCCAGCCGGAATTCATCACGATGAGAGACGCAATGAGATAACAAACAGCGATGCGCTGCAGAACTCCGGGAATGCGGATCGTGGCGAGATGAAAATACGGAAAGCCAGCAAGGAAAAATCCGAGAAGAAAAATAATAACCGCGCGGCGGATGATCTGCACGTACAATTTCTTTTTGTCTGCGCCAGCTTCCATCCGGTAGCGGAACGAAAATGTCATTGCGACACCGACAATAAAAAGAAAGAAAGGGAAAATCCAATCGGTGAACGTCCAGCCGCTCCACGGAGCGTGCTCTAACTGCGGATAAATATGCGACCATGTGCCCGGGTTATTGACGAGCATCATGCCGGCAATAGTGGCTCCGCGGAAAGCATCAAGCGATGTAAGTCGTTCGTGTTTTATCATGGATGTGCCTTTACATTGTGGGTGGAAATAAGTAAGCGAACTCTGCGCTCAATCTGAAGAGAAGAAATGAGAATGTCAAGGGAGCAGGTTTTACGGTAGTGGCGCAATTCCACTTTCGGGTAGGTCAGACATTCTTGTCTGACCAAATAAAGACAGGCAAGAATGCCTGTCCTACTCAAAATATTTTTAAGCTGAGACACTGCCATATTTACACTTTCACGAACCATTGCTTCTTCCACATGACCCATGCGAGGAGAAACGAGCCGAGCACATACATCATGGCATAAAGAAGGGACGCATGAAACGGATTTGTCAGAAGCGGTGCAAAGAAATGCTGATAGATGTACGTTTTCAGCATCATTGATTTTCCATCCGGCTGGCTCAGCATAAAGCTGATGGAAAGTTTTCCGATAAGGCTTCCGACAAAATAGACGGCGATGGCATTCATTCCCAACATCACAAACGGAGTGTACCACCGCCCCAAAGGGGTTTTCAACTTGAAACCTTTCACATCAATCAACCAATACAATACTGCAAAACAAATCAACGCCCAGCCCGCAGTGAAAATGCTGTACGAGCTTGTCCAGATATTTTTATTGATCGGCAGCCACATATCGAGAACGACGCCGATGAAAAGCAAAACAAATCCTGCAACGAACATCCAAACGGTTTTTTCTTCGCGTGAAAGCGGTGAGCGCAAAAAATATCCTGTTTGAACGCCGAACAACGTCGTGGCAATTGCCGGCAGCGTGCTTATGATTCCTTCCGGGTCCCACGTTTGCGTGTAGATGTACATGTGTCCCGAAAGAAGCAGAGAATCAATGTACGCAGAAAAATTCTTTCCCTGCTCCAAAACACCTGCGCCGATACCCGGAACAGGAATGAACTTCATCATCAGCCAATAGACAGCAAGAAATCCGATGAGCCAGAAATTTTGCGCTTTTCTCGTCTTCGTAAAAAGAACGATCACTGAAACAATGAAATAGCAAACCGCAATACGCTGAAGCACGCCCGGAATGCGGATGGTGGAAAGATTGAAAAACGGTGCACCGTTCAAAATAAGTCCGAGCACAAAAATGATGACGGAGCGGCGTGCGGCATTCAGAAGCAATTTCCTTGCATCGTCGCCACGTTCGATGCGCCGCGCAAACGACATTGTCATTGCAACGCCGACGATGAAAAGAAAGAATGGGAAAATCCAATCGGTGAATGTCCAGCCGTTCCATTCAGCATGCTCAAGCTGCGGATACACGTGCCCCCAATCGCCGGCGTTATTGACCAGCATCATTGCGGCAATTGTTGCACCGCGAAAAGCATCAAGCGAAGTAAGACGTTCGTGCTGGGTCATTTAGTTTCTATGGATATAAAAAGAGAATGTGGAAACATGATATCTATTTTCTCGACCTCCACTGATCAGGACTGCGCCGGGAATGAAAGATTCCGATGACGCGAATTTCAGAGTCTTCAATATCATAAAAGACTGCGAAGGGAAATCTACGAACAACGGCACGACGAATCTTATTATGAACCAAAGGATATATTTGAGGATTACTTTGAATCCGTTCTATGGATTCATCAACACAAAGGAAAAACTCCGCACCAAGCCCCATTCGCTGATGGTTATACCAAATGACCGCATCCTTGAATTCACGTTCGGCTTCAGGATGAAAGCGTACATTCACTGGCATTTACTTTGTTTTCAGAAATTCAGCTTTAATCTCTTGCCATGAACGGCCCTGTGAAGGATTCTCCTTGTACGATCGGGAACGACGATCAAGTTCTTCCTTTTGGCTTTGCGATAACTCGAACGCTTCATTTTCCCGCGCAATGCTGTCCCAAATTTCCTCCACGAGCAAAATACGTTCGGGAATGCTGAGTTTTTGTATTTCATTACTAAGGTCGCGCTGCATAAAGGTCTCCTACAATTATGCTAAAATATAATGAGTTCACCGGAGAGTTGCTTGCTCCAACAAGGTTTTGTGAAACAGAGTTTCGGTGATGGAGTGTTTCTAAATTGGGGATTTGGGAAGGAGATAAAAATTAGTAGTGCTTAAATCCATTTTTTGAAATTGTTATTCCTTATTTTCTTCATTTTCTTAAATGCGCGTTGAATGTTAAGGTTATTTGCACGCGCATCTCTACGATATAAGTGTCTAAAAAGGCCTTCAAGTTCAGCGATCTCATCGTCGCGAATATTGTCCCAAACTTCAAAGACCGAAAAATGCGTCCACAGATCGCCCTTATGCTTTTCATGAGATCGAAGTCGCCCTCCGAAGCCTGAAGTAGTCATGCCAATATAAACAACATCGTACATTTCTCTTCCATTGCTTCTATGTTGATCGTAAAGAACATAAAGCCCCCGTCTTTTTTTCGGAACCAAAGTGCGTTCTTTTTTAGGTAAAATTTCGGCACAATGTTTAAAAAACTTCAACTGGCTTTCCGGCATCTTGACCTCCTATTGATATTTTTTTGACTCATAATATTCCTTTCTCTTATTAAGTCATGTTACGCAAAAAAGATTGTTTTGAAAATCAAAACCAGAGTAACGTCATTCCCGCGAAGGCGGGAATCCAAGTATGGATGCCCGACTAAAGCGTTCGGGCATGACGAATTTTATTTTTTTAGGCGGGTTTTTCCCATGCGTAACATGAATTATTAAGTAGATTTACCCGTTTTCTTTTCAACTTATCATCACAAAAGGAATATGAAGCGCAGTCCAGAGAAGAAATCGCCACGCGGTTTCTTTACGAATAGAGGGCGCGAACCAGCCGAAATACACTCCCTTTACAACCGTATTGCTCATCATAGAAATGATGATGGCAGAAATCAGCACTGTTGTCATTCCGCTCGTGCCGCTCACAATGGAAAGAACAAATGGCGTGATGTCTGTGACTCCGACAAATGCGGCAAGTGTCAGGATACCGGCAGTCCCTACTGTTGATTGCACCAAAGTTGTCACTACCGAAAGAACGACAAACAGCGCCGCGAACACAACCGCGGGCCTGATCTCAAACGGATTTTGGAATTGCGGCACTTCGCTTTCAGACTGGGCTTGAGAATTGTGTTTGACACCGATTGAAAGAAGAATTCCAATCACCGCCAACGCGAGCAATTTCCACCACAGCATTCCAACGAACGACGGAGCCACAAACCATACCAGCACAAGAATGCGAAGATACATGACGCTGCATGCGAGAAGCGATGCCTGCAAAGCGCTTCCGGCGCGCGACGGATCTTTCTTCGCAATCCTTCCCGCCGCCACACTGACCGCCGTGCTGGAAACCATTCCGCCAATCATACCGGACAGCCACATGCCAATTTTGTTGCCGAATTTTTTCGACAGCAAATAGCCGATAAAACCGATTGTTGAAACAAGAATGACCACTTCCCAGATTGTGGTCGGATTGAGATTGAAGCGCGTGTACGTACGATTCGGAAGAACAGGAAGAATAATCAGCGTCACCAAAAGGAATTTCAGCGTCGCAAGGAATTCCACTTTATTCAGCCGCTCGACAAACGATTCAAGCTCCGATTTTTCCGACAACAAAATTGTATTGATGATGCCAAGCGCCATTGCAACCCAGACATCCACAAGCATTGCCAACGCACCGACAACGAATGTGAGAAGAGCCGTTACGGCGCTGGTTGAACCGAACCGCCCGTTGCGAATTTTCGCGATGTAAGCGATTGCCGTCAGCGTGCCGATGGTGAGAAGCCCTGCCGGAAGCGCAAACACTACGCCGATGTGCTGAAGCCACGCGCAGCCGAATCCCAGCATGCTGATGATGGGAAGCGTGCGCACGCCTCCAAACACCATTCCGTTATCTTCAGCTTTTGAGCTTTCGCGTTCCAAGCCGACAAGAAAGCCAAGCGCAAGCGCGACAATAAACCGGAGTTCGAACGTCCATTCAATGGTATTCATAGAAGTGCCTTTTCAATGTTCATTTGCGTCGTTAAAAGTCCGCAATTTTTTAATAGAATGCAATCCCAAAGTAGTTTTCAATTTGTTTTTTCAAAGAAATTCTCGTATAAACAGAAAACACAATCCACCAAAAACAATCACTATTCCCATTTATCATGAACGGATTACATTTCTATTTTGCCGTCATTTCAGCCGCGCTTATCCTTGACGGATGCGCAGGTTCCCGTCCTGCCGGCATTCAGTCCCAAGGGAATTTGCAACATTTTGACAAATCCATCGTCACCGTCGCGCAGTGGGGCGGTACGCGCGATACGCTTCAGCATCCCGTTCAAACAATCACTCATATCACACTCCATCACGGCGGAGTTGATTTCACGAAAGATGAAGACCCGCGCGCGTACCTGCGCAATCTTCAAAGCTGGTCACGCTCGGAAAAGAAATGGATGGACATTCCATATCATTATCTGATTGATCTCGACGGAACAATTTATGAAGGACGGGACATTCGGTACGCCGGCGACACGAACACAGAATATGATCCGACCGGACATGCATTGATCTGCGTGCTGGGAAATTATGAAAATATTTCGCCGACGAAAGAACAGCTCCGCTCGATCGTGAATCTTTTCACATGGCTGTGCTGGAAATATCATCTCTCGCCGGAAGTCATCAAAGGGCATAAGGATTATTCGAAGATCACAGTGTGTCCGGGAAAGAATTTGTATGCGTACCTTGCCGACGGATATTTTCGACGGGAAGTGGAAAAAGAATTAGCGCAAATGAAAAAATAGAGCGCCAAGATTTGTAATCACTCTTTCTTCTCGGCACCGAGGCGCGCAAGTTGATCGGCGCGTTCATTCAGCTCAATACCAACATGCCCTTCGACTTTGCGGAAGCTTGTTTTAAACTTTGAAAGTACATCAAGCAGGCGTTCCCACAGATCCCGGTTTTCTACCGGCTGTTTCTTTGCATTCTTCCAGCCGTTGCGCTGCCATTTTTCGTACCACTTCTGCTGCATGCAATTCACAAGGTACGCGCTGTCGGAACAAATGACGACGGGCAAATCTATCCGCTTCAACGACTCAAGCGCGCTGATACACGCCGTCAATTCCATTCGCTGATTGGTGGTATTTTTCTCGCCGCCGAAAATTTCTTTGCGATGATTCTGAAACAGCAGCACCGCTCCCCATCCGCCGCGATTCGTTCCAAACTGATTTCCCGAACATGCCCCGTCGCAGTAAATAATTATTTGATCATGGCTCATAATTAATTTGACGCAGCGCGAAGTGTAAACCGCGGAATTGCCGCATGAAACTGCTCTCCGCTTTCGTGCGCCATCAGATATGTTCCCTCCATCGCACCTTCAAAAGTTTCGAGAATACAAAAGCTGTTGTACTCATGCACGCCGCCCGGAGCAATCTCCGGCTGCTTCCCGACAACGCCCTCGCCTTCAACTTCTTTTACATCGCCAGCGGCATCCGTAATAAACCAGTGGCGCCGCAGAAGCTGCACGGATTCTTGTCTGTGATTTTCAATACGGATAAAATACGTGAACACAAATTTCTTCGCAATCGCGTCCGACTGGCCGTCAAGATAAACGGGGCGCACCATAATTGTGATGCCTTCAGTTGTCGCTGTGTAGGTTGTCATTGAGCCTTTATCGCCGCCGTTGTTGTAATTTTCTCAACAGAGAATTCATTCCTCTCATTGCATACCAAGCCGTCAAAACTCGAACGAGCATCCGCCGACCGGAAAAAAAGAAAACTGATAAACCGTCTGCGTGGTTCCATCGCTGAGATGATTTATCATAAAAACATTCGCCCGGTTCAAAAGATTCTGAACCTGCAGAAACACCACCAAATTCCATTGCGTAAAATGAAAACGGCTGATCCATTGCACGTCGAGCCGCTGATAATCGGGATACCGCGCCGAATTGATCTCGCCGGTCGACTGCCACCAGCCGCGCGACCACGCAATTCCGCCTTCACGATGCTGTTCGGCGGTTGTATAACGCATCGGCGTGTACGCGTTGCCGGAAGAATACCGAAACCGCAGGCTGAATTCCATGTCATCGGAGAATGGTAAAATCATTGACGGATACTTAAGATACAACGGCATCTCATTCAACTTCGAACGCGTGTTCTTCACAATTTTCCCAAGCACCAGAGTTGTGATCAATGGATAATCATAATCATCGGGATACGAACCGACATTCACCGGCGCATAGCCGGGAAGATTCAGGCGGGGATCTTCCTGCCGTGTCGAGGAATACGAAACGCTCAGCGTGCCGTAAAAATCCTCAACTTGTTTTTGCTGAATGAACAGTTCGATGCCTTTCGAAGTTTTCTTTCCGACATTCAGATAATGATCGCTGCGAAATGTTTTGTCGGAAAAATAGATGAAGCTTTCGCTCACCGGCAGATCGGAATATTGCTTGTAATATGTTTCGAGACTTGCTTTCAACCCTTCAGCAAAAATATGCTCAATGCCCAGCACAAAATGGCGCGCGTGACTGTTCTTCAAGTTGTGATTGTATCCTGTTTGTCCGTTGTAGCCGTTGTCGCCGTACAACGGATACGATTGCGTTTGATAATATTCTCCATACGCAAAATTGATTCGCGTTGTCGGCGGAACAATTTCGTACGAGGCGCTGAGGCGCGGGCTGACGTTTCCTTGTTTCGAATAACTGAAATAATCGTATCGCACACCTGCCGTGAGCGTCAGCAATGGAAGCACATCAATTTTATCGCTGAGATAGCCGTAAATTTTATGCGCGTCTCCGAAGCCAAGCGTCGTCACGGTATTTCCCGGCTTCCAGACTGCACTGGGAATTTCGAACACGCCGTCGCCGTTGAAATCGTACCGCGCAGTATCGCCGTCCCACCGCGCTTCGTCCCGAAAACTGCCCGTCGTCAAATATTGCGCTCCGGCAGAAATTTCGTGCGAAGGAAACAGGCGGTACACCATTTCATATTTTGCCGCGGCAAGGTTTTCATCTGAATTGTCATAATACACTTTGCGCGAGGCGAGAAGGGCATGAGTGATCACTTGCCCTTCGCTTCCGTATGTGTGCGCTGTAAAATCGGAACTGACGTCGACGAAATAGACATTTCCAAATCCGTACAAAGAGAATACTGAATATCCTTTCGCACCCCACAAGCTTTTCAAACTGATTCCGGCGGCGTATTGATGATTGTGCACGTCAATCGTTTCAACGCTGGAAGAATCCGATGTGTTTGCACGCTGAAGATTTTTTTCGCCAGAATTTCCCGCGATAAGAATTTTATCGTTGCCGTAAATACCGCTGAAGAGAAGTTTCTGTGAAGGGCTCAGATCGTAGACAACTTTGAATTGAGCATCGTAATATTTCGGAATCGCGGTCAATCCAAGCGCAGAAATGCCGACAAGGTTATCAATTGTTTCGAGAAAACTCCGTCGTGCAGAAACAATCCACGAACCGCGTCCGTTGTTCATGCCTCCTTCCATCACGGTGCCAAATCCGGCGAAGTGAATGCCGGTGTTCGATGCGAACGCACGCTGCCGGTCGCCTTCGCGAAGCGTTATATCCATCACCGATGAAAGCTTGTCGCCGTATTGCGCAGGAAATCCTCCCGAGGAAAAATTGATTTCCTCAACCAGATCAACATTTACCATGTTGATGGGGCCGCCGGAGTTCATTTGATTCGGATAATGATTGGTGGAAGGAATTTCAAGATAATCCATCACCGTCAGGTTTTCGTTCGGCGCGCCGCCGCGAACGATCAATTCATTTGTTTGGTCGGTGGAATTTGCAACGCCGGGCATAGACTGAACAATGCGCTGCACATCCTGATCGCTTCCGGGGGAACGCAGAACTTCAGCGCCGCTTAATCCGATCGTGCTTACCGGACTGATCGAACCGGCACGGCTGAAGTAATCCGCTTTCACTTCAACACCCTGAAGATTGATCGCCTCTTCGCTCAATTTTATTTTAACAATCGCGCTGCGTCCCGTTGAAACCACAACATTCGTCAGCACGACCGGCGTGTACCCGAGCAATGTTGCCCGCAAACTGAATTCACCGACTTCGATATTGCTGATGACAAAATTCCCGCGCTCATCCGTTATGGAGCCAACGGCGGGTTTTTCGACGATGATAATGTTCACACCGACAAGCGGCTGTTCTGTCGCGCCGTCAATAACCTGACCGGAAATTTGTCCTCGTTTTTCGTCTGCCATAAGTGCAACAGCATAAACAACAAGAACAATTATTGCACCGATGAGTTTCGTCATTATCGTTTCAGCGGATGTTTTGGAATGATTCTCTTTGTGAACTTGTGAGATATACGGGAAAAATCTTTCGGTGTTACACAATGTCGAAGTTCAACCCTACTCAACTTTTTTCATGCACTCCGGTCCTTCGTTGCGTGCATTGTTCACATAGGATGAAACGCGGTACGCTTTCATTTCCGAAGCAGGAAACGGAACAAGCATTTTCTTGAGCGCACCGGTATTTTTATATGTGCGGTCGAGCCACATCTCAAAATGCCGCTCCGGCATAATCACCGGCATACGATGATGAATTTCCGACATCAACGCATTGGGTGCCGTTGTAATAATTGTGAAGCTTGGAAATTCTTCTCCTTTGTCGTTCTTCCACACAGAAAACAATCCGGCAAACATAAACGGTTGTTCATTTTTCATGCAGATGCACATCGGGTGTTTTTCTTCTACCAATTTCATTTTCCCTTTTGCTTCAACAGAAACCGAAATCTTTTTCCATTCATAAAACGCATCTGCCGGAATCAAACATCTGCTTCCTTTGAAATAAGGAGCAAACAGCGCACTCGTTTCTATCGTTTCGGCTCTTGCATTAAACGCAACGGATGCTGGCTTCCCGTCTTTTGACGTGTGCGGAATCAGCCACCACAACATTTGCAGTGCGATAAGTTCGCCGCCCCGCTGAGCAAACACAGGCATATGCTGCATCGGCGCCGCATTATAGCGCGGCAAATGTTCGTCCATGTGCCCGTCGTCTTTTACACGAAGCTCTTTGTACGTAAGAAAAACCCGCTTGCCGTTAATGAGAACGTATCGTCCGCACATGCAGATACCACTGAACAACAATTTCAGAAATTGGAATGACGGGCAGCGAAGAACGGTTCATCGAAGATGATATTTCAACGGATTTGGGCGAAGGTGGCATTCTTCAGCGATGCGAAAATTGTTGATAAATCCGCTGTCGCGAAGCTGATACAGCCGCGGCACCAATTTGTCGCGCAGGTCTATCGGCGTGATCGGATTGATGAAAATGCTTGTGCCGCCTTCAAATCCTGCCGGAACATTAACGCGCCATTTCAACAGAACATGCCACGGCATTTTATAGATTGCATCGATCGGCGTGTAATACCATTCCTCGTTGCAGGAAATCTGGCTGCCCAACGCGGCGTGACACGCATGGACGAGATTGCTCATGCCGCGTAATTCATCGTCGGAATGTTCGAACGGACGCGAGTGATAGGATTTCGAATAAATTTCAATCGTCGGAAAACGATGCCCGATGCCGACGAAGGCAATCGCGAAATCATTTTCAGCAAAAACAAGATTGTATTGCGAAGCAAGATTGACGCCGAATTCATTGAAGATGTTTGGATCTTCCCGCAGCATTTTAATCTGCGTCTGCATCGCCGAACCCCACTCATCCAAACCGACAATCTGTTTGTGCAAATGGTCAACCGACGCACCGGCAGGATGAAGCCAGTTTTGAAATACGCTGATGTACCGAATGTAACGATTCTGCTGCAGCATATCCTGCATCGAATCCAGCGCCAGCTTGAAATACTGGTAATGTTCTTCCTGTGTCAATTCTCCGGATGAAGCAAGCTGTGTATCGTGCGTCGCTCCTTTGATGAAATGCTTGTGCGCGATGATCAATTCATGGCAGCCGCCGAAGAACGCGTCAAGCATCTGTATTTTTTCAAACTGAGTCTTGCGGCGGATTTCCTGCTCGGATTTTCCCGACATTTTCATTTTGTAGCGGTACAGCGCGTTGATATGCTCTTCACCTTTCGGCGTCGCCACGTACGCATCGCGCCATTCGATTGCTTCTTTCGTTAAACGATAATCATAATTCTTCTTCCAGTATTCAATGGTCACAATCTCAAACAGATTTCCAACGCGGCGGAATTCAGCGACGGTTTCATAATACCGTTCGGCGGGAAGATGGCGAATATGTTCGTACCACGAATCGCGTTTGACAAGCCGCGCTTTCTCCGGAGGCGTTTCGAAATACCGCGTCTCACAAAAACTGCAGAAGTTTTCACGCTCGACCGCAGTAAACGGCTTTGATGATGAAGGAACCTCGTTGGAGATCGGCTTGCTGGCGCGCCCCGGAACAGCCCACACTTCCGTGCCGGTGAACGGATTGATCTGCTTCACCGTTCCATCAGGCATCACGTTATAATAAGAGTTGTAACTGTTTGTGAGCATGAGAAAGAAAAAACTGCACCACACTTTAACCGCAAAGGTGTAATGACGCGAAGATTCATAGCGCCATTGCGTCTCTGCGGTAAATTCTCCTTAAATCTTCGACGCCGCTTTCAACATTGCCTGCACTTTGTCAGGACTGCTGGCTTCCGCATAAAAACGAATCAACGGCTCGGTACCGGATGCGCGTACGAGAATCCATCCGCCGTCAACAAAAAATTTAAATCCGTCGGTTGTATCAATGCGATGGACGGTGAACGCTCCGATCTTCTTCGGCTTTTTGCTGTAGTAACCGACAATCTTTTTCTTTTCCTGTTCTGTCACATGCGCATCAATTCTGCCGAAATGATATTCGCCGTACTCGTCAAACAATTCCTGCACAAGCTGGCTCAGTTTCATTCGCCGCACCGCCATAATTTCCGCAAGAAGAAATCCGACAAAGATGCCGTCGCGTTCCGGCAAATGTCCTTTCACGCCAAGTCCGCCGCTTTCTTCACCGGCGATGATAATGTCGCGCTCGACCATCAACCGGCAGAGATATTTGAAACCGACCGGTGTTTCATTCAACGTGATTCCGTACTTCGCGCACATCTTCGGAATAATTTCGCTGACCGACAACGACTTCGCCACTTCTCCTTTGTAATGTTTTCGTTCAACAAGATATTTCAAAAGGATTGCAAAAATGCGGTGCGAGTCAACAAAATTTCCATTTTCATCAATTGCTCCGACACGGTCGGCATCACCATCGGTTGCAATGCCGATATCGTATCCGCCGGCACGGACTTCAACAGCAAGCTCTTCGAGATTCTGTGCAAGCGGTTCGGGATGTCCGCCGCCGAACGACGGATTAAGTGAGCTTCGAATTGTACCGACATTTGGTATGAGCATTTCAGGAACGCCCTGCCCTGCGCCGAACATTGCGTCGTACATAATCTTCACGCCGACGACTTTGATCAGATCGAATTCGATTTTTGTTTTGATGTCTTCAACATAAATGGAAGTAAGATCAACAAACTCGATGATTTTTTTCTTCACGAGATCATCAAACGGCTTCAGCTTCAACGGAAGCTCTTTCGCCTTCAGAATCGGGGCAAGCTGCTGTTCGACTTTCGCCACCATTTCGGGATGCGCCGGCCCGCCGAAATCTCCTTTGATTTTGAAGCCGTTGTATTTCGCCGGATTGTGGCTCGCGGTGATGACAACGCCGCCGGCGGCATTCATCTTCACAATACCGAGCGACGTCATTGGCGTGGAAGAAATCTTATCCGCCAATTTCACTTTCACGCCTGCGCTCGCAATCACCTGAGCGGCAGCGTGCGCAAATTCTTCCGAAAGAAACCGCGCGTCATAGCCGATGACGATTCCGTTTTTTATTTTTTTATGTTTTTTGAAATAGCGCGCAGTTGCCAGCGCGACTTTCTGAAGATTGGCAAACGTGAAATCTTCGGCAATTACGCCGCGCCATCCGTCTGTTCCGAATTTGATTGATGCCATAATAATAGTTTTTGTTAATAAATAAAATCAGTAGTTGAACTATGCTGTAAAACGAGAAAAGTAAAACGTGAGACGATTGATTTGTATCATTCTTTTCTTCTCTGAAATCGGATAAGTCCGCTTAACAATGAATCAACCGCGTCAATCTGCTGGAATACTTTGATGACAGCCTCAGCCGAGAGATACTTCAGCAATTTACACAACTCAAGTTGCGTATCTAATTCACTCAAAGATGCGCGTGCAATAATATAAAAATTAAGAGAATCCTTTTTTGTCTGTCGCGCTGCACCCTCAGCAATGTTTGAAGGAATTGAGACCGCCGATCTTCTCATTTGTGCAATCAATCCGAATCTTTCTTCGTCTGGGAAATGTTTTGTAATCTCGTAAACTGTTGCTACCAGCTTCATTGCTTCTTGCCAAACATTCAAATTCTTATGAGATTTTATCATCTCACGTCTCCCATTTCACATTTCACTGCACTCTCACAGCAAGTTTCACTTCTAGGATTCACTTCTTCAGTGGAAAAGCACTCAATCCTGCAAAGATGCCGTTGGTGTCCAATTCTTCCTCGATGCGTAACAATTGATTATACTTCGCAATGCGGTCTGTGCGCGAAGTCGAGCCGGTTTTGATTTGCCCGGCATTTGTCGCCACGGCAATGTCGGCAATCGTTGCATCTTCCGTTTCACCGGAGCGGTGGCTGATGACCGTCGTGTATTTTGCGCGATGTGCCATTGCCATACAGTCGAGCGTTTCGGTCAGTGTGCCGATCTGATTCACTTTGACGAGAATCGAATTTGCAACGCCTTTGTCAATTCCTTTGCTGAGAAATTCGGTGTTCGTCACGAACACATCATCGCCGACCAATTGCACTTTACCGCCAATTTCATCGGTCAGCATTTTCCATCCTTCCCAGTCTTCTTCCCCCATACCGTCTTCAAGCGAAATGATCGGATACTCTTTCGTCCACCTCGCCCAGAATTTTACCATCTCTTCTTTCGTCACTTTCTTTTGCGTTGATTTGTAGAAAAGATATTTTCCATTTTCATACATTTCGCTTGCGGCAGGGTCGAGCGCAATGAAGACATCTTCGCCCGCTTTATATTTCGCTTTCGTGATCGCTTCGACAATCACGTCGAGTGCTTCTTCGTTCGATTTCAAACTCGGTGCAAATCCGCCTTCGTCGCCAACCGATGTGTTGTATCCTTTTTTATGAAGAACATCTTTCAACGTGTGAAATACCTCTGCTCCCATCCGCAATGCTTCGGCGAATGTCGGCGCGTTGGCGGGAACGATCATGAATTCCTGAAAATCAATATTATTGTCAGCGTGTTTTCCGCCGTTGATAATATTCATCATTGGTGTTGGCAGAATTTTTGCATTCGCTCCCCCGATGTAACGATATAACGGGACGTTGAGCGACTTCGCTGCCGCTTTCGCAACAGCAAGCGAAACCGCAAGAATCGCGTTCGCTCCGAACTTGCTTTTGTTCGGCGTTCCGTCAAGTTCGATCATCACTTTGTCAACGCCGACCTGATCCTGCGCATCGAATCCGGTCAACTCGTCGGCGAGAACATTGTTGACATTCTCGACCGCTTTCAATACGCCTTTGCCGTTGTAACGCATTTTGTCGCCATCGCGCAACTCAACCGCTTCGTGTTCGCCGGTTGAAGCGCCGCTCGGAACTGCCGCGCGTCCGATTGTTCCGTCTTCAAGTTCAACATCGGCTTCCACCGTCGGATTGCCGCGTGAATCTAAAATTTCCCGCGCCCAAATATCTGATATTACTGTTGATGACATGATTTTCCTCGTTTAAGATGTGAAATAATGCTTTCGGTATAAAATGAGTGTTGAAATTTGCTCAAAATTTGGTTGAAATGCAATTTGAATGCCCGTCTTGTTCTCGCCCCGATTTTTCCCTACCTTTTGTTATGAAATTTCTCATTGCGCCAAACGCGCTGAAAGGCTCACTGACACCGATTGAAGCCGCAGAAAGCATTGCCGCCGCGCTGGAACAAATTTCTCACAACGATTTCACACTTTGCCCGATTGCCGACGGAGGAAACGGAACACTGGAGTGCCTTGTCCGCGCAACGAATGGAAAATTTTCCCTAGCTGCGGTAACCGGACCTTTGCAAACAAAAAAAGTTTCAGCACGGTGGGGAATTCTTGGCGATGGAAAAATTGAAAATGGCGCTACGGGCGACACCGCGGTTATCGAAATGGCAGAAGCGGCAGGTTTGTCCGCCTATGGCGGACTGAAGCCCAGCGAGTACGACGTGCTTCACGCAACAACGTTCGGCGTCGGTGAACTGATTATTGCCGCGCTTGATGCCGGATTCAGAAAAATTATTATCGGCATGGGGGGCAGCGCGACAAACGATGGCGGTACCGGATGCGCCCGCGCATTAGGCGCGCGTTTTCTTGCTGAAAGCTCCGTTGGAGATGAGAACGGCAATGAACTCCCCGACGGCGGCATTCACCTTTCACGTCTCAAACACATTGATTGTCGAAAACTCGATGAACGTTTGAAAGGATGTGAGATCACAGCACTTTCCGATGTAACAAATGTATTGTGCGGACCTGAGGGCGCTTCGTTCACATTTGCAAAACAAAAAGGCGCGAAAGAAAGTGAGCTTCAAATTCTTGATGATGCGCTTCGACATTATGCTTCTGTCCTTAAAAAAGATTTGAAGGAAGATGTTGCTTCTCTTCCCGGCAGCGGTGCAGCAGGCGGACTCGGCGCAGGATTAGTTGCATTTTGTAATGCAAATATCGTTTCCGGAATTGATTTTGTTCTCGACACGATCCACTTTGATGAACTTCTTCAGCACTGCGATGCTGTAATTACCGCCGAAGGAACGATCGACGAACAGACATTATTCGGAAAAGGAATTGCCGGAATTGCTCTGCGCGCTGAGAAGTTTCACAAACCAATCCACGCATTCGCCGGAAGAATTAATGGCGATACGGAAAAGCTGAAAAGAAAATTACATCTCGCATCACTTCATCAAATCTCTCCCGACACAATGCCTCTTAATGAAGCAATGAAAAACGCAAGAACGCTGCTGGAGAACGAAATTAAAAAAACTTTTACTCCATGAAAAAAATTCTTCTCGTCCTATTTATCTTTTCGTTTACGACGCACGCACAGACGGCTGACGGATCGTTCATTGATCAGCTTGGTATTCATGTTGCCGGACAAGGGCGATTGTTCGCTTATTCCAACAAGCAAGCCGGAACTTTCTACGGCGAAGTGAACGCGCAAAATAATCCAGGCTGGCGCGGCTGGTACATCAACGCGGAAAATCTTCTTCGCGATTATGAACTTCGAATCGGCGGCAAACTTCTCGACCGCACACAGGCAACAACAATCGTCTTCCCGCACAAACTCGTCCGCACATATCCGAACGGCATCGAAGAAACATTCACATTACTCGACAGCATCAACGCATTTGTTGTTTCAGTGAAGCTTCCCGGCGCACTGAGCGCGCCTGTCGCGCTCTCACTTTTCCACGCAACCGACACAATTTCAACTGCGCTAGAGTCGCATCAGCCTCAGGCTGAATTCAACCAAAGCGGATTTTCCTTTGTGTCGTTCAAAGTTCAAAACAGTTCGATTCCATCCTGGATTGCAGAATCGTCGCAGCAAAACGGAACGGAAATTGTTTTCGCCGTTGCCGCATCATCGTCGCAGGAAAAAGCAAAGGAATTATGCGCGTTCGTTTTGAAAAAAAGCGACAATCTTATAGCAGCGCGCAAAGCACGAATGGAGTCTCTCCTTCGC
The DNA here is from genome assembly GCA_021796275.1 of Bacteroidota bacterium. Lineage (GTDB taxonomy): Bacteria > Bacteroidota > Ignavibacteria > UBA10030 > UBA8401 > JAJYOI01. The sequence continues at coordinate 49,581 of JAJYOI010000007.1, forward strand.
CGTTCATTCACTCAGACCGGAAATTCCGACTTTAACAAAGCGCTGGCGTGGGCAAAACTTTCGATGGATGCACTTATTATGAACCAGGCGCAATCCGGAATTCCGACGAAAGGTATTTTTGCCGGACTGCCGTGGTTCAATAATTACTGGGGCCGCGATACATTCATTTCGCTTCCGGGCGCGACCTACGTCACCGGCAACTTCGGCGATGCGCGGAACATTTTGCTTTCGTTCGCACGGTTTCAGGAAAAAGATTCGACGAATACAAATTACGGCAGAATTCCGAACATCATCAATCCGACGTCGCTCGCATACAACACCGCTGACGGCACACCTCGTTTTGTGATCGAGCTTGCAAATTACGTCCGCTATTCCGGCGACACGGCAATTTTCCGCACGTTGTGGCCCGTTGTAAGACTTTCCATCGAAGGAACGTTAAAGTATCACGCTGATTCACTTTTCTTTCTCACTCACGGCGATGCTGAAACGTGGATGGACGCCGTCGGTCCGAACGGCCCGTGGTCACCGCGCGGAAACCGTGCGTGTGATATTCAGGCGTTGTGGCTTGAGCAGCTTCTGAGCGGTGCGACCATCGCGCAATTTCTCCGGTATGATGAAGAAGCAGTGCAATGGAAAAAAATTGCAGCGGTACTAGAAAAAAACTTCGATAAATATTTTATTGATAAAAAAAGCGGACTTGTGTATGATCATCTCAAAGCGGATGGAACTCCTTCCGCAGAAATGCGTCCGAATCAATTGTTCTGCCTCGACCTGTTAAAATCCGAAGATGCACGGCAGCGAATGATTGACAGCGTGACGGAAAATCTCATCTATCCGTACGGCGTTTCAACGCTTGCGCAAACAGATCCGAATTTTCATCCGTTTCATCATTACGAACCAATTTATGTCCAGGATGCGGCGTATCACAACGGCATCGTGTGGACGTGGCTGAATGGGCGGGCAATTCATGCGCTGGCGCGAAACGATCTTCAGGAAGTGATTTATCCTGTCACACAAAATATGATGCATCAGATTTTAGGCCGCGGCTGTGTCGGAACATTATCAGAACTGCTCGATGCGTATCCGCGCAAAGATGAAAGCGAGCCGCGGCTTTCGGGCGCGTTCTCGCAAGCGTGGAGCCTTGCAGAATTCATTCGCAGCACGTATCAGGATTATTTCGGCGTGAGCGTGGATGCACTTGATAAGCGGATCCGCATCAATCCGAAATTGCCGAAAAAACTCGGCGGCACCGTCGCATTCACATTTTATGCCGGAGCGGCACGCATCAGCGCGCGATATGAAATCAACGACGACACTGTTCACGTGACGTTACAATCAGACAGTACGCTGACAGAAGAATATGCCGTGAATTATCTGTGGGTATACGGTAACGGCGATGCCGTTCTTTCCGATGCAATTCTGTCGCCTCAGACCACGCTTGAGATTATTCACTCAAAACAGAAACTCCTCATCACCGAAAATGGAAAAACAATTACCGAAGATTCTTTTGCAGACTCAGAAAATACCGGCCCTGCATGGTATCTCAAAGGATTTTCAGAAAAAAATAATTTCGCCGGCATTCATCCCCAAGAAGGCATTCGACTTGCCTCGCCGATTTCAGGACTCGACATTCCAACTCTCCACGGTCCGTCGTACGAAATGCTGAATCTTGATCAGGTAAAACATGACAATCCGAATGCAAAAATTTTATTTGATGAGGCAGATTTTACCGGCGACGACAAAGGAATTTCCGGAACGTACATCTATCCGACAAACGCGAATTTCAAACCGGGAATTTTTGATCTTACGCATGCAACTGTTCGTTACGATTCCGCATACGCGTACTTCGCACTTCAGTTCAAAAATCTTTCAAACCCCGGCTGGCATCCGGAATACGGGTTTCAGCTTACGCTTGCGGCAATTGCTCTCAATATTGGAAACGACAGCAGCTCGGTACTTGTCGGCGAAAATTCGCATTATACGCTAGATGATCGCCATAGATTTCAGCGTCTGATTACGGTTGGCGGCGGAATTTGCATCACTGACGAATACCAAAAAACCCTCTGCCAATATCTTCCGCAGCCCGCGGATGTACGCAATCCGCTCGGAAATGCAGAACGAAAGTCGGTTGAGTTTAGCATTCCGCTTAAGTATCTTGGAATACCTTCCTTTCGCTGGAAGATAACAATTCTCGTCGGCGGGCAGGACGACCACGGCGGTGCGGGCGTGGGTGAATTCCGATCTGTAGAAGAACGTGCCGGCGAGTGGAATGGCGGCGGAAAACAGAATCCAAGCGATTCTAACATCTATGATTTGATGGTTTTGGAAAAACGATAAGTAGTTTTATGGAAACTGCCGGTATTCTTCGTCTCGCTTTTCTTGTCCTTGCAAGTATTGTTTTTCTTGTTCTTGTACGGCACGTTAAAGCCGCCAGTCCGGTCAAAGGCCTGACCGCTATCGCTATCGGATTAGTACTGATCTTTCTCAACATCCTTGTCGGCTCGCTGTTCCACAGCGATTTGATCTCGGAGCAAGTAGAAATGACGTGGCTGATCCCGATCGGCTTCGTGACGGGATACATCGGACAGACATTAGGGCTTCTCCTCTTTCTCTACGGTGTGTATTATCTCATTGTCTCGATGGCTCCTCTTGTTTCCGAACACTATTCAAGTCTTGTTGAGCGGTCCATTGTCGGTGTGTATCTGATTCAGGACGGAGCTTTCAAATTTGTCAATCAGCGCTTTGCTGAGACCTTCGGTTATGAACGAAGTGAATTGATTGGCAAGCCGTTCGCTGACCTCGTTGCGCCGGAGTCACGGGATCTGGTAACACAAAATATTCAGCGGAGGATTCATGGTGAAGTTGAATCGCTTCACTATGAATTCACCGGAATAAAGAAGAACGGCGAACGCTTGATGATAGAAGTGTACGGCAACAGAACAACGTACGAAAAACGTTCTGCGGTTCACGGAACACTGCTCGACATTACTGAACGTCAGTCGGCGTTTGAAAACCTGAAAGCATCGAACAAGCTGATTACGGAAATTCTTGGAAGCACAAACGACGCGTTCTTCTCTCTTGATCAGCAGTGGAATTTTACCTATATCAATGCGGGCGCCGAAACTTTTCTTCCAAAACTCGGGCGGCGGCGTGACGACCTGCTGAATAAGAATATCTGGACAGAATTTCACATCCCGCCTGATTTGCCGATCTACAAAGAATTGCACCGCTCCTTAAACGAGCAGACAGTTGTGGAGTTCGTTCAAAATGCCGATCAATTGAATACGTGGTTTGAAGTCCGCGCTTTTCCAACAATCAATGGCCTGACGATCCATGTCCGCGATATTACCGAACGAATGCGGGCGGAACGGCTTCAGTCGGCGATGTATAGAATCTCTGAACTGACAAATTCCGACGTTGAGCTGACGGAATGCTTTTCAGTGATTCATCGCATCATCGGTGAATTGATGAACGCACAAAATTTCTATATCGCATTGTATGACGAGTCAACACATATCGTCAGCTTTCCATATTTTGTAGACGAAGTAGATGAGGCGCCGGAACCGCAGCCATTCAGAAAGGGGCTGACCGAATATGTGCTTCGTACCGGGCAGCCGCTTCTTGCGCCGCCCGACAAATTCGACGAGCTGGTTGCACACGGTGAAGTAGAATCCATCGGCGCACCATCTGTCGATTGGCTCGGCGTGCCGTTAAAAACCGGTGACACCACATTCGGAGTTATTTGTGTGCAGAGTTATTCCAAACAGTACCGGTACGGCGAAAAAGAAAAAGAGATTCTGACGTTCATTTCGCAGCACATTGCGCGGTTCATCCAGCAAAAATCCGACGAAGAGCGGTTCCACGCTATTTGGGAAAACTCCGCTGCCGGCATGCGCCTGACGGACACAGATGGAATGATCGTGATGGTGAACCCCGCGTTCAGTGCAATGGTAAAACTTCCTGTAGAAAAACTTGTCGGACAAAAATTTTATTGTACGTATCTGCCGTCGCGTGCAGCGGAAAGCGAAGCCGATTATCGCAGACATTTTGAAACGGAAACTGTCCTTCCGCATCTTTCCGGAGAAATTTCTCTCTGGAATGGCGATGTTTTTCCGGTGGAAATACGAAACTCGTTCATCCGCTACGGCGCGAACAAGAAAATGCTGCTGACAATTTTTCAGGATGTCACCGAGCGGAAAAAACTCGAAGAACAGTTGCTCCATGCGCAAAAAATGGAATCCATCGGGACGCTGGCAGGCGGCATCGCACATGATTTCAACAATGTCCTCTCGATGGTGCTGAGCGCCGCTGAAGTAATGAAATTGAAAGCCGGCGACCCGACCCAGGTGAAGCATTACGCCGATATTGTTTCGCGCGCGGCGGAGCGCGGAGCCGGAATTGCCAAACAGCTTCTGCTGTTCGCGCGTTCGGAAAAAGCTTCGATGAAACCGCTCCATTTTTCTGAAATAATTTCTGAAGTGGACAAACTGCTCCAGCATTCCATTTCAAAATCGATTTCGATTAAAACAGAAATTCACACCACCGCAGATCTGATCATGGGCGATGCCGACCAGCTTCATCAGGCTGTGCTCAACCTTGCGCTCAATGCACGCGATGCCGTAGCGGATCTTCCTTCGCAAGGAGAAATCCGCTTAACCGTCAACGAAGTGTCGAGCGCGGAAATTCAAAAATACGCCCCGGAAAGCAGAGACGGGAACTATGTTGCAGTCAGTGTTTCCGACAACGGAATAGGCATTGATGAAACACATTTGCAGCGAATTTTCGAGCCGTTTTTTTCTACCAAAGAACGCGGCAAAGGAACCGGGCTGGGGCTTTCAATTGTCCACGGCATTGTAAAATCGCACGAAGGGTTTGTTCGGGTGCAGAGCGTCAAAGAAAAAGGAACGACCTTCACAATTTTCATCCCGGCTTTTCAGGAACACACCGCCGGTGTACCGTCATCGCCGGCACAAGTGCCGGCAGCCACTTCGCACGACTTCAAGCGCACACCGACAATCATGGTAGTTGATGATGAAGAAATGCTGCGAAGCATGCTCGCGGAAATTCTTCAAATCGAAGGATGGAATGTCATCACCGCCGTTGATGGTGTGGACGCCGTCGAACAATACCGGCTGCAGTGGAAAGATGTTGATCTTGTGATTTCCGATTTAGGCATGCCGCGCATGGGCGGCGAAGAAGCATTTGAAGAAATGAAACGCATCAATCCTGCCGCAAAAATAATTTTCGCCACCGGTTTCGTCAACGACGATGCGAAAAAAGACATGCAGCGAAAAGGCGTGAAGGGAATTGTCAATAAGCCGTTCCGTTTCGAAGAAATTATTGCCGTCACGCGCGGCGCATTGCTGGAATAAAGGACGTCTTATGAAACGAAGAGTGAAAAATAAAAAGTGATGTCCGGTTTTTTACTTTTTTGATTTTTCATTTTAATTTTTTAATTCTTCCGGCTCCCCAGCACACGAGAGAGAAAAATAACCCCGGATACATCGGTTCAATTGAAAGCGGATACATGCCGCCGTTGAACTGACCGACAATAAGCCACGCAGTTGACGTCAGCCAGCCGAGCATCATCGCCGCAAATGCAAACCGTGCGGGAATATGAAAACGGGGGAAATAACTTGCCATGAGCGGAACAAGCAAACCGGGAATCACACACGTGCCGATGACGTACCATAATTTCACCACAGAAGGAATTCCAAGCGCGAGCACAATTGCGAGAATTGCCGTGATGATCAATCCGATCTTTGTCCAGACAGTAATTGCCGCCGCTCTGATTTCCGGTTTTTCATGCGATAGTATTCTTCCTATAATATCGTTTCCAATTGTCACTCCGCCGATGAATGTCAGGCTGCTGAGCGATGACATGATCGTTGCCAGCATGCCGATGTAAAACAATCCCTTCGCAACAGATGGCAGCGTAATTTCAGCAAGCATGGGATAAGCAAAAACCGGTTGCTGCAAATTCGGCAATGCCGCGCGCGCATATAATCCTGCCGTACTTGTCATAAAATCAAACACAAGCCAGAACGGAATTGAGAGAAGAATTCCCCGCTGCGCAGTTGCGCCGTCTTTCGCCGCATAACAGCGCTGATGAAATGCCGGATCAACCAACGTCCACATCGCAATGAAAAACCAGACAATCACGAATTGCAGCGAGTTGCCGCCGTTCCACGTAAGATGCAGCGGCGGAAGATGCTGCTGAAGAAAGCCGAAGCCGCCGAATTTTGCGTACGAAAAAGGAACGATCACCGCAAAGCCAAGAAACATCAGAATGAATTCCAACGCGTTTGTGTACACATCCGAACGAAAGCCGCCGGAATACAAATAGATGAGTGCGGCGGCGGAACTGAGAATCACGCTGAGCGTCAAATTCAATCCAAACATCAACTGCACCAAGATTCCTAACATCAAGACGTATGGCGCAGGAGAAACCAGAACAAATGTAAGTCCGGCACCGAGCAGAGAAGTTTTTGCATCGTACGCGTCGTACAACTTATCCGGAATGCTGAAAAGATTTGTCGCACGCGCTTTTTTTGCAAGCGTTAATGCAAAGACAAGCGCAAAGAAATAATACGGAACGCCGAAAACTATCCAGTTTGAAATTCCATAACGATACGAATACTCACCGACTCCGAGAATCCCGCCGTACCATGTTGAAACAAGCGTCGCAATGAACATCGGCAGCGTGAGTGTACGGCTTGCAAGGAGATATTCGTCGGTAGAATCTTTTTTCCTGCGCGCCGCTCGGAAACCGATAAACAACACGGCGGTGAAATAGAAAAGAATGAGAAGAATGTCGAGAATTGAAAAATTGATCATAGTTTATGCTGGATTGTTGGATTACTGGATAATTGGAAATCATCAATCCAATTATCCATAAATCCATTCATTCTTCGATCCGTTATGAATTATTCCGCTCTCTTTCTCACCACGAACAACAGCAACGCACCCTTCTTCACAGAAATTTCAACCGGCGATGAAACCGCCACATTGCTTTCCCCTTCACGCACGCCTAATTCGAGCGACTCATTGTGCAGCGAATATTTTAGTCCGCGCGTCGTAATGCCGGAACATTTGCCAAGCGGCGAAAGAGAAATGATTTGGCCTTTCTGCGCTTCAAACAATATCTTGCGTGAAACGATCCGAATGTCACAATACGAATCTTTCAGCAAAACATCTAACCCATCATGATATTTTTTCAAAATGCTGAAATTCGACATCGTGTGGTCAGGACGCCTTCCGGTTGCACCGATAACAACCGCCTTTTGTATTTTCTTCTTCAGCACAAAATCGAACGCTTTTTCCAGATCAGTGCTGTATTGATCAGGATTGTAAATCGTTTGAATTTTCTGCCGCTTCGCGGCGCGGCGCGTTTCTTCAGTAATTGAATCTAAATCTCCAATAATGCAATGTGGAATAATGCCGAACGTTCGGGCTTTGTTCGCTCCGCCATCAGCACACACGATAAAAGGTTTTTCTTTCAATAATTCAGAAAGAATTTTCCGCGAAGGCATTTCGCCGTTGCAGATGACGATCGCTGTTCTTGTTATTTTCATCCTGCCACAAAAGTTTGAAAGTTAAACGCATCAATTAAGTGAACCGGCGAAACGGAGACGGGCGAATGGGCGACCTCACCGATTCTCACTTTCACCCACTTTCCCATACATCATGCTTTAGACCGAATAATCCATTTCTCTGGCTGCTCAATCATCCGAATCAATTGCCCAAGTATATGGTTGTAAATTTCATCCAATTCATTGACAGTGCCCTCGTCAAGATACTTGCACCGTAAAGAAAACTCAAGCCAAACCTGCGTTTCAGCCGCTTCGGTTTCAGAATCGCTCAGCTTTGAAACGAATGCTGCTTTATATCTTCGTTTACGCCAAGCTTCAGCAATGTTTGTACAAACAGAGCGAGAAGATCGGCGCATTTGATCAACCACAGAATATTTTTCTTCAGCCGGAAACTTTTTCGTCAGTTCAAATATCTTCATTGCCGCATCCATTGCCATCTGATAGACACGCAACTCTTTGTAATTGCTAATCCGTTCTGCCATTTTTTCTCCAGTCTGCTCTTTTTTTGTCCCCTAGTTCGTTTTCATGTCATGTCACTTCTTTTGAATGAATCGGCGAGTACACCGATTCGCCGATTCACCATGTCTCCGATTCTCCGTTTCACAAATGCAGCGTCATTCCGACAACATAATTTCTTTCAGCCGCAGGGAAAAATGCATTGCCTTCACCGCTCATCGTGTACAGAGCGTTAAAAATATTTCTGATTTCACCGCGCAGCGTCACACTTGTGTTCGATGCAAGCGGCAAGTCGTACAACACCTGCGCATTGGCAACAACATAGGCATCATTTTTATTTGCCTCATTCTTGAAATTATCCGTGTAAAAAGCGCCGACGTACTTCACTTCGATGGAAGCCGAGAACGGATCGCGTGAGTATGTTGCGCGCAAATTTGCTATCACGTTAGGAAACCCTGCAATCGGGTTTCCATCAAGCATCTCTTTGTGTGTGTACGTAATTCCGTCGGAGACACTGTCTTCAACAACAGCGGTATACTTTACAATTTTATTCAATGAAAAAGAAGCATTT
>JAJYOI010000008.1 GCA_021796275.1 Bacteroidota bacterium
TTGTCCCGCTCCGTTTGTTTTTTTTCAATGGCACTGAGAAGAGCAGACGGCAGCCGCGTGAGTCGTTCTTTCAATATGTAATCATCGGCTCCCTGTTTGATGCACTCCACGGCAATTTCTTCCGATTGCGAACCCGTGACGAGAAGAAAAGGAATATTGCTGTGAATATTTTTCATGATATGCAGCGCGTCAAGTGCTGTGAATCGAGGAAGATGATAATCGGCGAGAATAGCGTCTGGCGAAAAAGCGTGCACTTCACGTGTGAACTCTTCCTGTGTCAGAATGCGTTTCGCAACAAAAGAGATGTTTGCATTTTTCAACTCAATCTCAATTAAATCGGCATCTGCTTCGACATCTTCAAGCACGAGGATGCGAAATATTTGGCCGTGCAGTTCGCTGTTTTTCCCCGTGTTGTTGAGATCAGAGGTTTCCATAATGGATACATTCGCTCGTTCATAATTTTTGTGCACCTTTTTCACACGCGCCTATGCGATTAGCTGAGGATCAAAAATAGCAGCCGTTAATTATGTGCTGCGTGAATATCCATGCTCGACGTTGCTTGCTCGTTGACGTTCAGCCAATACTCGGTGACTTTTTCAATGGTATGTTCATACTGTTCCGCGCTTATCGGCTTCACAATATAGCTGTTGGCGCCGAGCGCATAGCATTGTTCGATGTCTTTCAGCTCCCGTGATGACGAAAGAATAATGACGGGAAGATGCTGCGTGGTATGGTTCGATTTCAGTACACGCAACACCTCGAATCCGTCAGTTCCCGGCATGTGGAGATCCAACAGGATGATTCGCAGTGAACCTTGATCAATTGTGTCATGCTTTGGGGTCCAAAAATGTCCGCTGCCGTTTCGCTGTGTCAACGACGGCGAATCAGCCGCCGGAATTTCGCTTTTCTGGAAAATCAAATTCAATGCTTCCTCTCCGTTTTTCGTTACGATAAGCTGAACGTGCGGTGCTTTTTCCTTGATGGTGCGGCGCGTAAATTCGGCGTCGGCCGAATCATCATCAACGATCAAAATTGTATCATGAACACTGTTCATTATGACCTTTCCTTTACAGATGGAAGTGTGAAATAAAAAGTTGCGCCGTGTCTGGGGCTTGATTCCGCCCACACTTTACCGCCGTGACGGTGAATAATCCGTTGCACGATGGCAAGCCCGACACCGGTTCCTTCAAACTCTTTCTCGTCATGCAGCCGCTGAAAAACGCCGAACAGCCGTTCTGCATGCTGAGAATCAAACCCGACTCCGTTGTCGCGTACGTAGTACGTGTTCTCTTCGTCACCGGCCAGCGCGCCGATCTCGATGTGAGGATTCGGTTCGCGGTTTGAGAATTTGAATGCATTGGAAATAAGATTGACATAAACCTGATGAAGCATTGAAGAACTCCCGAAGCTGTGCGGTACGTCGCCGATAGCGACCGTTGCGTGTGAATATTCATCCGACCGCTGAATTTCTTCGACGACCATCCGGGCGATGGATTCCATATCGACCGCGGTTTTTTTGAACTCTTGCCGGCTCACGCGTGAAAATGCAAGCAGATCGTCAATGAGCTGTCCCATTTTTTTTGTTTTGTTTCGGATGATTGAGAGATAATGCTTGCCTTCGGTATCAAGCTGTTGTGTATGTCTCAGGAGAAGTTCGCGGGAAAACCCGTCGATGGCGCGGAGCGGTGCCCGTAAATCATGCGAAATAGAATAGCTGAACGTTTCAAGTTCTTTATTGGCATTTTCCAATTGTTCGGTACGCTGAAGAACTCTGTCTTCCAATTCATCGTTGAGCTTCCGTATCGCTTCTTCGGCTTCTTTTCGCTCGGTGATGTCTAAGATAGTTGCAAGGACAAACGTTCCTCCCGATGTTGCGATAGGAGTAAGTGCTATCTCAACGGGCACCATACTTCCGTCTTTGCGATAGCCGTACAATTCTCTTCCTGCCCCCATCGGACGAGCTTTTGGTGCCGAGAAAAAAGTATCCCGATCTTCATGATGATGATTGCGCAGTTGCGGCGGTACGAGTGCCTCGATAGTTTTGCCGATTAATTCTTCGCGGCGATAGCCGAAGATCATTTCAGCTTGCGCGTTCAGCATAGTAATTTTTCCCTCTTTGTTAATAAGCATCACGCCGTTGGGAGATCTTTCCACGACTATCCGGAATTGCTCCTCACTTTCTGTGCGTCTCAAAAAATCGCCGATCTGATTTCCGAGGGAAGTGAGAAGATCGGTGAGGTCAGTGTCTGGTCTTTGTACGTTTTCTGAAAACAGAACAAGCACACCGCGTTGTTCTCCATGGCTGCGAAGTGGGATTCCGAATGCACCACGAAGGCTCGGCGCTTTTCCTGTCCGCGCTTCATTCACCCGGAGATCCTCAGTAAAATCTGCGCTCCACCAGGGTTTTCCTGTCATCCATACTCGTCCCGGAATGCCTTCGCCGGGCACAAGCGTTTCCCTGTTTTTAACAGATGCCGCAGAAGTGTCGACCGTCGGCGCATTCCAAGATCCCTCATTCACCAGTTTTTTCTCCTGGAAATCCATTCTCCACACCTCGCCGCGCTGCCAGCCGCAGATGATGCAAATCGATTGCAAAATCTTTGAGGCGGCTTCTTTCAGAGAAGGCGCTTCCGCTAATTCCCGTGTGACGGCGTATTGTAGTCGCAGGCGGCGTTCAATCCGCAAGCGTTCGAGATCAGATTCTCTGCTTGTTCCGTTCACAGATCTCACCGGCCGAATCTTCTGCACGCCCAAAGGATTTCGCTCCCATCTTACTCGAAATATTGATAGCCAATAGTCGTAAAGAAATCAATAAAATTTTTATCTAACACTAATAGCTCCAGCACCTTTTTTGCCAATGTATAATTATTTATCCTTGCGCCGCCGTTGTGTTCTGCAGCGATCTTCTGGAGTTCTTCTTGTGCAATCCGTTTAAAGAAATCTGTTTCTGCTTTCTGGCCTCCGAAAGACTTATTGCCGTGGTGAAACCATTGCCACAATTGAGCGCGGGAAATTTCCGCCGTCGCGGCATGTTCGATCAGATTCTTTGAAACGATTACTCCTTTTCCATTCAGCCATGCAGCAAAATATTCCAGCGCATCGCTGATATTTTTTCTAAACCCTTGTTCCGTTACCTCGCCCCTGTGAACTGTCAACAAATCCTGAGGGCTGACTTGCATTTCGCTCCGCTTTCTATGTAGTTGATTTGGTCCCGACATTCTCGAATCAAATGCAGCTTTTGCAATCGGAACGCTTTCCGGGTCCATCACCCACGTCCCGTCGTAACCGTCTTCCACTTCGCGTTCTTTGTCGGCATAAATATTTGCCAGGATTTCTTCGTTTAGTCCGCCGTTGTTTTTCAACGAATAGCGGACGGTCATTCCTCCGATAGCGTGGGCGCCGCGCTTGTGACTCGTTTGAATAATAAGCAGCGACAGAGAACTCAGGAAATGAGCCATCATCGATAAGCGAGAACGATCCGGAAGAACGAATTCATTGTGATGACGGAATTTTTTGATAAGGCTGAAAATATAATTCCATCTGCCGCACGCAAGGCCAAGGCAATGATCTTTGAGCGCGTACAGGATTTCGTTCATCTCAAATGCCGCCGGCACAGTTTCAATGATAACGGTTGCCTTGATTGAGCCGCGCGGAATTCCGAGTTCGTCCTGCGCCATCAGAAAAACATCGTTCCACAATGACGCTTCGAGTGCACTTTCAAGTTTTGGCAGATAAAGATAGGGGCCCGCTTCCTGTGAAAACAATTTACGGGCATTGTGAAAGAAGAACATGCCAAAATCGAACAGCGATGCGGACACCGGCTTTCCATCGATTAACACATGCTTTTCTTCTGCGTGCCATCCCCGCGGACACATCATTAACATCGTAGAATGATTCGATACCTGACGTTCTCTTCTTTCCGAAAACAGTGGAAGTGCCCCCTGCACATAATCGCGCAGATTGACATGGCCGTATAAGATATTATGCCATGTCGGTGAATTTGTATCTTCAAAATCGGCGACGTAGCTGTTAGCGTCTGAGTTTAACATGTTCATCATGGTGTCTTTATCCGGCGGGCCGACACCCTCGACACGGCGATCAAGAAGATGATTTGGAATTGATGCGATTCTCCAATAGGATGATCGGATTTGCTCCGTTTCAGGAAGAAAGTCCGGCATTTTTCCGATATTGAATTCCATTTGACGTTCACTTCTTCGCTTTAGCAATAACCGCCTTCGTTCCCCAAATTCGCGTTCAAGCTTGGCGGTAAATTGCAGCGCCTCAGAAGTGAGCAATGTGTCAACGAACTCTTCGGTTGCCGCACCGGCAAATCCAACACCCTGGGGTGGACGATATGATATTGAATTCATAGTTGCCATAATTTTTTATTTTTATTGCGCCCAATTTTTTTAACGTGGCCGTCCGGGTGGAAGAGGGAAGCTGCCGTCGGACTGTTTTGCCTGATTCCCTGAAAGGATCAAATAGGTAGCAAGTCCCCCGCCGAGCAATGCAACGCCTGCACCAACCCATAAGAATGAAGTTTTGCTTTTTGCGACCATCGGTTCAGCTCTGACTTCAAAGTAAAAATCCTTCCCCGGCAGCCCTTGCGGAAATTCATCGCCGATGTCCCACACTATTTTTCTATCTTTTCCTACAAAATTTCCCACGCCGACATCTCCGCTTAATTGTGCCGGTGCGTATGAGAAATGCGGGTCGCTCTCTTTTCGGAGGAACACGCTCACCTTGTATGAGCCGGTGGATGTCGCAGTTTCTAAGATAGCGGGGTCAGTTTTTTGGGTGCCTCCTTGTGTTTGTAGTTGCGGTGTCCCGTCCGGAACAAAGTCATACAATATGACCACATGGTTTCCGTTGAGCTGGAAACGTACATTTGCTACTTTCACCGGTTCGGCGTAGCTGTACTGCGCTATGCACGAAGTCAGTAGCACAAAGACGGTAGCCAACATGATACCGTTTTGTATTTTTGATGTTCTACCTGCCATATTCTATCTACCATCCTTTGTTAAAAATAAAAAACAAGGCAAGAGCCTCCTCTCGCAGGCTTTTAAAAGAAGGCTCAAGCCTGTACAGTGCACCGCTGTTAATAAAAGGCGCACTGTAGTTCATTGATGTACTGCGGAAATTATTTTTCTTCGTGATTATCATTTTAGCAACATCATTTTTCTAATTGTATGATAGCCCGTGCTTGTTGTTAAACGAGAAAAATAGCAGCCGCTTGGAACCTGCCTGTTTTCGGAATCCATGCCGTTCCAGGTGAACCAATATTTCCCCGCATCAAGGCTTCCGGCATACAGCGTTTTGATTTCTTGGCCAAGCACATTGAACACTTTCAACTCAATAGTTGATCGAGCCGGAACCTCCAGCGGAATTGACGTTGACGGATTGAACGGATTGGGATAATTATTCCCAAGAGTGAATGTCTGCGGAGTGCGGACAGATTGTAACAAGTGTTGCACAGAATCTTTTACGCCGACGGCAAAGACGAATTCCGATGTTTGTTGTGCCGGTGTGAAGGCATACGATGGATTTTCCCGCAGGTTCACAGCGCGGCTTGCTTCACGGTCAAATAAATACACTTCGAATTGTTCAGGAATAGAATTAATATTATTGAATATCAATTTTGATTCTGAACGCGCCGGCGACCAAACTTCAAAAGTCCATGTATTCTGATACACGAACATCGGACGTATATCTGTTGCAAATGTGCTGTACTCGGGATCCCATTCCGGCCGGTTGAAATAGACGGAAGGAATGTCGCGCACACCGGCAGGTTTGTGAAAATCCGAATCATTATTTTCCCCGCTGATATTTTCCGAAACTCCTAACCATGTTGATTGATCAGTAATGCTGTCTGCCGATGAAAACGCAATTTGGATCCGCCAGCCACTTTGATTGGAACTGCGCACTGACTTGCCAAATGCAACTGGTGATTGCGCCGGGAGCGGATGCGTATAGAGAGTTGCATACGGGATTTTCAGGAACGGTTTATTTCCGGTATTGAAATAGTAGTAGCCGATATACGGCTGGAATGTTAGTGCCGCATTGAAACTTTTGTTAAATGAATAGATCGGCTCGGAAATACCATTCACGCTTTGCAGCGAAGACCATGCAACACTTGAAATGAACGGATTGGTGATCAAATTCCAACCGGAGTGAAGCGGGACATTAACTGCCTCTGAAGAATCGAGAGGTGCAGATGGAACAGTGCCTTTTACACTCCACGGCCCCTTTCGTATCAGCCAGAAAGCTTTGCCTGACGATGCGGTAAAATTCTGTCCGCCATCGAAGGCGACAAGGTTGTTAGCGCCCGAGCCGTTATCCCAATATACCGCCCAATCTTTTTTCTGCGTGCCGACAAGAAAAGAATCTATGCGCGCGCGGCTGTTTCCGGGAAGACCGACGATTTGATAATCGGTTGCTTTGTAATCGGAAGGATTTTTGTATATCGGGAAAAAGATTGTTGTATCAAGAGAAAAGCTTGACGGGTACGGCGGCAGCGATGTTGTAAATGTTCTATCTCCTCCCTCTATTGAACCTGCCTGGTTTGTTGCGCTTACTCGATAATGGTACGTCGTATATGGCGTCAGACCATTAAGCGTATTGCTTACGGCGCTTGATGAATCGCCGCTTACCACAAGCGGAACCCCATCTACCGAATTTCCATACGCAGTGCTGGTATCAAATTGAAACCGGACAGTGGTCGGATATCCGTTTGGTGTTACGACCGCGTTTAATGTCGCTGACGTGCCGGTGATATTTGATGCCGGCTCTGTAATCGCTGTCGGCAGACTGCTAACAGTGTCACTCGATGTTGTAAATACTTGGTCTGCACCATACGCAGCGCCGGATTGATTGGTTGCACTGATTCGGTAATGGTACAACGTGCTCGGCGAAAGACCGGTGAGCGTTTTTGCAATCGCAGTCGCAGTATCTCCTGTAGCAACTGACGGAATTCCTGCAATCGAAGTTCCATACGACGTGGTTGTACCATATTGGAAATTCACAGTTGTTGAAGAACCGTTTGCGTTTACCGATGCATTCAACGTTGCAGAAGTTGCGCTCACGCCTGTAGCCGGTTTTGTAACAGCCGTAGGCATGCTGCTCACTGTATCGCTTGTTGAGAATTTCCAGGGAGAAGAATACAAACTCCAGCCAACGCTGTTCTTCGCCCGCGCGTGCCAGTAATATGTACTTTTGATTGCAAGCGGCCCGACAGGCTGTGACGTCGCAGAAATCGTGGAGTCATTGTAAACAGTTGAACTGAATATAGAGTCAACAGAAACCTGCAACTGATACGCAGTGGCAGAAGAAGAAACTCCCCAGCTCAGCGTTAAATTGGTGCTTTGATTTGTTGCGCCGTTTGCAGGTGAAAGCAAAGCAGGGACAGGCGGAACAGTCGGTGTTGTCGATACCGTTGTGAACTTCCATGTTGATGACCAGGTACTTGTGAAGAGAAGTGAAAACGACCGGACATGCCAATAGTACGCCGTGTTGTTTGCGAGGGGACCGATGGTTTGGGAAGTGCCCGAAATGCTCGAATTATCATAGACCACCACTGAAAAATTTCGGTCTGTCGCCACTTGAAGTTCGTACGCCGATGCCCCCGATGTGCTAGACCAACTCAATGTCGGATTTATTGACTCGCCCGTTGCCCCGTCTGGCGGAGATACTGGCTCGGATCCGGCAGCTGAACCTGACGAGGTTGTAGCAAAACTATTCGGTTGAGTCCATGGACTTCGCTGTGTGGAACTCGATGCGTTGACCCTCCAAAAGTATTTCGTATTAGGCTGCAGCCCTGAAACCTGCTGCGATGTCGTCTTTAATGCGGAGTCATTGTACGCAAAGGCTTGGAATGTAGAATCCGATGAAACCTGAAGCCAATATGATGCCGCTCCTTGTGAAGCTTGCCATGCCAATGTTACCGTTGTTGAATCAATGACGGCGCCATTCGGCGGACTTGAGGGTGTTGGTGGTGCCGGCGGCGATTGCGCAATTGCAAATTTCCGTATTGTTGACCACGCACTTGTGCCTCCCGCATTTTTTGCACTGACTCTCCAGAAATAATTTGTTCCCCGCAACAATCCGGAAATTTGTTGAGAAAGAGTCGTGATCGTTGAGTCGCTGTATGTTACAGTATGAAACAATGAATCTGTCGCGTCCTGAAGCCAGTATGATGTTGCACCCGAAGAAGAATTCCAAGCAAGAAGTGCAATGGTGGTATCAATGACTGAATCATTTGCCGGGCTTGCCGGAATGGGAGGCAGGGGCGGCTGAGGCAGAGTTGTAAATTTCGATAGAGAAGACCATGCACTCACACCGTTTGAATTAGCGGCGCTGACTCTCCAGTAATAATCTTTGCCGTTTGTCAATGACACGATTGTTCGCGTCGTATCTGTCACAAGCGAATCATCGACAAGCTTTGAAGCAAAATCTGAAACGCCGGAGAGCTGCAGATGATACGATGTTGCGTTTCGTGACGCATTCCACACGAGCTTCAGAGTTAACGGTTGATTGCCAGCCCCATTTGCCGGCGACAGCAGAACCGGAATAGCGGGAAGAGGAACCGAGCTTGTTGTAAAGCTCCATGCGCTCGACCAATTGCTTTGCCCCGCCGCGTTCACTGCTCTGACTTGCCAGTAGTATGTTGTTGTCCCCGCAAGTCCGCTGATCTGTACTGATGTTCCGATTAATGTATAATTGGTGTACACCATAGTTGCAAATCGTGAATCGCTTGCCACCTGAATCCAATAATGATCCGCATTGGCTACAGCATTCCAACTGAGCGTAAGTGTTGTCGGCTGGCCTGACGAGCTGTCAGCGGGTGAAAGGAGGGAGGGCACAGCCGGTGGTGTTTGTGCACTCGCTGTTGTAAAATTCCATACTGAAGACCAGCCGCTTTCCCCCGATGAGTTTAGCGCCTTGAGCCGCCAGTAGTACTCTGTTCCGCTTGCAAGGTAATTGATCTGCTTTGACGTTGCAGCGATTGCTGTATCGCCGATAATGATCGTTGAGAACGATGTATCGGCTGCTATTTGAAGCCAATAATGGCCGGCACCTGCTGCAGCATTCCAACTAAGTACAAGTGACGTTGATTGACCCGTTGCACCGTTTACAGGCGACAGCAGAACCGGCGCAGAAGGTACCGGCAGAACAGTACTGAAACGCCATACACTTGACCACGCACTTGTACCGCCAGGATTCGAAGAACTCATCCGCCAGAAATATGTGGTACCGGAAGCAAACCCTCCTGCGGAGTACGACGTGGACGAAATAGCACTATGGTCGAGAAAGGTTGAAGCAAATGTTGAATCGGTTGATGCTTGCAGTCTGTACGTCACTCCATTTGATGAAGTATTCCATGAAAATATCACCGCTGTCGGCTGGTTCACCGCATTGTTCTGCGGCTGCAGCAACACCGGCGCAGATGGAAGCTGCGGGATTGTGGAGAAACTCCATACGTTTGACCATGCAGTCATAAACAGGAGATATATAGCCCGCACCCGCCAATAATATTTCGTCGATCTGTTCAGCGTGCCAACATTGACAATTGTATCTGTGATGTTGGATGAATCTATTACGATAGAGGAAAAACCAGAATCGGCTGCAATCTGCAACTCATAGGAGCTTGCATTTGCCAGTGAGTACCATTGCATTGCCGGCGTAAGCGGTTGGTTCACTGCGCCATTCTGAGGAGATGCAAGCGTAGGTCCGAGTGCCGGCTGTGCCAATGTCCGCGCGCTGAACATCACTGTCATCAACATCAGCAGTGCGGTGCTCAGCAATGTGCGTGTAATGTATTTACACTGAGACATCATTGTATTTTTCATCGTGTATGAGAAGAAATCATGCTCGGTTGCAACTCATGTTCCAGCACTGCTTTTCTGTGCCTGGAATATCGCGGTGAAGGCGCAACCGGGATTTCTTCAAAGAATATTTTCTGCCGATAGATAGAAATTTTATACTCTTCGGCAAATTGTTTAAGTCGGCTCAAAATTTCCGGTTTCATAGTATCGCTGGCAATTAGGATTTCGTCAATCATATGCTTTCGAAGAAGAATTTTCAATTTCCAGTGCCCTCCGAAAACCGGATAACCGCTCACATTTTTCCCCTCGAGATTTGGATCGTCGTCTAAGAATCCTAACGGATGAAGCCGTAAACTTTCATTGTGCAGGATATGCTGAAGTGTTAAGATCCCGTTGGTGCGTGCGCCGTAGATCAGCACGCTGCGCCCGGTGATATTTTTTCGACGGAAGAGAAAATTGAGCACATGATATGATAGCCGGCTTCCGGCAACAAGTGAAGTCAGCAAGTAGAAATCGGTGACCAACATAACCGCGTCAACACGAATCAGTTGCTGTGAAATACTTGTAAGAACGAATCCTGTTGCCGCTACAGAAAGCACCGTTATTTTGAGAATCTTTAATACGTCGCCGATTCCTGTGTATCGAAATGTTCCTTTGTATAATCCGCCTAAGGAAAATAGTGCGAGCTGTGTGCCGCAGACAACGGTTACCAGCGGGATCAATTGAATGATGTGAATATTTTCGCTGCCCGTTTTTGTCAGGTTGTAGGTGAATATGAATGACGCGGCACAGAACGCCAGATCAAGAAAACCCTGAAACACTCTTTGATGTGTCACCGGCCATTCATACAAAGGCAGCAGCATTCCGTTGCTCAGAATTGCCATCTCTTTGTATTTCAGCTGCCGTATCCCGGCAATCATTGCCAGGCCGACTGCGGTTACCACTAATGACGCCCATACATTGTTCGAAACGGTTGCGGCAAGTGCGCCGGCTCCGAAAATGAAAGAGACAAGATACAAGAGAAGCACGACATTCCGGTGAGACAAACCGAGCGCAATCAGTTGGTGATGAATGTGCCTGCGGTCCGGCAAAAACATTGAATGAAGTTTCGAGAGAAAATTCTTATTCTCTTTTTGTTCAGGCAGGAAAGAAAAAAGAAGTCTGCGCAGCATTGCCAACAGTGTATCCATAATCGGAAGTCCCAATGCAAGCAGCGGGACAGCGACGGCAAATGTTGTCGAGCCTTTGGTTGATGTGTGCACTGAAAGAACCGCAAGAGTGAAGCCGATAAGAAGACTTCCTGAATCGCCGAGAAAAATTTTGGCGGGGTGAAAGTTGTACCGCAAAAAGCCCACGATCGCTCCCGTTAACGCGAGCGCAACCAACGCGGCAATTATGTCGCCGTTGAAATATGAGATTGCCGACATGCTGAGCGCTGCCATCACTCCGACGCCCGATGCCAATCCGTCGAGACCGTCAATAAGGTTGAAGGCATTTGTAATTCCAACGATCCACAGTACTGTCACAGGAAACTCAAATCCTCCGAGGTTGAACGGCTCATGCGTAATGAAATTCGTCACTGTAGAAATTCGGAATCCGCCGGTGAATACAATCGTTGCAGCAAGCGCTTGGGCGATGAATTTCTTCCCCGGATTCAGCGAGCGGATATCATCGGCAACGCCTACAACGAAAACTACCATCAGCGCAACGATGAACGAGATTCCCTGAAGTGAGATGAGCGGGGACGAAATATCTTTGATCGGGCTGATGCGCAAGAGAATCAGCAGCGAAAGCAAAAAGCCAATGCACACTGAAATTCCGCCCAAGCGCGGAATTGGATGTTGATGGATTTTCCGTTCGTTGGGAAGGTCTATCGCTCCGACGATTGTTGCGAAGTGTATGGCAAACGGCGTAAGCAATAGTACAATTGCTGCCGGGATTGCAAATGCAAGAAAGATTTGATATTCCATATTATACTTTTCCTTCCATCAGGTACTGACCGCTATAAGAGAATTGACATTGTTACTTCATGGAATTGATCTGTTAATGAGCTCGGCGAGATTGCGTAATCAAGCAGAATTCCGTCCGCATGAATGCCGATGCCGTATTTTGCTCCTGCATACGTTGGGCTGACAACATATCCTGCGCGAAGCGCGAGAAATTGAGTCACCAGCCATTCGATGGCTCCGTTATAACGGATGCCTCTTGTTCCGAACGTTTTATCATTCGCCAATGAAATTGTTATCGTTCGCTCTACTTTTGATGAAGGAAACCGCATCGCCAAGCCGAGCTGCAAATTTTGCGGGCTTGATTGTCGGCTGAGCGCGAGATCTCCGTTAGCAAGCGAATACTGCACTGTGCCGCCAAAGCCGGAATACACCATGCCGTAACTGATATCCGGGCTGGGTGCGTATAAAATTCCAATAGCAGAAGTAGCCGTCCATAGCTGTTCGTTTTCTAATCTGCCGTATTGAACCGTACCTTTTATGCCGACACTGAATGTTGACGTAAGTTCGGTTGCAGTGGCAAGATCAAAACCATACAAAGCGCTTGTGTGGACGAAGCCGAACCCGTCATTCATTTGGAGTTGTGTTGCATTGACTCCGAAGCCAATTGCATTTCCTTCACCAAGCTGCAATGGTACTGCAACAAGTTCTGACTTCATTTTCCCGTGCCATTGCTGAAAGTAATCCCATAGAATGGAATTTCCGCTAAGGAATGAAATTGCCGCCGGATTCCAATACATGCTGCTCACATCCTGCACTTGCGTCGCGTACGCGCCTGCGAATGCACTTGCGCGCGCGCCATAACTAAACCACCGCCGCTCCGGATCGTTGATGTTTTGTGATTTCGCAAAGTGTGCCATTCCCGCGCTCATTATACTTAGTGCAAAGATGTATTTGAATATTTTTCTCATATCAATTTCGTTGTTATGCCGTCAGTAGAGCACTCTGAAAATTCCTAACAAAAGAATAGCGTCGCTCAGAAAAACCGACAGCGACCGCACGACATTTTCTTTTACAGGAACGTACACCGTGTCTCCCGGCCGTACTTTTGGAAGTGTCTCAACCTGTCCCGTTTCCATTGCATCAGCAAGGTCAACAACGTCCGGATCTCCACCGGTCTCAAAGCGGATGATCTTTATATGGTACAAATCGGCATCGGGTGTCGTACCGCCTGCCGCCGATAAAATTTCAAGCAGCGTAACCTGCGAGGTTACCGGATAGTTGTCCTGTTTTGTTACGGCCCCGAGGACCGTCACCTTTTGAGTCATTGGACTTGAAATGGACATGGTAATTTTTGGTTCTCCTTTCACATATTCTGCCAAGCGCTTTTTGAGTAGATCGGTGAAATCTTGTTTCGTCAAACCCGCTGCGTTAAGGTCTCCGATTAAAGGGATCGTAATTGTTCCCTCCGGACTCACGGTTGATGAAGTCTTGAATTCCGGATAATCCCATACCGACAAATCGATCTTGTCTCCTTCTTTGATGACGTAAACATCAGACTGCATTTTCATAAAGAGTATTCCCGAACTTGATCGTGAATATGCCGATGTTGTTTCCCGAACTGCATTTCCCGAACTGCAACCGTATCGCGAAAATGCCAATAATACAATTCCCGCCAGCCATATTCCCCGCCGTACTTTGTAGAATGGTTCATCAACCATGTGTGATTTCATATGTGTCCATTTGTTGAGACATCGTAAATAGTCATCTCAGAAAAATACAAATGATGTGCCAACATAAACGCGAATGAAATTGACGGCGGAATTTTAGCGGAATGTGCAATTAAAAAAGAGTTGGGAAGGATTTCGAGAGAGAAGAATGTATCGCTCGATCAGTTTTGGATACCGGCTCGCGACGGTTGGAATTCGGTATTGGGTCATTCTTATACAATTGAGTTGCGATTGTGTAACCTTGTTACCCACATGATCTCGTGTGCGAAAATGGAACGCCTTCTTCTGTAAAGCAATTTTTGTTCTCAGTCTCTCTTCTTTGCCCGATAATATTAGAATGCGCTGACATTCGATGAGCAAGAATCTTGTTGGCACACGAGTTGCGTTATATTCATTGTCCTTCGGAACGTGAGTAAAAATAAAAAAGGAGTTTCCATTGGAGTATGCACAGTTTAATGCGCAACAAGTCCTGAAAATACTGCGACGCAGACGCAGGCTTATTTTGATTCCGGTTGTCGCTGTCGTAGTCATTTGCACGCTTGGAGCTTTTTTGTTGCCGCGAAAATACGAATCGTCAACAACAATCCTTGTGCAGCGGGACGAAGTGCTCAATCCTCTTGTCAGTTACGAAATGGCTGTGACGATGGCGTCGGAAGATATATTGAAGACGTTCAATGAAATTATTTACAGCACAGGCACAATTCAAACGATTGTCGATAGTCTGCACATAGCCGGATCTGAAATAATTACTGAACAAGACCGGCAGGAACTGCTCAAGAAAGTGAGAAAGAATATTCTTACAGAACGGCCGGGCTCAGCGTCTTTTAAAATCACATACGTTGATACCGATCCTGTGCGGGCGCAGAGAGCGGTAAAACTTCTTGCCGATATTTTTATTCGAACCATTATCCAGGTTGAAAATCAGCGCAATGAAATGGCGGTAGAGTTTTTTGAAAACAAATTGGAGGAATTGCGCCAGCGCTTTGATGCGAGCCAGCAGGAAATGCTGACACAACTTCAGCAGCATATTCAGGATGTGCCGGGCACTGAACACATGTTTAATGCACAGTTGGAAGAATCAGATCAGAATCTCCGCGACATTAACGCACAGGAAAAAACGTACCAGCAAGCAGTGGGCATTCTGCGCAAATATCCTGACCCGATGCAGACGGATGCAGGACGCAAGGCGATGTATGAGCTTGAGCGAATGAACGTTCCCTACGCGCCAAATCTGCAGCCGCTGTTGAACAAGTACGATGATTATTCAAACAGATATACGCCGAAGTATCCTGAAGTGCAAAAGATTGTTCAGCAAATCAACGACCTTCTTGCTGTCATGCAGAGTACAATTGAAAACGAAGTGGATAAACAGCGCAGCAAACGACTGGAGAGTGAGCAGCGCCGGGCGCAGATTATCAGCGAGATGCAGCAATCAACAGTCTCTGAACAGGCAAATGAAGACAAGGAATCAAGTTTCGACATCTATAGAAAACTTTATAATGAAATGAAAATTAAGCTCGAGCAAGCCCGCACAACACGCGATCTTGGCAGAGAGCAAAAAAATCAGTTCATCATTCTTGATCCTCCGTTAATACCGTCAGAGCCTTCGAAACCGAATCGTTTGCTGATCATTTTTGGAGGGCTCGGAGTGGGAATTATTATCGGGCTCCTGACTGCTGCAACATCAGAACTTCTCGATACGACTATGCGCAATAAAGAAGATTTTGAAGTGTACCAAAAACCAATCATTGCGTACATCCCGGAAAGCAGCACTGTTCCGCAGCAGTAAGCGAAAGCCAAGGTATTTTATGATGAGTGAGGATAAGAAAATAGGTGTTCACATGGAGCAAGGAATTTCTCAATTGCCGATTGCTGCAATGGATTCATCACCAAAGTCAGTGACGCAAATTGAGAAATCTATTGTGCTCAATCCGATTCGCAGAAGAATGGTGGATCCACAAACGGTTGCGTTTCAATACTACAATTCGTTCAACTATTCTCTTCTTTCGAAAGATGGCAACGAAGTTCGTCTTGCGCTCGGTATCACGAGTGCAAATGCGCGGGAAGGAAAATCTCTTGTTGCATCCAACCTTGCGGTTTCGTTGACGCTCGGCTACAAGAAAAAAACGATTCTCATTGATTTGAATATTCAACATCCGGCATTGCACGAGGTATTCGGTGCGCCGCAAGGTCCGGGGCTGCTTGAAGCATTGAACAACGGAAACATTCATGTGTGGCAAACGGCGGTCGAATATCTTCATCTTCTTTCTGTAGGTTCAGCACATGGACAGCGTTTTGGTGCGGGAGGAAGCCGCCTTTACAATCCTCTGCACTATTCCAAGCAGCGGTATCTTGGGCTTGAACAAATGACGGCGTTCAGCGATGTCATTTCTGCGCTGCAGCAGGAATACGAATTCATCATTGTTGATATGCCTGCAATGAATACGGAAAATTTTCCCGTGCTGTTTGCAAACCGCCTCGATGGAATTTTAATGGTTGTCGATTCCACCATAACAAAGCGCCATGATGTGGAAAAAGTTTTTCGCCGGTTGAACGAGCGGCAAATCATGGGTTTCATTCTGAACCGTGTAAAAGATGAACAGGAATTTTGAAAGAACACCATGCTGACAGTAGTAGGCGTTATCGGCGGGTACATCATTGCCATCATCGTTGGTAAGCATGTTCCTCGTATGAAGATTTCAACATATTTCATCATCGCTCTTATCGCTTTAATGCAAGTAGCTTTTGTGCTTTATGAACTCTACACAAAACAAGCGCCCAAACCGTAAGAGTCTATGACAATGGCAGAAACATTCGTAAATGAGTTGCCGCCAATTGACCGCTACAGTTCGTGGTTAGGCATTCCCCGCGGCAACAAGGCGGCAATGCTCATCATGGTGATTGGAACACTTGGTGTTTCTTCCATACTTGTAGTGACGTACGGAAATATTTTTGCCGCCGTTGCATTCGTGGGGCTTACCATTGTCGCAACGTTGACGTTGTTCCGTGTGGAGTGGGGATTTTACCTCTTCATCGGGTTTGTGCTCGTATTCGATCAGTTTACTATTCCCGATTTCGATCCGATAACACTGAAGGTTTCATATTTCCTCAACCTGAAAGAAATTCCATACCTGCCAACTGTTAGTGCAGCGGTCGTCAATCCTCTTGAACTTCACTTGCTGTTCATTCTTGTCGTGTGGTTTTGTGTGATTTGTTTTAGGAAGAACGCGCACCTCAACCGCGTCCCGGTATGGGGAGCCATGGTGGCATTTTTTGTTGGAATTATCGCCTCTGTTGTGTACGGCCTTCAAAAGGGCGGAAACTTTCTTCCTGCGTTATGGGAAGTGCGTGCGCTTTTTTATTTCGGAGCAATGTATGCCCTCGTTCCTCAGATTGTGCAGACAGAAAAGGACCTTCGAATATTGTTATGGGTGTGCATCTTTGCGATCACGTTCAAAGCTCTGCAGGCAATTGTGCGTTTCATTCATCTTGGATTGAGCTTTCGAGGGATTGCGACACTGACCAATCATGAAGACCCTGTGTTCATGTTCACACTTATTGTGTTGCTGCTGGCGTTAGTATTGTTCGAAGCAAAAACCGGACAGCGGCTTGCCTTGATTCTCTTATTGTTCCCGCTTTTGATGGGTTTCTTTGCTGGGCAGCGGCGTGCAGCGTACGCCGCAATTGTTCCGACACTGACGGCATTTTTTGTGCTGCTTCCTTCACAACAGCGATGGGCATTAGTGAAAGGCGCTTTTCCATTCCTGATTTTTATGGGATTATATGTAGGAATATTTTGGAACAGCGAAAGCAAACTTGCATCGCCGGTGAAACTGATAAAAACGGCATTAAGTAACGATAAAGAAGAAGCCGGCGACCGGTATTACTCAAATCTCTACCGCGAACAAGAAAAGTTTGATCTTGCCGCGACCGTTAAAACCGCTCCGGTCATTGGCATTGGTTTCGGCAACAAATATCTGCAGCCGATAAAGTTAGTACCGATTGCATTTCCGCTGCGCGATTATATTCCGCACGATGAAGTGCTGTGGTTAATTGTCAAAACGGGCGCAGTCGGATATTTCCTCTTTTGGTTTTTTCTCGATTGCTTTGCATGTCACGGGGCAAGCGTGTTCATCAGATTGAAAAACCCTTACCTGAAAGCAATATGCGCTTTGGCAGTCGTTGCTGCGGTTAATCAGATTATTGTGTCGTACTACGATCTTCAACTGACATACTACCGCAATATGGTATATCTCGGTACGCTCATGGGATTAATTCCGGCGTTGGAATACATTGATTCGCGGGATTCGAATACTGCAATGAATAAAGAAACAACGGCAGAAGAAAGCTAATAAACCGTGGAACGAGCCGCAGTACAACATACCGCAGAAAATCTTGAGCGAGCGCCTGCACCGCTGCGTTACGAAGCGGAAAAAGAATCGCCGGCAGCGGAACGTCGCTTTAATCTCCGGAGCTTTTATCTGTTAGGAACGCGGGTGGATAATATTGACGGCGAAGCTGCGCGGGCAATTGTCAGCCATTACGTTGAAAAAAACTCTGGACGCTTACGAAAAATATTTTTCACCAACGTTCACAGCATTTGCGTCGCACAACGCAATCACGTTTTAAAACATTGCATCAATCTTGGAGATTTGGTCCTGGCAGATGGCAGCGGGTTAAAGATCGGCAGCAGTATCATGGGACATTCAATCGTGGAAAACCTTAACGGAACAGATTTCACTCCGGCGATTCTGAAAATTGCAGAAGAGCGCGGCTGGTCTGTGTACTTGCTTGGAGCAAAATCCTACGTTGTCGAACGATGCTGCATGCTGCTTCTTCTCACGTATCCGCGGCTTCGTATCGTCGGATTCCGTGAAGGGTATTTCAAACCGGAGGAAGAAAAAGCGATCGTCGAGGAAATTAATGCAAAGCATCCGGACATTCTTCTCGTGGCGCTTGGAACGCCGCAGCAGGAAATTTGGAGCATCCGTCATGCCTATGAATTGAACGCAAAAGTTTGTATGGCGGTCGGAGGCCTTTTTGATTTTCTCTCATTAACACGGAAGAGGGCGCCGATGTGGCTCCGTAAAATCGGGCTTGAATGGTTGTACCGGTTTATTCAAGAACCTAAGGCAAAATGGGATCGGGTGGTTATTGAGATTCCGATGTTTTTGTCCATCATTTTTGCGAAACGGTTTTTTCCGAAACGCCTTCAAAAGATTATCAAAGGCATCGTATTCTCATGAATGCTGATATTGCACATTCCGTTGCAAAGAACACCACGGTGATGATGAGCTCGCAGATGATTACATGGGTCTCGAGTTTCATCTTAATGCTTTTTTTGCCCCGCTATCTCGGAAGCGAAGAATACGGGCGATTGTACCTTGCAATTTCTGTGGCGATCATTCTTCAAATCTTAATTGAATTCGGCGGTAGCTACTACATTGCAAAAGAGATTGCGTGCAGCAGGGAACAAGCGTCGTCCCTTATTTCAAATTCAATCGCATTGCGCACAATCCTCTGGGCAATTGCGCTGCTGCTGCTGATTGTGTTTGCTTTCGTTGCAGGGTATTCGAAAGAAATCAATGTCCTTCTTGCAATTCTTTGCATTTCAAAACTTTGGGAAGGCGTGGGAAGGGTTTTGTATA
This sequence comes from Bacteroidota bacterium, assembly GCA_021796275.1. Taxonomy (GTDB): domain Bacteria; phylum Bacteroidota; class Ignavibacteria; order UBA10030; family UBA8401; genus JAJYOI01. Next base: position 19,146 of record JAJYOI010000008.1, read on the forward strand.
GCTGTTTTCAGGGAGTGGAAATGATGCAGTTTCCTTCGCTTGGTGCAATTGTAGAGCGTGCGTTTGTGACTTCCGCCGGTGTTGCCGCGTTGCTCTTTGGCGCAGGCGCAATTACGATTACCGTGATCATGGGAATTAGTACACTGCTCAATCTTCTTGTCGTTTCGCGGTTCACGTCACATATCGCACCTCATCTGTTGCGCCCCCGGTGGGAGGAAATGGGAAAAATCTTTCGTGCATCGGTTCCATATTTTCTTTGGTCAATGTTTTCAATCATTTACTATAGAATAGATGCGGTGATGCTCTCGTTGTTGGTTCCGGCTGCAGTGGTAGGCTGGTACGGGGCGGCGTATCGCTTTTTTGATGTTCTGATGTTCTTGCCGAGCATTTTTTCGATTGCAGTATTTCCGGTTTTTTCAAAGTTATGGGGAAGAGGAGACAACAGCCTCGCAGTGACAACGCAAAAGAGCCTGCATTTCATTCTTCTGGCAGGAATCCCGATCAGCATTTCAGTTTTCGCTTTTTCCGACGAGATCATCGCTCTGTTTTTTGGCGCCGATCAATTTGGGCCTTCGTCGCTTCTGCTGAAAATTTTTTCCACCGGGCTTCTTCTTGTGTATATCGATTTTGTCCTGGGCACAACGATATTTGCAGCGGATCGTCAACGGCAATGGACAGTAACAGCGTTCATCGCAATGATATTGAATCCTGTTCTGAACTATTTCCTCATTCCGTTTACTCAACTGCACCAAGGCAATGGCGGAATCGGTGCCGCATTGGCAACTCTGCTTACGGAATTTTTTGTCATGATCATGGCGTTAGTGCTGCTTCCCGCGGACATTTTGAAGGGAACGAAAATAGATACACCGGTGAAAGGCATCATTTCCGGGCTGCTTATGATGGCGGTTCTTGCATTGATGCACAACGAAAGTATTCCGTGGATCATCAGCGGATTTATCGGTCTCATCGTTTACTGTGTGGCATTGGTTTCGTTGAAGGCGCTTGAGCCGCAAGAAATGATTTTTATCAAACGCTTTTTCTCGTACCGCAATCTGAAAACATTATTTGTATTCTCTCAGCCGAAGGCTGATCAGCCTTTGGCGGAAAAGGAAACGAGCATATGAAAATTCTGCATGCCATGCCGTACCCACCGGTCCCTCCTACATTTGGCGGAGCGCTGCGCATTTATCATTTGCTTAAGCACATGTCGTTGCGCCATAACGTAACGGTGGTGACGTACGGCGGGCGCGACGATTACCGACTTCTTCGGGAACATTTCGGAAACCGGCTGGAGAATATTCATCTGCTTCCGTATCCTTGGACCCAACACCATCGCCGGATCGGGCAGTGTTACGCACTTCTAACGAAGCAGAGCTTTACTCACCTGATCACCTACACGCATACCATGCAGCAGCTTATTGACCAGTTGTTGCAGAAAAATGAATTCGATATTGTGCAATTGGAATTCGCTATCATGGGCACATTTAATTTTAAAACGGATGCCGTCAAAATTCTCGATGCGCATAATGTGGAATATGATAACTTCCGGAGAATGGGGGAGAGCGCTCCATCGCTCGGTCGCCGACTGTATTATCAGAGAGAGTATAAAGCATTTCTTTCTGAAGAAATTGAAGCGTGCAGGAAGAATGATGCAATTTTTGTGACATCTCCGCGGGATAAGGCGATTCTCGACAATGATGTGCCGGAAATTCCGAAATATGTTATTCCGAATGGCGTCGACACTTCATACTTCACTCCGTCGACAGGTCCGGTAGAGCCATATTCACTTGTTTTCACCGGGATGATGGGGTACGTCCCAAACTACGACGGGATGCTGTATTTCCTCAGCGAAATTTTCCCACGTATACTCAAAAAAATTCCGCAAGCAAAAATCTACATCGTTGGAAGCCGTCCGCCGAAAAGGCTTTTACGACAGGCATCGAACAATGTTATCATTACCGGCTATGTTGATGACGTGCGGCCGTACATACAAAAATCGAGTGTCTATGTTGTGCCGCTCCGCATGGGCGGGGGAACACGCCTGAAAATTGTTGAGGCGATGGCAGTGAACAAACCCATTGTCACAACCAGCATTGGCTGCGAGGGAATCGATGTTCAGGACGGCGAATCATTGCTGGTGCGGGATGACCCTTCGTCATTTGCAAATGCAGTGATTGAACTTTTGCACGACAAGCAAAAAAGAGAGCGGCTTGCTGCATGCGGATACGAAGTGGCACATATGCGTTACGATTGGACTATCATAAGCCGCCGCATGGAAGAATGTTACGAAAATATTTTTCACAGGATCGAGCCTCAAAGTATCTGTGATACTGACGGCAATGCGTTTAAGCGTCAAATTGCGGTGCAGTGATGCGGCAAAATCTCTCACCGTCATTTGAAGAAAGCAGCGGGCTGACTATGATTCCAGAACGTACATATCAAACACAACCGCCGGAAAAAGCGGAAGGCGAATCGTTGAGGCAGAACGGTTCTCACGCGATTAAAATTCTGGTTTATCATCGTATCGTTAAAGAAGCAGGAAAAGAAAATTCCTGCAAATTCTGTCTCCATGAAAGTGACTTCCGTAAACATCTCGAATGGCTTGACCGATGGGGATTCACACCCATTACGTTCGAAGATTATCGGGTCGCCTGCGAGAAACAATTAGAGCTGCCGCACAAGCCGATCATTTTAACATTCGATGACGGATATCTCGATACATATCAAGTTGCATTCCCATTGCTGCAGGAATTCGGCATGAAGGCGGTGGTTTTCGTCCTTGGAGACCGGTCAATTAAAACGAATGTATGGGATGCACATCTCAAACTTCCGCAGGCGCCTCTTTTGAGCGACAATCATATTTTGGAAATGCACGAAGCCGGAATGGAAATTGGTGCGCATTCAATGACTCACATAAAACTCACCGATGTAAAAGAAGAATGTGCATGGGAAGAAATTTCGCGCGCGCGTGTTCTTCTTGAAATTCTTCTCAACGCGCCGGTGCTCAGTTTTTCATATCCGTACGGGCTTGTCAATGAAACTGTAAAGCAAATGGTCGCAAGTGCGGGATTTGTCCATGCGTGCAGTGTGTGGTCGGGCCCCGCTTTTTTTGGAAGGGATGTGTACGAATTGCGCCGCATTCCTATACTGAACTCAACAACGGCTTCAAAGCTGGCAGTACGAGTCTCGAACTTATTTCAGTATTACAGTTGGATGCGATGGACTGCGGGAAAAATTCTCCGGAAAAAACATCTCGGGTATGAAAACGAGGTGCTTGCGCCGCCGCTTCGTTCTGTCGAATCACTTCATCATTCTGTGAATGCCTATGAAAAATTCAAGAGCTGAAGCTCCGGTACTACTTCAGGACCGCGCGCCCGTTGAGCGCGTGAGGAAATCGGAACGACCCGCGCCGCAGTTGAAAAGGGAAAACGTTCCGCTTGAAGCAAAAGCGATCGAGCGCGAAACTGAATTCCTGCTGCTTCGCAGCGAATGGGAAGAACTTGTTGAAAAATGCCCTGTTCATATTTACCAAACGTTTGCGTGGCAATGGTTCTGGTGGAAACATTATGGAGGCAAACATCAGCTTCATATCGTCGTGTTCCGGCGCGGCGGCAGCCTTGTTGGTATCATTCCGTTGTTTCTTCAAAATTATTGTGTGAGAGAAACTGTGATCTACCGCCGCCTCCGCGTGCTCGGCTGCGGCATTGCATCAAAACAGAATCGCGGCTTGCCGGCGGAATATGGTCCCAGCGATTATCTCGACATCATTGTGCTGCCCGAATACGGCGAGGAAATCGCGCGGGAATTTGCGGCGTATCTTGCGAAGCACGAAAACATTTTTGATGAAATTCATTTCCAGGATGTACCGCCGGAAAGTGCTCTGAGCAAATATGTTCTGCCAGAACTGAAGAACACGCAGTGGCAGTACACTATCGCGGATGGTGAGATTTGTCCTTTCCTTACCGTACCGCAGTCAATGGATGAATACCTGAACCTTTATCCAAGTGTTCAGCATCAGGTGCGCCGGGCAAAGAAAGATTTTGCCGGGCATCCGCCATACTCGATTGAAACGATTGTAACATGGCCATCTTTTACAAGCGCATTTCTCGATCTCGTTCACCTGCACCAACTGCGATGGAACCGGTTGGGCTACACCGGCCTTTTTTCTGACCGCAGGTTCACACAGTTTCAGAACGATGTTCTCAGTGCGTTGTATAAGCAAGGCGCGCTGTGGTTCAAAGCGATTCGATTTGCCGGAGTGCGCATTGCCGTGCGCGTCAGTTTCGTTTTTAAGGGGCGATGCTACGATTATCTTTCCGGATTCGATGATGCGGTTCCCGGCGCAAAGAAAAGACCGAGCATGGCATTGCTGCTGACGATGATTGAAGATGCAATACACGGCGGAATTGGAATTGTTGATTTTCAGCGCGGCGCGGAGACATACAAGTTTGAATTGGCAAACGGCGTCGCCCGCAACACGGATATTCACGTGTTTAATCCACGAACAAAAAAAGCGCCGAGAGTTATACTGTACCGGATTGCTCGTGTTATCGAAAAAGCCGGACGGCGCGTTTCCGGTGAGTGGAAATTGTTGTCTGTGCAATTACAGGTGCACGGCATGTGGAAATTTCTTTTCACCTACGCATGGTTGTTTGCGTCGCGCATGGTAAAAAAAATTCCGAAAAAAGAGTTCATGAATCACAATGGTACCGCTATTTCTAAAACATGATAATGAGTTACATCGAGGAGACAGATAATTATGAAACAAATTAATGACGAAGTGGTTTTGAAACGACGTTTTCATACAAGCGAATATTTACGTGAACTCGGCATTCCGAAAATACCGCCATTGACCAGTCCGGTGGATATTGGTTGCGATCCGATGACATTTGAAAGTCACATGGATCAAAGTTCACATTTGGTTTCCATAATGAAAATCGGAATGTCCGGGTGGCTGGTCGCAGACGAAAATGCAACGCGTCAAAAAGTGGCGGCTGCGCGGCGCTATAATGTTCCAACGGTCACCGGGGGATCGTCTCTTGAAATTGCTCTTTCGTTGAGAAAGCTTACTGACTACCTCGACCTGTGTGCCGATATCGGTGTGTCGAGAGTCGAAGTAATGTCCCGCGTAACAGAAGTTCACCAGAAACCGAAAACGGTTGTTTCTGCCGCCATAGAAAGAGAGCTTGAAGTGCAATTTGAATTAGGAAAGCACTCGTCGGGTATTTCGGGAAAGAAAGCTGCCGATTCGATGATCAATCAGGGTCAGGAATGGCTGGATGCCGGCGCCATTCAACTTGTTGTGAAAGCCCGGGAAAGTATATGGCACAGCGGCTTATTCAACAGACGAGGCATGCTCAACTATCCGTATGCCGACCGATTTGCGAAGACATTCGGACTGCACACCGTTATGTTCGAAGCTCCTGACTTGCACAGCCAATTTTCTCTGCTGGATTATTTTGGCCGCGATGTTCATCTGTGCAATGTTCGCCTTGAAGATCTTTTGCAGACGGAAAGTTATCGCCGCGGGCTTCATTTCGATGCATTCAGGAAACTTCATCTTCGCCCGCAGGCTGCAGGCCAACTCGCACAGCGTGAGCTTTTTGAAGCGAAAGTGTAAAGGTCATAGATGTTCATTCAAATAAAAGCATCATCGTTATGAATATGAAAGATACTTCCACTCCCGTAGTCGTTTTGAAAACGGAACATTATGGCGGACTTGGCATCATGCGCAGCCTCGGCCGGCTCGGCATTTCTGTTTACGGTGTTGACCGTGCGCGGCATTTTCCGGCGATGCAATCCCGTTTCTGCAGGAAAAGTTTTCGCTGGGATATTGACGATGCACCTTTTGAAGATTCTGCGGAGTTTTTGCTGAGCCTGAGCAAGCGGTTCAAAAAACGCGCTATTCTGATCCCGACCAGCGACGAAACAACGATGCTTGTCGCGCAGTGCGCGGATGTATTGAAAGAAGGATTTATGTTTCCGTATCAGCCCGCCGGTTTGATACGATCGCTGTGTCATAAAAAAGAAATGTATTTTCTTGCCAGACGGCATGGCATTCCGATACCTGATTCTTATTTTCCTGCGTCAAGAAATGAAGCGCTTCAATTGTCCGAGACATTATCGTATCCGCTTCTTCTCAAAAGGATTGACAGGCGCAAGCTGCATTTAGCGGGAAAGGCAGTTCTCGTTCATAATGCCGAACAGTTAATGGAAAAATATGATGGTATGGAAGACGACGGCAATCCGAATATCATGATTCAGAAATATATTCCGGGGCGGGATGATTGTGCATGGACTTTTAATGGGTTCTTCGACAAGAATTCCGATTGTCTTGTTGCTTTCACCGGAAAAAAAATCCGGCAATATCCTATTTACGCCGGCATGATGTCTCTCGGAATTTCCAGGTGGAATGAAATGGTTGCGTCCTCCGCACAAGAATTTATGAAAGCGATCGGTTACCACGGGATTGTGGATATTGATTTTCGATTCGATGCGCAGGATGAGCGCTTCAAAGTTCTTGCTGTGAATCCGAGAATCGGAGCAACGTTTCGGTTGTTCGTCGGAAGAAACGGAATGGACGTGGTGCGTGCGTTGTATCTTGCGCTTACAGACCAGCAGGTTTCTCCGACAGTTCCATGGGAAAACCGAAAATGGATTGTCGAAGATAACGATCTGCTTTCATCATACCGTTATGTTAGAGACAGAAAATTATCGTTCAGCGGCTGGATACATTCTTTTCGCGGCATCAATGAAGCCGGGTATTTTGCATTTGATGATCCGGTTCCGTTTTTCTCGATGTGGGGAAATCATATGCGGCGGCTTCTGGCAAGGATTGTTCGCAGAAGGCGGGTTCACTCACAGCGAAAGAACATTCGCAGTGCAAGCGATAGAAAAAGAAAAATCACCATCGAAATAGAACAACATGTTGAACAGGAAAGAGTACAGGTGTAAATCCAATGCAGAACATCGTTGATCAGAATCCATCGACAGCAGTTGTCATAACGTCGGGCGGATCGCCGGCTGCTTTTGATATTGTCCGCACACTGGCAATGGCGGGAATTCGCACGGCGGTTGCTTCGTCTCAGCGGGATGATATTGCATATTATTCGCGGAACTGTTCAGGGAAAATCTTTCTTCCGCCGTTTCAGCGAAGCAATGAAGAGGAAATTGCGCAATGTCTCGAAGCGTTTGCGCGGCAGCAAAAAGAGCTGCCGGTGCTGTACTATGCCTCAGATGCTGAGCTTTCATTTGTCTGGCGGTACCGAAACAGGCTCAGTTCCTGGTACAAATTTCTTCTGCCGCCGGATGATCTTCTTGAATGTTTGTTCAATAAGGTAAGCTTCAGTAAGTTTGCAAAAAATTACGGGCTTCCGGTTCCCGAAACGGTGATAGTCAAAAATGCGGATGATCTTAGCGGCGCCGTTTCACTCATTCAATATCCATGTATTGTCAAGCCGGCGTTCAGTATGGACTGGGTATGGGAAACGGAAGAACAAAAAATAAAATTCGGTCCGTACAAAAAAGCGCTTCGCCGTATTTCATCGAAAGAAGAGCTGATCGATTTTTGCCGGGCCCTTCCTGCACGCAACTCGGGCTATCTTATTCAATCATATATCGAAGGCGGCGACGAAAATATTTTAAGTTTCCACGGATATTTTGATGAGCAGTCCCGATGCGTCGGCTATTTCATCGGACGGAAAATTCGAACATATCCGCCGCATACAGGCGGAAGTGCCTATGTAAGGACGATCTACCACCCGACCCTTGCACAATTGAGCGTAGAATATTTGCAGCGAATTCAATTCAGAGGAATTGCGAAGATCGACTTTAAGTGGGATCCGCGGGACGAAGAATTCAAAATTCTTGAGATTAATCCGCGGTACAATTTGTGGGAAGTCGTCGGTGCGTTTGCCGGCGCGAATCTTGTCTACATCGCTCATCAAGATCAGCGTGGAGAAGAAATTGCCGCTCAGGTATTCTATAAAAACGACGTGCGGTTTCTTTATTTGAAACAAGATGTGCGTGCCTTTTTCGAAGGGTACCGCACGACCGGCGAGTGGACGCTGAAAACATACCTTCAGTCGCTGTGGAGAAAAAAATATTACAGGGTGTTCGACCATAACGACATGCGCCCTTTTCTGGTTTCTCTGTTTGCTTTTGTAAAAAGAAATGTTCAACGGCTCTTCAGCCGGGATACGGTCAAACAACCGCCAGCACCAACGGGACCACGCCTGCTCAGCAAACAGCAGCCGGCGACTGCAAAAGCCGTTCCATCATTTCAAGACATCGTTCATTTGTGAATGCAGTAACAATGGATGAGGTGTGATATGATAAAGGATTTAAAAGTAAAAACGATGAGATTTCTTGCAGGCTCGCATACAGCAGGGCCGACTCTTTCAAACGCAATTGATGTATGCCGCGGCGCTTCCGATAACGGGTGGAAGATCACTCTGTGTCTGTGGGAACGGCCGTATGATACTCCTGCTCTTGTTGCATTTCAATATGTACGCGCTCTGAATGCCATTGCCGATATGAAAGCAGACTGCCGGCTCTCGATCAAGCTGACAGCTATTCATTTTTCATCAACGCTTCTAAGCGATGTTGTCTGGCATGCAAAAGCGCTGGACATTCCTCTTCACATCGATGCGCAGCATCCTGAAGCTGCGCCGCAGTCGTTTGCGCTCCTTGAATACGGGCTGAAGCGGTACCAAAACATTGGCTATACTCTTCCGGCGCGGTGGCAGCGAAGTGTCCGCGATGCTGAAAAAATTCTCGATCTGCAAATTCCTGTTCGCATTGTAAAGGGGCAATGGAACGATCCGTCCGGTCAATGTAACGATGTACGCCGCCGTTACCTTAAATTGATTGATATGTTTGCGGGAAGCAAAAACTATGTCAGCGTTGCAACACACGAAGCACGGCTTGCTAAAGAAGCGGTGAGAATGCTGCGTGAAAGCGGTACACAGTGCGAACTCGAACAGATGCTGGGGCTGCCGTGGTTGAGCATTCACGATGTGAACGTACATGAGATCGGACGAAGGCTGTACATCCCCTATGGATATCCTTCCATGCCGTATAATATTTCCTTTGCGCTGGAACGGCCGAAAATAGTGTGGTGGATTCTTCGCGACAGCTTTTTACGCACTGACGAAAAACTTCAACATTTTATTTCATCGCCGCATTTTTCATCACAGAATGAAAGCGCATTATCCAATGTGATTTCAGCAGTTGATGAGGTGCGGAAACAAGTGAATGAAACCCGTAAACCCGTTATGAGCGGCGAGAAGGATAATAAAGAAATTGGAAATGACGCCAAAGGCGGAACGGAAAAAGAGTCGTTCATTGCTTCTGCCATAGAAACAGACAGTCCGTGGAATGAATAAATGATCTGGACCATGAAACAGGAAATTGCAAAACCGTTGATGCGTAGGGCAAACACGATTGCACGCACAAGTACCGAAGAAGCGCTCAGACCGCCGCGTGAAGACAGTCGCCATTCGCAAGAAGAATATCGTGTTGAGATTGTCAATGATGTGAGCGAGTTTTTATCGCTGGGAGATGCATGGAACAGACTTGCGAAAAAATTTCAATCGCCGCTGCTTTCACACGAATGGTTTGCTGCTTGTGCGCGGGCTTTTTGTCCGCCGACGAAGCTTTCGGTTATTGTTGTGCGTACGGCATATGAAATTATCGCCGCGGCTCCTTTAGCGCTTGTCCATGCCGATGGGATTGAGCGCTTGGAATTGCTCGGCGCATCATTACTCCGGGAACCGTGCGGATTTATTTATCGTGATGAAGAATCGTTGCAGCGATTGCTGAGTGCGATTCATGCAATACGAAAGCCGATGGTGGTAGGAAGGCTGTCGCTGAATTCCTTAGAATCGCTGTCACTGAAAGAACGAATGCGGCTTCCGTTCGTTTTCACCCTCAAGGAGCCGTCGTGGGCTCCTTCAATCACGATTGCGTCATCGTGGGAAGAATTTGAAAAAGGAATTTCCGCGAGCCGCCGCTCAAGTCTGCGGCGTGCCCGGCGACATGCAGAAGAGTTTGGCAAGGTAGAATTCGAAATTACAGCCCCCAAAGAAGCTGATGTAGATAATCATTTGGAGGAAATTTTCCGTGTCGAAGCCGCAGGCTGGAAAGAGCGCAACGGCACGAGCATGCAGTCAATTCAAGAATTGAAGCGCTTTTTTTCATTGTATGCACATATAGCGGCTTGTCAGGGAATTCTTCGCACGTGTTACATGCGCATCAACGGCAATGCAGTTGCGGCACAGCTTGCCGTTGAGTACGCCGAGCGATTTTGGACGTTCAAAATCGGCTATGATGAAGCATTTGCCCGCTGTTCGCCCGGCACCTTGCTTATGCATGAAGCGATACGCTCCGCGTTTGATCGTCGCTTAAAAAGCTTTGAGTTTTTGGGAAATGATGAACCGTGGATCAGAATATGGACCGACAACATTTATTCATTTATCACATATCGAATTTATCCGTGGACAATTGACGGATCGCTGGCGCTGGGACAGGATATGTCTATTAGGTTATTGCGGAGATTCAAAGCGTGGCAAAAGAGGATGAATGCGCGTTCAGCAGAACATCATCCACACTGAAGAGCTGCGGTATTTTTTTACTCTTCACTGCACTAAAAGACAAAAAAGAGAAACATGATTGCAGCAACAACGATATCAACGCGCAGTGCGCAAGACTCGGAATTACAGTTTTACTCTAACTACGAGTGGTGCCTCAATCCATATTTAACGGTCCGCGAATTATTCCAGCGGCTTCGTGAAGAGCTTGACCGCTACTCTTCGCTACAGCAAGAGTGGCAAAAGGAAGAAAGCATCATTAATCTGTATCTCTTCGTCTGCGCCATCGGATGTGCGGTGGATGATTTTCTTTCTGCACGTCAATGGAGGCTTGGCCGGCTCGGGGATCGTTTTCCCCGCTGGAGTCTTATGTTTTCTATTGTAGAGCGCATTCTTAATTCCCGTTCGCGAATGGTGAATGCATTTTTCAGAAAACGCATTGTTCAATGGAAAAGAAAATGGGATCGCTGCGTTGAACAGGCGTGTGTCATGCTCGTAGAAAACACGGCTCCGCGTTCGGAGCGTCTTGTCGAATTCAAAAAGAAAATAGACGCGCTGTCCAATGTTGTGCTGCCCGATACGGTGTTACGGCGAAAGATGAAAATACACGAAGGATATCGCTGTCAGGATTTAACTCACTTCGATGTTTTTTCGTTAGTTCAAAAATTTGTCGCTCAAAGCAACAACCAGTATTCACCGGTGATGATCATTGGGCTTCGTACGGCGGGAGCATATTTTGCTCCGCTGGCAAAGGCATATCTTTCTTCGCTCGGTTGGCCGAACGTTTCGTGGATGTCTATTCGTCCGAAAGAGGGCCTGTCACGTTGGGAGAAACGGGCATTGCGGCGGTCGCAGTTTCGCTCGTCTCCTGTTCTTGTCATTGACGATTACCCGAATTCAGGTCAAACGCTGCTGTTAGCTTCGAGAATTCTCCGGGCGCACAGAATCTCGCCTAACAGAATTGTATTCTTGTTTCCCAAACATTCATTCGAAACTGAGTGGTCAGACAAAATTAATAAAACAGTGGGATCAAAAATTATTACTCTTGAACATAGTGAGCTGTATAAACAAAAACTTATGCGATTGCCTGCCATCGAAGAATTGGCGCTGCATTATTTTCACGGTGAGCGATGGGATAATATCAGCGTTAAGGAAAATATGGAGATAGAAGCAATCAATTTGCACTTACAGCTTCATTATTCTGAAGGCTTTCAGGTGCGTTTGAAACGATTGTATGAACTTCATTCCGGCAATAATCACAGCGGGTCCGAGGCTCGGCGAATCATCGCAAAAAGTGTAGGATGGGGATGGTTAGGGTATCACGCGTTTATTATAGCAAAACGTATGCGTGATTTTGTTCCTGAATGCATCGGACTGCGAAATGGTTTTCTTTTTATGGAATGGATTGATATTTCTTCAAAGGAAACGACAGCGACAGTTTCTCCCGATGTAATCGCTTCGTATCTTATTGCCCGGGCGAAACGCCTGCGTTTGAAAGAAGATCCGCGCAGCGGGAATCCTGATTATGGATGGGGTTGGCTTGAAATTCTTGGAATTGTACGCCGCGCATACGGCAATTATCTTGGCCGTCTCATTGACAAAAAACTTTTGCCGGACATTCATGCAAGACTTCGTTGCGCTCCTGCCGTAATTGATGGAAAGCTTTCGCCCAGCGAATGGCTTCAGGACGGTAAGAATGTGTTCAAAATAGATTTTGAGCACCATGGTTTTGGTGCACCGGAACTCGATGTTGTTGATGCAGCATACGATATTGCCGGCGCGATTTTTGAGTTTCAAATGCCGGGAAACACAGAGGAAGAATTCATACAATCCTACGTGAAGGGTAGCGGCGATGACTCGGTCAGAGACCGCCTTCTTCTTTATAAACTTCTTTATGGGACGATGGCGATGAGAAAGGCTGTCGAATCTGCTCAGCGATTGCATCTCCATCAATACAACGAGGCAGGTAATGAACGGGCGACGTACGCACGCACGTTTTTGGCGAACACGATGAATCATTTCGCTGCAGGGTTGCTCCAAAATTCTGTCGGCCGCCAATGGACAAAGAAACTTTTCTTTTTGGATTTGGACGGTGTGTATGATACGGAAGTGCTCGGCTTTCCGCACACAACAATAAGCGGTGTGCAAGCGGTTGCGTGCCTGCAAAGAGACGGATGGTCAATTGTTCTTAATACCGGCAGAAGTATTCATCATGTGAAATCGTACTGCACGACGTACAATTTTCAAGGCGGTATTGCAGAATATGGCAGCGTATTTTTTGACAGCGCGCAGGGGCATGAAATCCCGCTCATCGATAATGACGGCGAGAAACAACTGCATCGCTGCCGCGAGGCAATCCGAGCGCTGCCTGGTGTCTTCATTGATTCTGAGTACCGGTATTCAATCCGGGTCTATCGCTACAGCGGCCGCCGCACATCGGGATTAAGCGTTGAGGAAACGAAAAATCTATTGGTGCAGCATAATCTTCACAAGTTGACCTTCATTGCACGTAGTGAGGATACGTACATCGTTCAGAAAAACTGCAGCAAGGGAAGAGGAGTTCGGTTCGTCAGGGAATATTTGCACAGCAGCGACGAGACCACCGCTGCCATCGGCGATTCTGACGAAGATATTAGCATGTTGGAAGAGACTGAATTCAGCTATGCACCACGGAATTGCTCTGATGAAGTGCGCCGAAAAGCGGCGTCGGAAGGATGGAAAATCTTACGTAAGCCGCATCAAAAAGGATTACTTGAAGCGGCACAGGAATGTACCCGGCGAACAGAATCCATCCAAAAGTCTGAGTTCCTTCGTGTTCCTCATCCTACACAAAAAGTTGCACAACTCATTTTTCGCATAGCAGGAATTGCTGAACTATCCATGCTTATGAAAATTTTCATGATGATAAACTACTGAAGAGAGAAATGCCATGCAGGTTTCATGTAGATGGATGTTTGTTTTGCTGAGTGCCATTTGTTTGATGTCGTGCCAAGAGCCAAGCCGGGCGCAGTCAACTGTTCTCGTTGATCAATTAGGATATCGCCCGAATGATCAGAAGCTTGCATTCATTAAAAATTACAACCACAGAGGGTTCAGAATTATTGACACGCAAACGAATAAGGCGGTTTTGAGCGGAGATGCCGATCCTGTCGGCGCCGTTGATCAGAATACAGGCGATACAACTTTTGCGATTGACTTTTCTTCCCTTACAACACCCGGCCAATATCGCATTGTTCTGCGCGATACAACAAAACATTCAGGCGGATTTATCATCGGTGACAATGCTTATATCAAAGCGGCGATAGCATCCCTGCAAAGTTTTTATTACCAGCGTTGCGGCACAGCGGTTGACAACGGGGCGCAGTGGAAACATCCGGCGTGTCATATTTTGCCGGCGCACTTTTTTGACGACCATAAAAAAAACAAGGACGTTGCCGGAGGATGGCATGATGCAGGCGATTATAATAAATTCGTTCCGACAACGGCGGTCAGCGCTGCCTTTCTTTTATATCTGTACGATTTTCTTCCGGAAAAATTTAGCGACGGCCAACTGAATATTCCGGAATCGCATAACGGTATTCCGGATATTCTTGATGAAGCGCGGTGGGGTTTACTGTGGCTGCTCAAAATGCAGCGCGATGATGGCGCAGTGTATCACAAAGTGTCGATCAAACAATGGACGGGAGAACACTTGCCTCAGGAAGAAACCGATACTCAATATATTTTTGGTGTCAGCAGTGCGTCAACAGGCGATTTTGCTGCTGTTACGGCGCTGGGGGCGCGCTTGTTTAACCGGTGGGACAAGGGATTTGCACAAATATTGTTGCGCGCTTCTATCAGAGCGTGGAATTTTCTTCAGAAGCATGAATCCATTGTACCCGCAGGAGGTTTTAGAAACCCTGCCGGTATTGAAGGAGGAGAATATGGTGACGAGCAAGATGCAGACGAGCGGCTGTGGGCTTCGGTTGAACTGTATCGCACTACCGGCAATTCGATCTATCACGAATATTTTTTGTCTAATTACAAAGCACTTGGCGGAGTCAATTATACTGTGAGTTGGCAGCACGTGCAAAACTTCGCCTATTACTCCTATCTCAACGTTCCTGTCGATGTTCGTAACTATGAAGCTCATTCATTTATCGTCGCCTCGCTGACAAAATATTCTGACACGTTGTTGAAACGTATCAAAGAAAACGGATATCGCTGTGTACTTTCACCGGAAGAATATTATTGGGGATCAAACAGCGTTATGATGGGACATGCCTTTGACTTGATTAACGCGTATGAAGCAACGAGGCTGAAAAGTTATCTTCACGGAGCGTTGGATCAGCTTCATTATATCCTTGGCCGTAACACGTTCGGAATCTCTTTCGTGACTGGTGTTGGTACAAATCCCGTTATGCACCCATACCATCAATTTTCGATGCTGGATGGAACCGATGCACCGGTACCGGGTTTGCTTGTTTCAGGATGCAACAGGTTCAGCCGCCTTCAGGGGAAAATACTATCTCAATATCCGGGACAATGTTATGAGGATAATGTAAAAAATTATTTTGTCAATGAACCTGCGATTAATTACACGGCATCGTTTGCATTTGTCGTCGGGTATTTCGCTTTGAGAGATGGCAAGAGCGTTGCTGATCAATAGTGCGGGATTATTTTTGCAAATGCAGAAGGCAACAGGTTTTTTCGCCCGGTGCCGTTAACGCTTGAGAAAAAGAGTAATCAAATAACAATTCACTAACTAACGAACCACGAGGAGGAGAGAACAATGGGAACGACACAGTGTCCGGAGCGAGCGAATGAAGTTGCTTCGCTCTTGAAGCAGGCAGACAAGCTTGTTAAAGAAGAAAACCTTGCTGCCGCTTTGGAAGTGATTGTAAAGGCGCAATCCTGCGATCCGCGTAATCTCTATGCAATGGCGTATGAAGAGCGTGTGAAAGCGCTGCTGAATGTACAAATGGAAGAAGAAAAACGGTCGCCGGCGGCAACTCCGAAGCCGGCTCAGTCAACGCCGGCGCTTTCTGCACCGGCTCAGATCAGCGCAGCGAAAACACCTCCGCCATTGCAGTATCTTTCGAACCTCGCCGTTATTGAAGCTCAACACTCCGCTGCACCGGCGGCAGAAAAGAAGCATACCCCCAATGCCAGCGAGGAACTGAAACGAAAACAGGAAGAGCGCCTGCCCGCCGTCGAAGAAAAGATTGAAGTATTTCTTACACGTGCAGTTTCTTTCTTTGAGAAAAAGGAATATAGCCGCTCGCTTGATGAAATAACCCGCGCGTATTTGATTGATCCGGCGAATGAAAAAATTTTCAGCCTCGAAGAAAAGGTGCGGGAAGCAATAGAGATTCAACGCCGGACACTTGCGGCGGCACAACAGGAAAAAGTTCAGCAGCTCACAAAAAAAGCAGAAGAAGAAAAGCTCAAAACTGAAGGACGCCGCGCTGCAGTCGAACAGCAAATTGCATCATTCCTTTCGCAGGCTGCTTCGTATTCTGAAAAAAAGGAATACAACCGTGCACTGGATGAAATTGCCCGCGCCTATTTGCTTGATCCTGCAAATGAAAAAATACAAAGCGCGGAAAAAAATATTCGTCATGTCATAGAAGTACAGCAAGATGCGCTTGGTGCCGCACAGCACAATACAGCACAGGTGCCTGACAAAAAAGAAGATGAGGAAAAACTTAAACAGGAAGAGCGCCAGCGCATCGCTATCGAACAAAAGATTACAGCGTTTCTTGTCCGCGCTGCGGCGTATTGTGAAAAGAAAGAATACAATCGTGCACTTGATGAAATCGCCCGCGCCTACTTGTTTGATCCTGTAAACGAAAAAATACGCAGGCTTGAAGAAAAGATTCGCAGCGCACAGGAAGAAGCCCGGCGGGTTGGCGAAGAGATGCAAAAAAATGCGGCGGTTGAAAAGCGCAATTACGGCGAGGCCGTTGAAATGCAAGTATGCCATGCACAGCCGAACAAATCCGAAACAGTAAATGATGAAAAGTATGGCCGTAAGCGCGAACACAACGGCGATGTCCGCCGGTATCTGCAGCGTGTGAATGAACTATTTGCCAGCAACAGGCTTGAAGAAGCGCTGAGCGAACTCGCCTTTGTTATTATCATCGATCCGCTCAATGCAGATGTCCTCAAACTTGAACAAAAAATTATTGAGAAACAGGAACAACGGCAGCAGCAACAGCTTGAATTGTACCAGAAGCAATTGGAAGAGCGGCAAAAAAGACGTCAGGCAATTGTTGCTGCGATTCAAATGTTGGCGAGAGAACACAAAAACAGCGATGCGCTTCGCACGATCGCACAATCCATCGTGCTTGACCCGATCAATGAAGAGCTTCAGGAATACGAAAAGCAAATGTTAGCGACGCAAACCGTTTTTCTCGCTTCGTGCGATGAAAGCTAATAACTCAACGGAGGAATAATGTGTGGTATCGTAGGATATCTTGGAGAAAAAAATGCTGCCCCGCTGCTTTTTGACGGGCTTCGCCGTCTCGAATATCGCGGCTATGATTCGGCGGGAATCGCGGTGGTTTCCGGACGATCCCTGTGCTCGGTGAAAACTGTCGGTAAGGTCGAGCTATTGGTTGAAGCGGCGAAAGAGCTGCACGGGGTCGGAACCGTTGGTATTGCGCATACCCGCTGGGCAACGCATGGAGAACCGTCTGTGCCGAATGCTCATCCTCAATTCGATTGTACGGAAAGCATCGCCATTGTTCATAACGGTATCATCGAAAATTATCCGGCATTGAGAAAAAGGCTCGAGGAAAAGCATCGCTTCATGTCTGAAACGGACACGGAAGTTATCGCCCATCTCATCGAAGAATATTTGATCACCGATGGCTCGTTCGAACCGGCGGTTCGACGAGCGCTTGCCGATCTTCAGGGAACGTATGCGATTGCTGTCCTTTTTGCATATGAGCATGAAACAATTATTGCTGCACGGCAAGGGAGTCCGTTAGTCGTTGGCTTGGGCGAAGGAGAATATTTTGTAGCGTCGGACCCTGCCGCGTTTCTTAAGCACACGGCAAACGTGCTCTATCTTTCAGACGGCGAAATGGCGGTGATATCTCCCGATGGCGTGAACATCACGGATCTCGCAAATAATGAAATCCAACGGGACGCAGTGCAGGTTACACGCGAACCTGAAGAACTGGAGAAAAATGGATTTCCACATTTTATGCTGAAAGAAATTTTTGATCAGACACAAACAATTGAAGAGTCGTTCTGTGAACGTCTTGACGACGAGGAAGGAACGGCCCGGCTCAGTACTCTTCTCGATTTTTTCCCGCACATTTTGAGAAGCCGGCGAATCACAATTGTTGCATGCGGAACTTCATGGCATGCCGGATTGGTTGGTGAATATATGCTGGAGCGTTATACACACATTCCTGTCGAGGTTGAATATGCGTCCGAGTTTCGCTACCGCGATCCGCTGCTAATGCCGGATGATGTGGTGATCGCGATAAGTCAAAGCGGAGAGACCGCAGACACGTTGGCGGCGCTTCGTGAAGCAAAATGCAAAGGCGCCATCGTGATAGGCATCTGCAATTCGGCTGAAAGCAGCATTGCCCGCGAATGTGATGCGACGCTCTTCATGAATGCGGGACAGGAAATCGGAGTTGCTTCGACAAAAGCATATACCTCACAACTCGTCGTTCTCCTGCTTCTTACTCTTGCTCTTGCCCGAAAGAAAACGATGAGCCGCGATGAAGGACAGTTGTTGATTCGTGAATTGAGATCGCTTCCCGGAAAAATCGAACGGATTCTCACCAACAGCGCGTCGATTCTGCGAATCGCTGAAGAGTTTTATCAATGCCAGCATTTTCTCTACCTTGGCCGCGGCTTCAATTTTCCCAATGCGCTTGAAGGAGCTCTTAAATTAAAGGAGATTTCGTACATCCATGCCGAAGGATATCCGGCAGCAGAAATGAAACACGGCCCCATTGCGTTGATAGACGCCAACATGCCGGTCGTTTTTCTTGCCCCGCGTGATCATACCTATGAAAAAATTCTCAGCAATATTCAGGAAGTGAAAGCGCGGAAGGGAAGAATCATTACGGTTGCTGACGAGGAAGACAAGGATGTTGAACAAGTGAGCGACTATGTGATTCGTATTCCTAAAACGATTGAGGCGCTCACCCCAATTCTGACGATCGTTCCATTGCAGTTTCTTGCGTATCAGATCGCAGTTCTGCGTGGATGCAATGTTGATCAACCGCGAAACCTTGCAAAGAGCGTAACGGTAGAATAGGAAAAAATTCTAATGCTCACTATAAGTGAAATGATTGTGATTGTACTGCTGGGATTTTTTATCCTGTATCTTTTTTTGTTAAGCGTTTTAGCGCTTTTTGCAAAGAAGAAAATTCTCCGGGAGACAAAAAAACTGAGACGATTCGCGTGCGTTGTTCCTGCACATAATGAGGAACTTACAATTGAGAAAACAGTCAAAAGTCTGCTTGGAATTGAATATCCTCGAACATTGTATGATGTGATAGTACTGGCGGACAATTGCACCGATTTGACCGCCGAAATCGCAAGAGCAAACGATGTGCGGGTCTGTGAACGAGTTGATTCTCTTCACAGAGGAAAGGGGCGTGTTTTGCGGTGGGGCTTTGATCTTTTGGCGGGCGATCCGAAAAACTATGAAGCGTACGTTGTTATTGATGCCGACAGCATCGTTTCGAAAAATTTTCTTCATGTGATGAATAATTATTTAGAACAAAGCTATGGCTCAATTCAAGCCGCCGATCTTGTAGAGCCGAAGCCGGGGTCGTGGAGTTCTGAAGTCGCACGCGTTGCGTTCACACTTTTTAATTATGTCCGCCCGCTTGGCAGAAAAGTGATCGGCTGCTCTGCCGGTTTACGCGGAAACGGAATGTGTTTTTCATCCGAAACAATGCGGCAGGTGCCGTGGCAGGCTCATTCATTAACCGAAGATTTAGAATATGGCATTATTCTTCTTCTCAATGGAATCACAACAGTTTTCGCGCCTGAGGCAAGCGTCATAGCAACAATGCCGGCGCGTCCTCAAAATGCAGAAAGCCAGCGCGCGCGGTGGGAAACCGGAAGATTTGCAATTGTTCGGCGCTACGTACCGAAATTGTTGAAAGCCGCCATCCGGCATCCATCATTAACATTGGCTGATGCTTTGATAGAATTGCTGACACCGGCATTTGTTAATATGATGGGAGTGATCATCGCGGCACTCATCATTGAGCTAATGCTGTCGCTTGTTGGTGTTCGCGGCGAAATATTGTATTTAGAACTATGGAGCGGACTTTTATTAGTGTGTGTGTGTTACATCCTTGTTGGCCTTTGGTCATCAGGTGCAGATTCATTGTTATTCAAAGCAACGTTGTATTTTCCACGGTATCTTCTCTGGAAAATGAAACTATATTTTAAATTAATGGTTAATGGCGTTACGAAAGAATGGGTGAGGACAACACGGGAAAGTGTACAATGATGGTCCGTTTCTTCTTGCGTGCAGGCATTGACAGTTTACCCATTTTGAAAAGGAGAGACAACGATGGAAAAAATACTTGTCATTGACGACGATGAAATGGATTTACAACTCATGAATCTTCTTTTTACAAAAGAAGGTTATGAAGTAATAAAGACGGCTGACGGACCGCAGGGGATAGATCTTTACAAAAAACTCTTTCCTGCGTTTGTTTTTCTTGATCTCGGGCTTCCATCGAAAAACGGGATGGAAGTTTTGAAAGAAATCAAACAGTTCGATGGTAAAGCAAGGATTGTTCTTATCACAGGGTATGGTTCAGAAAAAGTCGCGAAAGATGCGCTGCAACTTGGCGCGTTGGATCTCATTGAGAAAACATGGGATGTCGGCAGTATGCTGCAGCGCATCAAGATGGTACTAAATGCGTTTGGCGCTGCAAATTTTTCATAGAAGCAATGCTCGCAGAGTAAACACCGTTTTATCTGGCTTGGAATTGTTTCGGGCTGTTGATCGCGCAGAAGATTCCGGGGAAACCTATCCATTAAACAAAACTCTCTTCCATATTGTCGAACGTCTATTGATTAAATCATCAAAAAGCAGTCGCAATTTAAAATTTCTAGCTGGAACGAAGGTACATGCGGAGGCGTTCATTTACTATATGAGATTGATCGTCGTTTCTTTCATCGTCGTAAGTGCGGTCTCCATCCTTTTGCCCGATTATGCCGCAGCTCAACATACGTTTTCGTTCAGCGGAACAATTAAAAATGCAGAAACGGGAGAGGCACTCATCGGTGCGAGTATTTTTGTTGAAAATCTGCAAACGGTCGGCACAACGACCAATGCCTACGGCTTTTATTCGATTACCCTGCCGCAGGGAACCTACGTGTTACGCATTCAATTTATAGGATTTAAAACGGGGGAAGATACAATCGTTCTTGACCGTAATCGGAGTGTGAATTTCGACCTTACTCCTGAGCCGATCAAAGTTGGAGAGGTAGTAGTGTCGGGCGAACGGCCGAACACGAATGTGACTTCAACCGAAATAAGTGTGAACAAACTCGAAGTTCGCGACGTGAACGCTGTTCCGGTTTTGCTTGGCGAAAAAGATATTTTGAAAACAATTCAGTTATTGCCGGGTATAGAATCCGCGGGCGAGGGAAACACCGGTTTCTATGCACGCGGCGGCGGCGTTGATCAGAATTTAATTGTGCTCGATGAAGCGCCTGTGTATAATTCTTCGCACCTTCTCGGTTTTTTGTCCATTTTCAACTCCGATGCAATTAAAGATGTGAAAGTAATGACGGGTGGAATACCGGCAGAATACGGCGGGAGGCTTTCCTCCGTTGTGGATATTCGTTCGAACGATGGTAACGATAAAGAGTTTGGCGCTACAGGTGGAATAGGGCTTCTTGCGTCGCGCTTGACCGTTGATGGTCCGATTGTGAAAAATCAGGGCTCATTTATCGTTTCGGGAAGAAGGACGTATGCAGATTTATTTCTCAGACTTTCAAGCGACACCACAATTAATCGTGCGAGGCTGTATTTTTACGATTTGAACGCGAAGGTCAATTATACTCTGGGCGGCAAAGACCGGGTCTTTCTTTCCGGCTATTTTGGAAGAGACAATTTCAATTATCCAAACTTCTTCGGCTACAACTGGGGGAACACAACTGCCACTGCGCGGTGGAATCATATCTTTGGCGATCAGTTTTTTTCGAACACATCGTTAATTTACAGCGACTATGAATACAGCAACACCGTCGGTGCGGGAACGAGCCAGTATGACATTACTTCCGGCATTCGTGATATGAATTTTAAAACGGATTTTCAATATTACATCAATACGGAAAATACAGTGAGGTTCGGAGTGAATTCAATTTATCACACGTTCCTTCCCGGCTCCATCACTTCCGGCCCGACAAGTTCCGCGAACAATCTGACGATTGAACACAAATATGCGCTGGAAAACGCCGCTTATATCTCTCACGAGTCTGAACTGCTGCCGCAGTTAAAGCTGAATTATGGTCTGCGATTCTCAACGTTCAGCCTTATTGGTCCGGCAAATATCTATTCGTACGATGTGAACGGAGACATCACGGATTCAGCGGCATACGGCTCCGGCAGTTTTATCAAAACGTACACGAGCCTTGAGCCGCGCATTGCCGCCACAATTTTACTGAACGAAGAAAGTTCGATCAAAACTTCATACACAAGAACAGCACAATACCTGCATCTTCTTTCAAACTCGACGACGACAAACCCGAGCGACTTGTGGATTCCGAGCAGCAATAACGTCGGGCCGCAATATGCCGATCAGGTTGATCTGGGATATTTCAGAAATTTCAGCAATAACGAATACGAATCTTCTCTTGAAATCTATTACAAAAATATGCAGCACCTTATTGATTATAGAAACGGCGCGGATTTACAGCTTAACCCGACGGTGGAATCCCTTTTATTGTTTGGAAGGGGCTGGAGTTATGGCGCGGAATTTCTTGTGAAGAAAAAATACGGCGCGGTCACCGGCTGGATTGGCTACACATTATCGAAGACACAGGAGCAATTTCCGGAGATCAACAACGGCACTCCATTTTCTGCGAGACAGGATCGAACGCACGACATCTCGATTGTCGTCATTTATAATTACAGCAACACATGGACGTTTTCAGCCACGTGGGTGTACAACACAGGAAATGCAGTGACATTTCCGAGCGGCAACTACATGATTGAAGGCCGGCTGGTTCCGTATTATACGGAACGAAACGGATACAGAATGCCTGCCTATCATCGGCTTGATTTGTCCGCTACCTATACCATCAATGCAAAGTCAAATTTGAATTTCTCGCTGTATAACGCCTACAACCGTGCGAACGCGTATTCAATTAATTTCAGGCAGAACAGAACGGATCCGACAAAAACTGAAGCGGTACAAATAACAATTTTCCCAATCATTCCGTCGGTTACGTATAATTTCAATTTCTAATTCTGAATTTGTATGCAGCGACACATTATACAGAAAGTATTTTCCTTTTTACGCAGAGCGCGAGCGGTGTTTTATTTTCTACCGCTGTTAATCTTTAGTTCCTGCCAAAAAGTCGTAACAATTGATCTTAACAACGCGGCCCCGCATATGGTCATCGAAGGAGTCGTCACAGATCAAGCGGGCCCCGATTCTGTTCTCGTGAGCAAGACCGGCGACTATTTTACGCCTGCGCTTACTTTCCCTCAGGTCTCAAATGCATTCGTCACGATCTTCGATGATAGGGGAAACGGCGACACATTGAAAGAGGCATCGAGCGGTCTTTATTATTCCTCAGCTTTACAAGGTGTGCCCGGACGTACGTACACGCTGAAAGTTACCGCCGAAGGAAAAGAATACGATGCACTCTCTACCATGCCTTACAAAGTAATGATTGATTCGCTGTATGCAACACCACTGCGGGAATTCGACGGAGACCGAGGTTTCACAGTGTATGTTGCATTTAAGGATCCGCCGGAACAGGGCAACTATTACCGCATTAAGCCTCACGTAAATTCTTTGCCGCCAGATTCTATCGGCGGAGGCAGATATCTGCTCTACAGTGATAAACTCACAAACGGCAACGAAGCGGTGTATCAGATCAGATTGGGGAGAAATGTTAACGCCGGCGATACGGTGACAGTAGAACTGCTCTCGCTTGATAAAGCGACCTATGATTATTTTAACACACTCAAAGATGTGTTGTCGTCTGATCGAAGCCCAACATCGCTGTCACCGGCAAATCCTACTACGAATCTCAGCAATGGCTCGCTGGGATATTTTGCTGCGTTCGCGATTGATTCAAAACGTATTATTCTCAAATAGTTTGTGACGTTGCGTTCAGTTTTCGCGAACACTGAGTTCGCCGTTTCTTAATTTAATAAAGAGGAGCAATGCCAACTTTTCTTAAAGTTTCATCTGACGACATCGGCAAGCTGATGATTCGGATTGCGGTGGGCGGTCTTATGCTGTTTCATGGTTTTTTCAAAATTGTTCATGGCGTTGAATGGATTAAAGGCCCGCTTGGCGCTTTAGGATTGCCGGAATTTCTTGCGTACGGAGTGTACGTCGCTGAAATCATTGCGCCGGTGCTCATTATTCTCGGACTGAAAACACGGCTTTCGGCATTAGTGATTGTGCTCGATATGGTAATGGCAATTGTGCTGGTGTTGAAGCCGAGTGTTTTTGCTGTTAAACAGGCTGGTGGCGGATGGGGAATTGAGTTAGAGATGTTCTTTATTCTTGCTTCTCTTGCGCTCGTTTTTTTTGGTGCAGGAAAATACAGTGTATCGAATTCGCATGGTATGTGGGATTAACGGTATCGAAAATAGAATATTTCCGCATCCATTCATCAGCGCCAATCCAAAAAGAAAATGCCCGAGCTTAATGCTCGGGCATTGATATTTTTGTATCATCGTCCTCTTTGCGTTACGCAACATCAGCAGGTTTTTCCTGCTCGGGCTGCGGGGCGTTGTGACGATTTTTGTTTGCGTCGACAAATTTCAGAGTTTCTGTTTTCTTGTTGAATTTTACTCTGATTTTACTTCCTTCCCCGAATTTTCCTTTGAGAATTTCTTCTGCAATCGGGTCTTCAATATATTTCTGCAATGCGCGCCGCAGCGGGCGGGCGCCAAAATTCGGATCGAAGCCTTTTTCCACGACAAATTCTTTCGCCGCCTTGTTTAGCTCGACAGTAATGTTCATTGAGTTCATCCGCTTGAACAAATCCTTCGTTGCGATGTCAATGGCTTTCAGAATATCAGATTTTTCAAGTGAATGGAACACGATGGTTTCGTCAACACGATTGAGAAATTCAGGATTGAAAACGCGTTTGAGCGCTTCTTCAATGGTGTTCTTCATTGTTTTATACATATCATGCACCGTTGCATCGCCAAACCCAAAACCGCCGGTACCGATTTTAATATCGCGCGCGCCAATGTTTGACGTCATAATGAGAATTGTGTTTTTGAAATCAACACGCCTGCCCAAACTGTCCGTGAGCACGCCGTCATCCAGCACTTGAAGAAGAATATTGAAAACATCCGGATGCGCTTTTTCAATTTCGTCAAGCAGCACAACCGAGTACGGTTTGCGCCTCACTTTTTCAGTCAGTTGGCCGCCTTCTTCATAGCCGATGTAGCCGGGAGGCGCTCCGACAAGCCGCGACACAGAAAACTTTTCCATGTACTCGCTCATGTCAATGCGGATAAGCGCTTCGTCGGAATCGAACAGATACCGCGCAAGCACTTTTGCCATTTCGGTTTTTCCAACACCGGTCGGACCGAGAAAGATGAACGAACCGATTGGACGACGTGGATCTTTCAATCCGGCGCGCGCGCGGCGAATAGCTTTTGTCAGCTTCGCGATCGCCTCGTCCTGTCCGATAATAAAGCTGCGAAGAACAGATTCCATTTTTAGCAGCTTGTCGGATTCGGATTCTGCGATTTTGTTCACGGGAATTCCGGTCATCATCGCAACAACGTCGGAGACATTTTCCTCGCTTACTTCATAAATCGTATCCTGCGCCTTCAATTCCCACTCGCGTTTTGCTATCTCAAGATCACTGAGAAGCTTTTTCTCCAAATCGCGGAGGCGCGCGGCTTCTTCAAAATTCTGGTTCTTTACGACCTGATTTTTTGACTGCTTGATCTTTTCGATCTCTTCTTCCAATGTGAGAATCTCTTTCGGCACCACGATATTTGCAAGATGAACGCGCGCTCCGGATTCATCCAGCACATCAATCGCTTTGTCCGGCAGATTTCTGTCGGTGATGTAGCGGTCGCTCAGGCGAACAGCAGCGTCGAGCGCTTTTTCAGAATACCGAACGCCGTGATGTTCTTCATATTTTTGTTTGATGTTTTTGAGAATTTGAATGGTCTCGTCGACACTTGTCGGGTCAACCATAATTTTCTGGAAACGACGGTCAAGTGCGCCGTCCTTCTCGATATACTGCCGGTATTCATCCAATGTTGTTGCACCGATGCACTGCAATTCTCCGCGCGATAGCGCAGGTTTGAACATGTTCGATGCGTCGAGCGAACCTGAAGCGCCGCCCGCGCCGACAATGGTATGCAATTCATCAATAAAGAGAATGACATCTTTCGCTTTTTCCAATTCGTTCATGACTGCTTTCATGCGCTCTTCGAACTGACCGCGATATTTTGTGCCGGCAACAAGTGCAGCGAGATCAAGTGTTACGACGCGCTTGTCGTGCAGCACGCGCGAAACTTTTTTCTGAACAATGCGAAGCGCCAATCCTTCCGCGATAGCCGTTTTGCCCACGCCCGGTTCGCCGATGAGCACCGGATTATTCTTTTTTCGGCGGCTCAGCACTTGAGCGACGCGTTCAATTTCTTTTTCGCGCCCGACAACAGGGTCAAGCTTTCCTTCGCCGGCAAGTTTTGTCAGATCGCGTCCGAAATTGTCGAGGACAGGTGTTTTGGATTTTTCCTGTTTTTTTTCTGCTGCGGCACCATGTCCCTGCGACGGTGTGGACGGTTTTCCGCTAATGATGTTATCGAGTTCATTGCGCACGGCGTCGTAATGCACATTGAATTGGTGCATGATTTGAGCTGCGATGTTGTCGTCATCGCGAAGAAGGGAAAGAAGCAGGTGTTCGGTACCGATCACATCCGACTTGTATAATTTCGCTTCGAGATAAGTTATTTTCAGAACTTTTTCTGCTTGTTTTGTAAGCGGAATATTGCCGATTGTCAGTGTGCCGCCGGAAGTGCGAACAGTATCTTCGATTGCTTTTTTCAGCTTGTAAAGATCGACGCCGAGGTTCCGGAGAATCTTGACGGCAATGCCCTCACCTTCGCGGATGATACCGAGAAGCAAATGCTCCGTGCCGATGTAATCATGGCCCAACCGGAGCGCTTCTTCACGGCTCAATCGAATAACATCCTGTACGCGATTTGAAAAATTTCCTTCCATTGATAGTTCCTTTTTTAATAGATCGCTGTCGTCTCTTTTAGTTTGAACACTGGAATATAGGGAGAGGTTTCATCATCAAAAATCTGGAGTCAATATAAATAAAAAGCAAGGGGGTGTCAAGAAAAGCCGTCATTTGTTATCAGGAAGCGGCGAGGGCTGCCCGGCAAAAGGAGAATATTCTTGACTTTCGGGGGCTATTTCAATATATTAATCGGAAGTCAATGCGACAGTTGTGTCGCTTTTTTTTGCCATTCCGCGATAGCTCAATGGTAGAGCATGCGGCTGTTAACCGCAGGGTTGTAGGTTCGAGCCCTACTCGCGGAGCGAAATAAACCGGTAAATTCATTGTTTTTTCCCGCCAAATCTCTCTCGTTTTTTCCTTTCTGCGGATTTGGATCGTTGTTTCATTCTTCATAGTTCAGGTGTTCATCATATTCCCGCCTAAAATTATTGTTATCATCATTTCGCTTTGCAGTGAATGCACAGCGTTGTAGATATTGCCGTTCCGAATTTTTTGAGAAGCAATATGCTTCCGTTATTGAAAGATTGAAGAATGAAGAATAGAAAAGTACACACGTTCCATATTCCAGTTTTGGGCTTGGCGTTCTCCATTGATACGCCAATAAAAGTTTCCCGTTTCGGGATTTCATCCGTCATGTCTATTGTTGACGATATTTTGATCGAACACATGCGAAGGCACTATGCTCTTTTTTATGGTGAACAGTATTGTCCGATTACCGTAAAGGACGAAGATTTCCGGGCGCGAAGAATCACGGAGTATCTCAATCTCGTTCAACGAATTGTTGAGAAGCAAATTGCGGCGGTCAAAACGTCTGCTTTTGAAAGGGGAACCGACATCGTCAAATATTTTGAGATGCTTGCAGAGTGCTCTCCGCTGAAAGCTCTCTATCGCCGTATGATGCAGACCGATGACAGGCAGGAGAAATTCGCGTTGCAGAGTGAACTGCGCGCGAATGTTGTTGCAGGTGATATTAATGTTAATATCATGACGAAAGTTGATAAGCTCAATGTCGGGAAAGACGCTCAACCGCTTTCTCCGGAATTTTCCGATGCGCTTTCCTCGTTGCGTGGTTTTGTACGAAGCGAACTCAATTCATCTGTCATTCTCTCCGCCGGATTGAATCCCCGTTTGTTCAGTTATATCGGACAGTGCCCTGAGTTTTTGCCCGATGCGCACGGCAGCTTGAAGAAAAAAGTGATTCTGAAAGTAAGCGATTATCGTTCTGCGTACATTCAGGGGAAAGTGCTTGCCAAAAAAGGAATCTGGTGCTCAGAATTTCGTGTTGAGTCGGGATTGAATTGCGGCGGCCATGCCTTTGCGACTGATGGTTATTTGCTAGGACCGATTCTTGAAGAATTCAAGTCGAAAAAGCAAAGCCTTCGTGATGAATTATATCAGCTTTACAGTGCTGCACTACAGACGAAAGGAATTTTTGTTGAACGCGAATCAATGCAGTTTCAAATCACTGTTCAGGGAGGAATCGGCACTGCAAACGAAGATGCATTTCTTCGTAACTACTATTGCGTTGACGGCACAGGCTGGGGCTCGCCGTTCCTGCTTGTTCCTGAAGCGACAAACGTTGATGATGAAACGAGAACGATGCTTGCAAACGGCCGGCGGGAAGATTTCTACCTGAGCACTGTTTCGCCGCTCGGCATCCCGTTCAATAATTTCAGAGGAACTTCGAGTGAAGAGCAAATACAACGCCGTGCTGAAAATGGGACTCCGGGCAGCCTTTGCACGAAAAAATTCCTTATTTCAAACACTGAATTCACTGAAACTCCAATCTGCACCGCATCAAAAGAATATCAGGCTGCAAAGATTGAACAGCTGAAGAATTCGGATTTTTCACCTGAAGAACTATCTGCGAGAATTGAAAAAGTTGTCGAGAAGGCATGCCTCTGCGAAGACCTTGCTGCCCCCGCTCTGATGAACAGCAATTCTCTCTCACGGCAGAAAAAACGGGCTGTTGCCGTGTGCCCCGGACCGAATCTTGCGTACTTTTCAAAAATTGCTTCGTTGGAAGAAATGGTCGGACATATTTATGGCCGGGTTCAATTGCTTTCCGCTGAGTATCGCCCTAATATGTTTATTCAGGAATTGCGGCTGTATGTAGAATATCTCCGGAACGAGTTGCAGGAAAAGCTTGAAACGTTGACAGCAAAGGAACAGCACTATCTCAACACGTTCAAAACGAATTTGCTTGAAGGAATCACGTATTACAAATCCCTTATTCCAAAATTGAATCTGGAAACAGAGCGGTACCGTGAAGTAATGTGGAACGAATTGTTGGAATTTGAGCAGGAGCTTTTGAGTATCGTTATTCCCGGCACGGTACTTGAGCCTGTTATGGTCGAGAGTGTTCATGCGCGTTGACACTTGGAGCAAATTTTTCACATGTGCTTAGTTTCAGAGTAAGGGGAGATAACCTTCTTTTGGCGAGAAAAAACTTTAGCAGCCCGTCTCAGCATTTTTTCCGCTCGTTAAAAGTTCCAGCGTAGAAACCAGCGTGCGGGTATCTCCGTGTCCAATTGACTGTGAACAAACCGGTAGGTACATTAAATCCCAACATGGTCAATTTCGATAAAATATTTCCCTCTCTTTCAATTCGAAATAAGCTCCTCATCGCATTTGGCGGACTCTCGATTTTGCCGATGATGTTTATCGGTGTTTACGGAATTCTCTCCAATATCCAGACGATGAAAAACGCAGCGCTCGAAGAATTAACGGAGGATGTTCAGGCAATTAGAGAGAAAACCTCTAATTTTTTCGATGATATCTCTTCCGATATGCGGTTGATACACAATTCTACCTCTCTTGAAAAATGGATTCAAAAGGGAATTGCTCCTTCACCGTCACGCGGCGTTGAGATTCAACAACTCAGCAAGGAGCTTCTTGCGCTTGCAGAGACCAAAGGCGTTTATTATCAGCTGCGTTTGATTGATAAAACCGGAGATGAACAACTTCGTGTTGAATGCATCAATCCAAATGATTCTGCAAAAGCGTATCGCATCGTTCCATCCCCGGAGCTTCGCCAAAGCAACGAGGCGTACTATTTTCTTTTGATCAAGAACGAGCACTTCAAAAAAATAAATTTTGCTCCCGCAGAATTGATTGACAAAAATAACGAACGGGTTTCTGTCATGAGTTTTGCAATGCCGCTTGAGGGGAAACAAGGGCTGGCGGGAATACTCATCGCCGATGTATTTGAAAAGGAATTCATCAGGGTTATCGAAAGCAAACGCCAATTCGAAATAAACCGCAAAATCATGCTGACGACCGCCGAGGGGTTTTATCTGTATCATTCGGAAAAAAAAACGGACTGGAATCGTTTATTGGCATCGAGGGAAGAAGATAATCTTCGCCGCGATTATCCGCCGCAAATTGTTGACTCAATTCTTTCTGGTACCGAAGGCACATTCACAAAAGAAACGAACGAGATCATTTCATACGCCCCGCTTTTTCCGCGCAGTGCTGTGCGTGAAAACGAAGCGGCAACGCCGGCGTTTTCTGCACAGATATTTGTCGTGGAAAGCGTGCCGGAAAGCGTTATCATGAGCCGTGTGAGATCTTTTGCTCTCATCTTTATAGGGCTTCTCGTTCTTTTTTTGGGAAGCGCGTTAGCTTTGGGATTGGTTGCGACAAGACAATTTACCAAACCCATTGCACAGCTTGAGGCGGGAGCTGAAGTGATCGCTCACGGCAACTATGCACACCGGATCGATGTTAAAACCGGCGACGAGATTGGAAAGCTTGCCGACCAGTTCAACGTTATGGCGTCGGCTCTTGAATCTCATGAAAAAGAAATTCAACGGCATCAGGAGACACTTGAGGAAATGGTGCGGCAGCGCACACACGAGTTGGTGGAAGAAAAAACTAAATTGCAAGCGCTGCTTGATAATGTGCCAAGCGCTTTTATTCTTCTCGATAAAGATTTTCGCATACAAACCGTCAGCGCGGCTTTCGAGGGACTGACCGGTTTTGCTCTTTCAGAAGTCAAGGAGAAAGATTGCGGAGTTCTCTTCGATAACGGTGGCGCCTGTCTGCAATGTCTTTGCAGGAGAGCGGTAGAAAAAGGTACGATAGAAAGCCGTATCGAAGAAGTTGTCGGTAGAAACCAATCTATGCGTTTTCTCGAGCGTATTGCAATTCCGATGAGAGAGAACGGAGAAATCACGTCGGTTCTTCAAATCATTACGGACGTGACAAAACGGAAAAGATTTGAGCAGGAGCTTGTGCATGCGGAAAAACTTACCGCTGCAGGCGAAATGTCGTCAATCATCGCACACGAGTTTCGCAATTCGCTGACTTCGATCAAAATGATTTTGCAGCTTTTGAGAGAGTCGAAGCGCGTCAGCCGTGCTGAAAAAAAATCCCTTGATGTTGCGCTCGATTCGATTCGCCATATGGATGAGATTGTCATCGAATTGCTCGATTTTGCCCGGCCCAAGATTATTCAAACAAGCACTGCGAAGCTGAATGATGTTGTGAATGACAGTCTTGAATTTATCAAGGCGCATTTGAAGGAAAATCACATTGAGATGTCGAAAAAATTAGACGCTGCTTTGAGCGCTCAAAAGTTAGATGTGTCCCAAATTAAAGAGGCAATCATCAATATTCTCCTGAATGCAATTCAGTCAATGAACAGTTCTTCCCCGATGAAACATTCAGGCAAAATTTCTGTTGTCACTAAAAGAATTAAGCTTGCTGAAACTCTTCGTGAACTTGTTTTCAGCGATGAAGCTGAAGAGCCGGCAGAGCATCCGCCGGAAATCGTGCTTGAAAAAGGGACAGCCTGCGCGCTTGTTGAAGTCAGCGACACAGGCTGCGGCATCGACAAAGATCAGCTTCACCGTATTTTCGATCCGTTTTACACCACGAAAAATAATGGCACCGGGCTTGGACTGCCAATGGTGAAAAGAACGGTGAACGCGCATGGCGGTGTGGTTACAGTGAACAGCATCAAAGGAAAAGGAACAACTTTTAGAATTTATCTGCCGCTGCACTATGGCTCGTAAAGCAACAGAGAGAAGAAAAATTCTTGTCGTTGATGACGACGAGAAAATCCTTTTTGCGTTTGCACAAGTGTTTAGCCAGGAAGGACACCGATGCATTACGGCAAAGAGCGGTGAGGAAGCGTTAGGCATTGTCGCTTCCGAAAAGCCCGACGTCATTTTTATGGATATCGCTATGCCGGGGCTGAGCGGATTGGAAACTCTGCAGCGCATCAAAGCGCGCAATGTACCGGCGCCTGTTATCATGATTACCGGCTACGGTACAATGCAAACGGCAATCAAAGCGATTCAATTCGGGGCATTTGATTATCTTACAAAACCGCTTGATGTTGAAAAAATCAGGGAGGAAGTGAGAAAAGCGCTGCCGGATCGGTCGCATAACGCTTCATCCTATGAAGCGCACAGCCGTTTCAAAGCAGACGTCATTGACCGCTATGAACTTATTGGCAGCACGCCGGCTATGCAGGAAATTTACAAGCTCATCGGTTCCGTCGCGATGACGCCGAATCACTCGTCTGTTCTTATCACAGGAGAAAGCGGAACAGGAAAAGAACTTGTTGCCCGCGCAATTCACGACAGCGGCCCCGCGGCATCTGAACCGTTTATCGCAATTAACTGCACCGCTCTGCCGGAGGCGTTGCTGGAATCAGAACTTTTCGGACATGAAAAAGGTGCATTCACCGGAGCGGTCGAACGGAAGCTCGGTAAATTTGAAATTGCGGGACGCGGAACAATTTTTCTCGATGAAATCGGAACACTTCCGCCGCCGCTGCAGCAAAAGCTTTTGCGTGTGCTGCAGGAACGCGAGTGCGAGCGGGTCGGGGGAAATGAGCCGTTTCATATTGATGCGCGTTTTGTTGCTGCGACCAATGTTGACCTGGAAGCAGAAGTGAACAAAAAAAGATTTCGGGAAGACCTGTTCTTTCGTTTGCATGTCGTGGCAATTCATTTGCCGCCGCTTCGCGAAAGGAGAGACGATATTCCGTTGCTTGCCGGTTATTTCCTGAAGAAGTATGCCGAAAGAATTAAGAAACCGATCACGGGGTTCTCCGATGAGACGATGCACTTATTACTGCAGTATTCTTACCCCGGCAACATTCGGCAATTGGAAAATATTGTTGAACGCGCAGTGATCTTTTCCAAAGGAGATATTATTTTACCCGAGAACCTGCAGGAGAAAGTGAGTGCGAACGCTTCCGGTTCAAAAACCCTGCCGATTGTCAGTTCTGTTTTCAGTGAATCACGCGATCATGTTTTGGAAATGTTCGAAAAGCAGTTTGTGATCGAACAACTCAGAAAACACCGGGGCAGCGTTACTGCTGCTGCGAAAGAATCGAAGATGACGCGGCAGAATTTTCAGCGGCTGATGAAGAAGTATAAGATCAAGTCGGAACAATTCCGCTGACGCTTCACGCTGTTCGGCTCATTCGTTTTCTGCCAAGCATTGCTTTGCGCTCCGCCAACTGCCGCTTTGCACTTGCCTGTTTATAATGCTCTCCTTTTTACCTCCACACCTAATTTTCTACTCATTTTTGCATTTTTTCCTGTCAGAACATTGTGGCATACTGATTGCGGGTATCATGTGCAAGTTGACCGGAAGGAGTACAAGGAATTGCAGCCGAAAGTTCTTGTTATAGATGATGATGATAATATTCGTTCTGCATTTGAAGAGTTTTTTCGAAAAGAACATTGCACAATGATTACCGCGTCAACCGCAGAAAATGCGCTCGCATATCTTGAAAAGCATCATGTCGATCTCCTCATCTCCGATCTTGAGCCGAAAGCCGATTCTGGTACAGGTTTTTCTCTCAAGGTGAAAGTACTGCGCCCCAATCTTCCTGTGATTCTTATCGCCGATGATCCGGAAACAATTAAGAAAAAAGAAATCACATCGTTCGGCGCAGATGATGTGCTGGTGAAACCGCTGGAGATCGGAAGATTGCGCAGTGCGGTACGCGCATGTTTGCGAAAGCAGTGAACGGGAGAAAATTTTTATTGAGACCACAGCGGCATTTCATCAAACAAAGAAAGGATGTTCTATGAAAAGGTTTCTATTTGTTTCAGTTGCAGTTGTTATGATGCTGCAAGTTTTCAGCGCGCAAAGCTATGCCATTCCTGCCTTTGCGCGAAAATACCAAACCAGCTGCGCGACGTGCCATAATGGATTTCCGAAATTGAATGCGTTCGGAGAAGCGTTCCGCAGGAACGGATATCAATTTCCCGGCGGCGCCGATCCCGAATTCATCAAGGAACAGCCGATTGCTCTCGGAGCGGATGCGTACAAGCGAGTTTTTCCGGATGCGATCTGGCCCGGTACGCTGCCCGCAACTTCACCGATTTCTCTTTTTATGAACGGCGAGGTTGATTACAATCCGAAATATGATCCTGCAGATGCGACGACCGCAGAGCGGTTCTCATTCGGAAATCTCGGGAATAGCATTGAAGCCGTCGCCGCCGGTACATTCGGGCAGGATCTCTCTTTCTGGGGCCATGCAATTTTGAACAGCGACGGTACGCTTGAACTTAACAGAATGTTTCTGATTTTCAGCAATCTTGTCGGAGATAATTTCAATCTCAATGCTCGTGTGGGTGTCATCGAGCCAGGGCTTTTTTCTTTCTCCACTCATCGCGCATGGATGGAAGGATATTGGCTCACCACCCGTCCGTTCAGCGGTGACATGGGGTGGAGCATAGAAGAAACACAAAAAGGATTGGAAGCCAACGGTATGGTGGAAGGACGCTTCGGCTACAGCGCCGGAGTTGTTGAAGGGTTCGGCAACATTCATTCGGACAAAGATTTCTATGGACATGTGACGTACAAATTTGGGGGACTGCCGCTTGACGGCGTAATTCAGGGCGGACCCGCGCCAAACAATCCTCAGCCTTACATTGATAATTCATTGACAGTCGGAGCGTTTGTTTATCGAGGATCGTCAGCGCTGGGGCCTGTCGACACAACTCAGTACGACCACTTTACGATGGCTGGCGGCGACATCAATGCATACTACAGCCGTTTTAATCTCTTTGGAGGAATTGGAATCCGTACCGATGACCAGCCGTTTGTAGGAACGCTCAGCCAATCAGCGAACACGACTGTGTGGTTTAGTGAACTTGATGTTACGGTGTTTCCGTGGCTGCTGCCGGGAGTCAGATTTGAATCGTGGAAGAGCCAGAATCTCGATCCGGTCAGCGGTGCTCTTTCTTCTTACACGGACACACAGATTGTTCCGGGAATCGTCGCACTTGTCCGCCCCAACGTGAAATTTACGCTCCGCACAAGCATTGCGAAATACGGATTGAGCGGAGATACAAAATACCAGCTTCGCCAGGTTGCACTGCTGTTGGCAGTCGGTGTGTGATAATGATGTTTGTACGGACGTAATTATTTTTAATCAACAATAATATTTAAGAAAGACACATAGAATGAAAAAGCTCGCTGGTTTTGCCGTGCTTGCACTGCTTCTGTTTGGAAGCTCAGAACAGGTTTTGGCAGGCAACATTGTGGGAAAAGTAAAAGCACATGGAGTAAAAAACAGCGCAGATGCCGTTGTTTACATTGATAAAATTCCATCAAAGCAATTCGCGCCGCCGAAGAAACATCCGGAGTTCAATCAGCAGAATCTCATGTTCCATCCGCACGTCCTTCCGATTCTTGTCGGCACGACGGTGGATTTTCTTAACAGCGACGATGTGCTGCACAATGTTTTTTCACCCGATCCATGCGCCGGTAAGTTCAACCTTGGAACGTGGCCCAAAGGACAAATTCGCACCTACACGTTCAAACAACCGAACTGCACCGCAGTTATTTTATGCAACGTTCATCCGGAAATGGAAGCGTACGTTGTCGTCGTGGAAACTCCGTACTTCGCAGTGACCGACAAAGAAGGAAATTATGAGATCAAAGATGTTCCAGCAGGAAAGTACACGTTGAAGATCTGGCACGAGAAGTTGAAAGGCGAAGCCGCGTCCGTCGAAGTGCCGGCAAAAGGTGAGACGACAGTAAATTTTGATATAAAGAGATAGTCGTGCTCACAACCACTATAGCGCGGATACCACTAACAGCACACGTGTTGTGTGCAGGAGGAAACCGTGATAACATTTACGAAGCAAAACTTTGTGGGTGTGTCTATTGTTGGAGGAATACTGGGATTGCTGATGTTCCTGACAGGTATTCAGTCGTCAGGAGTAGATCTGGAACAGTTGCACTTGTCAATGACGATGACGGCGATGGGATGGCTCGGATTGGCTATCATCGCCGTGGCTGTAGCGGTGATCGGTTGGTGTTGCTTGGCGAAAAAAGGCAGTGAGGAGTAAGAGTTTTATGACCGAACGGATGCAATTTGTTGACCTCGACTGGCTCAACGCAAATTTTTTCTGTATGGCGGCATGTCCGGTTCATACGGAAGCCGGACGGTACGTCGCGCTGATCGCGGAAGGAAAATACCGGGAAGCGTATCATGTCGCACGGAGACCCAATCCGTTCGCTTCGATCTGCGGACGAGTGTGCGCTGCGCCGTGCGAAACAGCCTGCCGGCGCGGCGCGCTTGATCAGCCGATTGCTATCCGTGCGCTGAAACGTTTTGTCACAGAACGTTTCGGTGTCGAAAGCATGATCGATCTTGAAAAGCTGAAGGAAGTATTTGGCAATTCGGTCAAGAAGAACGGGATGAAAGTTGCGGTTATCGGCGGCGGACCGGCGGGACTTTCCTGTGCGCACGATCTTGCTCTGCTCGGATATGAAGTGACGGTGTTCGAATCGCAATCCGTTGCCGGCGGAATGCTGCGGCTCGGAATTCCGGAGTACCGCCTTCCTCGGGAATTAATCCGTCTCG
This sequence comes from Bacteroidota bacterium, assembly GCA_021796275.1. Taxonomy (GTDB): domain Bacteria; phylum Bacteroidota; class Ignavibacteria; order UBA10030; family UBA8401; genus JAJYOI01. Next base: position 56,031 of record JAJYOI010000008.1, read on the forward strand.
AAATCAATGCGATCCTGAGTCTCGGCGTCGAATTGAAATTGAATTCTGCCGTCGGGCGCGATTTCACAATTGCCGATCTGAAGAAACAGGGATACGAAGCAGTATTCATTGCAATCGGCGCGCACAAGAGCCGCGACCTTCGCATTGACGGCGTTGAATTTGACGGCGTCTTTCGCGCAGTAGATTTTCTGTTGAATGTCAATCTTGGTTACCGCGTTGAATTAGGAAACAAAGTTGTCGTTGTCGGAGGAGGGAATGTTGCCATTGACGTTGCGCGAACCGCCGCGCGGCAGGAGAAAACCGAAGTGGGCCACGTGACAGAAGTAGCAGAGGCGCTGGATGTTGCACGTTCCGCCGTTCGCTTCGGCGCGAAAGAAGTTCACATGGTATGCCTCGAAGACTGGAACGAAATGCCGGCGTCGAAAGATGAAATTGATGAGGCGCTTGAAGAACGGATTCAGATTCATCCCCGAAAAGGACCGCACAGAATTATCGGAAAGAATGGAAAAGTTACCGGCTTTGAAACGGTTGACTGCGTTTCAGTTTTCGACGAGCAAAAGAGATTCAATCCGAAATTTGCGGAGAACACCGAGAAAATTATCGAAGCCGATACGGTCATCATGGCAATCGGACAGACGTCCGACCTTACGTGGGTGAAATCGGGCGATGGAATAGAACTGACGCCGCGCAACACCATCAAAGTGGATCCGGCAACGCTTGCTACAACAGCGCCGGGAATTTTCTCCGGCGGCGATGTTTCGTTCGGCCCCCGCAATGCGATTGATGCGGTTGCCAACGGCAAGAAAGCCGCACAATCCATTCATTCATTTTTATCCGGCAAGCACGCAGACAGTGTATCGGTTTCTCTTTCTGAGCAAAAAGTTGAGATCATTGTTGCAAACACCAAACAATTCAAACGCGAATGGGGATATGAAAAACGGCAGCGCGTTCCTATTCCGGTTCTTCCAATTGACCGCAGGATCGGCGTTGCCCAGATTGAGCTTGGGTACACCGAAGAACAAGCGCAGCAGGAAGCATCACGATGCCTGCACTGCTGGGAAAATACAATCTTCAACGAAGCCGGCGAAGACACCGGCAGCGAATGCATTCTTTGCGGCGGCTGCGTTGATATTTGTCCCGAGTCGTGCATTGATCTTGTCGTGTCGGACCGCATTGATGCGGGCGAATCGCTTCATGCCGAATTACGAGATACGTACGATATTGTTATTGGCGGAGCAACGGAAGAAACCGTCGGCTCTGTGATGATTAAAGACGAAGACCGCTGCATCCGGTGCGGGCTTTGCGCGATGCGCTGCCCCGTCGGATGTATTACAATGGAAAGCTACAGCGTTTCAGAAACAATGCGCATAGAATAACAGGTGATATATGGACAAAGAAAAAAAAGACAACGAACAGAAAAACGATGAAAAAGAGAATCTCATCTCCCGGCGGTATTTTTTAGAAAGCATCGGCGCAGGCGCGATTGGCGTTACGGTGCTGGGAGCGGCTGTGCTGAGCGCTGAATATCTTTCGCCGAATGTGGTGAAAGAACCGCCGATGAAATTCAAGGTGGGACCGCCTGAAGATTATTCTCCGGGAAGCGTGACAAAAAATATAGAACAAAAAGTGTACATCGTCAGAGCGAAGGAAGGATATTTCTACGCGCTTTCGGCTGTGTGCACGCATCTCGGCTGCATCACGAATTGGAAATCGGAACAAGACATCATTGCCTGCCCGTGCCACGGAAGCAAGTTCAACATTGACGGACAAAAAATTGCCGGTCCTGCGCCCCGCCCGCTGCAGAGATTTGCCATGTCGCTGGACGATCACGGACAGTTGGTTGTTGATAAATCCGCCATTGTCGGCAGCGATGTTGTCCTAAAAGTATAACGGGCATTGATAGTGAACCACACGGAGATCACCGATGAAAAAAGCTTTTGAAAAACTCTTTCGCACGCAAGTGTGGAGGTCTATATTCCGCCACGGGCTTCCTCTCTCTAACCGTACGCGCGCGGAAGCGGTCTTCTACAATTTCTTCCTTCATGTCCATCCGACAAAAGTCCGGAAGCGGTCGGTGAAATTCACGTACACGTGGGGACTCGGCGGATTATCGCTCGGACTCTTTA
>JAJYOI010000139.1 GCA_021796275.1 Bacteroidota bacterium
CCGGAACAAGCTCCAATTCCGCCACAGCGCATTCTTGAGCTTCGCACAAACACTAAGATGTTCACGTGCGAACACTGCGGACGAATTCTTGTTTCACCTGAAATTGCAGAATCCGTTACAATTGCATCGTAACGGATTTGAAATTATTACGAGTGTTTTTTTAATTCATCATCTAATCACTTCCTGATGCATGCACTTTTATGATTGAGGCACGTCAGGCAATCGCTTTAGTTCATAAGAATTAAGGAGGAAAGTCCGAACTCCATCCCGCCAGCGGCGGGACGGGCACGGTGCTGGATAACGTCCAGGAAGAGAAATCTTACGGAAAGTGTCACAGAAAACAAACCGTCACGCCTTTGGCGTGATAAGGGTGAAAAGGTGCGGGATGCAAGTAAGCGTCCTTAATGTAAGAGCGCACCGCGTCATCAGCGATGATGGCGGCACGACAAACCCCACCGGGAGCAAGGCCGTGTAGATTTTGCGTCTCGCCCCGCCGGTAAGACGGCGGGACGGGAAAAGAGACGCCCGCTCAATTGGTGCTGTACGCGCCACGCAAGACGGGTAGACCGCTGGAGTTCATTCGTAAGAATGAATCGAGAGAAATGATTGCCCATTTTCGTCCCGATACGTCGGGGCGGAGAAAGACAGAATTCGGCTTATCGTCGTACCTTATTTTTTGTTTAAGCGTATTGCATTGTGGAAGTGAGGTAGATGCTTTTCATCAACGGCGTGAATCCGCCAAAAGCGGATCATGAATTCCGGGGATAAAGCATTGTCACCAATTAAAGAATACCGCTGGAAAGTTGCAGACCCTCCGGATCTGGAACTTTTAAACAAACTTTCAGATGAACTGACCATCGCTCCATCGCTCGCTGCCGTTCTCATTAACCGCAAGATCGATGACTTCGAAAAAGCACGGCGTTATTTCCGTCCGTCCGAAGAACAATTGCATGACCCTTTCCTGATGGACGGAATGCATAAAGCTGTCGAACGCATTCTCGCCGCACGCATGGCAAACGAAAAAATGCTCGTCTATGGAGATTACGATGTTGACGGCACAAACGGCGCCGGCATGTTATATCTTTTCTTCCGCGAAATCGGCTGCAACGTTTCGTATTACATTCCGGATCGGATCAAGGAAGGATACGGCATTTCACACGCCGGTATTGATCAGGCAAACGAAGCAGGCGTGAAGCTCATGGTGGCAATCGATTGCGGAATCACAGCGGTGGAACAAGTGGAATATGCGCGCTCGATAGGCATTGAAGTTATCATCTGCGACCATCACGAACCCGGAGACACAATTCCTAATGCCGTCGCTGTTCTTGATCCGCTGAAACCGGATTCGCAATATCCGTTTAAGTTTCTTTGCGGCTGCGGTGTCGGTTTCAAATTGGTTCAGGCAATTGCGCGAACCATCGGCGACGAAACATCCGTCACAAAATATTTGGATTTCGTTGCTATCGCGACAACGGCGGACATCGTTCCATTGATCGAAGAGAACCGCGTGTTCGTCAAGCTCGGATTAGAGCTGATCAATACGAATCCGCGCCCCGGCATTCATGCGTTGCTGCAAGGCGCCGGTCTGGATGTCGGCGCTATTTCAACCGGACAAATTGTTTTTGTGATGGCGCCGCGTATCAACGCCGTGGGAAGACTCGGCAATGCGATGCGCGCCGTTGATCTTCTCGTGAGCGACAGTTTCAGCAAGGCTGTTGAATTTGCCCGCGTGCTTGAACAGGAAAACCAAACGCGCCGGAAAATTGATGAGGATGTATTTCTTCACGCACAGCAGCTTGTCGAAGAATATCTCGATGTGGAAAGCGATGGCGCAATTATTCTGCATCAAGAACAATGGCATCCCGGTGTAGTCGGCATTGTCGCATCGCGTATCGTGGAAAAATATTACCGCCCGGCGATCATGATGACAACGGTGGACGGCGTTGCAAAAGGCTCAGCGCGCAGCATCGCCGGATTCAATATTTATCAGGCGCTGAAGCGCTGCGAGGATAAGCTTCTGCAATTCGGCGGACATAAATATGCCGCCGGACTGACCGTTGAAATTGACCGCCTTGATGAATTTAAAGAAGCGTTCAATGCCGTCGTAAAAGAATTACTGACTGACGACCTTCTTACACCTGAAATATCCATAGATACAGAAATCGACCTTGCAGAACTCACGCCGAAATACCTGCGCGTTCTTAAACAGTTTGCACCGTTCGGACCGAAGAATATGCGCCCCATGTTCGTTGCCCACAACGTTGAACTTGTCGGCGCTCCGCGCATCGTCGGGAAGAATCACCTGCGATTCAAGATTCGAAAAAACGGTACAACATTCGATTGCATCGGTTTCGGCTTAGGCGGCCTTCTTCCCCGCCTGAACGGCGGGCGAAAAGATTTAAGTATTGTATTTTCAGTTGACGAGAACGATTACACCGGCGTTCAGCTTCCGCAGCTCAAGATTAAAGATTTGAAGTAAGCGAAAAAGCAGAGGTCAGAATCTGAAAAATAACAATCGGAAAGTACGGTATGAGGCTGAATTCGGCGAAAGATTTAGACGTGTACAAAAAAGCGTATACCTTGGCAATGGAAATTTTCGAGGTCAGCAAAATCTTTCCATGCTTGACTTTGCAAAAGATTGTGAATACATATCAAGCGAACAACACAAAAAGCTGACCTCTCAAAATAGAGAAATCGGCAAAAATGCTTGGTTCTATGATTAACAATCCGGAATCCTTTTTGATCAAGAGCTGACAATTGATATCTGACTTCTGATTTCCGACTTCTGATCTCTAGATTCATATTTTGAATTTCTATCTCGAAACACAAAACTCGAAACACTAACCGTAATTACGGAGAACAACCATGTCCGGCCATTCGAAATGGGCAACAATTAAACGGAAGAAAGCGGTGACCGATGCACGCCGCGGAAAAATGTTCACACAGATCATCAAAGAAATTACTATCGCGGCAAAAATGGGAGGCGGTGATCTCGGCTCTAACCCGCGCCTTCGGCTCGCCGTTGATAAAGCAAAAGCGAATAACATGCCCGCCGATAATATCAAGCGCGCAATCATGAAAGGCACCGGCGAACTTCCCGGCGTTGCGTACGAAGACGTTACGTACGAAGGCTACGGTCCGGGCGGCGTTGCTTTGATCATCGAGTCGGTGACCGACAATAAAAATCGCACGGTGTCGGAAATCCGCCACATTCTCGAACGCAGCGGCGGCAAATTCGGCGCCAGCGGGTCTGTGGCATGGATGTTCCACAAGAAAGGAAGAATCCGCACCTTGAAAGGCTCGCTGTCCGAAGACGATATGCTTGGAATTATTCTTGACGCTGGGGCAGACGATCTGAAATCCGACGGTGATTCGTTTGAAGTTGTCACGTCACCTGAAACATTCGAGCCGGTAAAAAAAGCACTCGAGGCAAAGGGAATCAAAATTGAAGAAGCGGAATTGGAGCTTGTTCCGGAAAACACCGTGAAAGTCGAAGGTCCCGAAGCTGAAAAAGTACTGAAGCTGATGGAAACGCTCGAAGAGCACGACGACACACAACACGTCTATGCCAACTTCGATATTGACGAAAAAGTTTTGGCAAGCTTCGGCGGATAGATGATCATTCTTGGTGTCGATCCGGGCACATTGCTCACGGGGTACGGCGTCATCGAACGCGACGGCGCTTCAACGCGTGTACTTGTTTCCGGTGTCATCAAGAATATGCAGGCACAATCAATGCCGCTCAGGTTGAAAAAGATTTATCTCGAACTTTCCGCTCTCATCGAGCACTACCATCCTGATGAGTTCGCCATCGAGACGGCGTTCTACGGAAAAAATGCACAATCTGCTCTGAAGATCGGGCAGGCACGCGGCGTTTCTGTCCTCGCAGGCGTGAACTACGAAGTCCCGGTCACGGAATATTCGCCGCGCGAAGTAAAAAAAGCTGTCGTCGGTAACGGCGCCGCATCGAAAGACCAAGTGCAATTTATGGTCGTAAAAATCCTGAAACTAAAATCAACGCCGCGCTATCTTGATTCCACGGATGCGCTTGCTGTTGCATTGTGCCATTCGCACCGCATCGGCCAGCCGAGAACAGGATTCAAAGATTGGAAGTCGTATATTGAAGCACATCCGGAACGAGTTATACGACTCAAATCAAAAAGCAAAGCGGGAAAATGAAAAGAACTTTGTCATTCTTCTTCCTTTGCACTATTTGATTTTTTGAGCTAAGGGCTCATCAGCCTGCGGCTGAAATTTTTTATTTATCGAAATGATTTCACACTTAAAAGGCACGCTTACTTCAAAATCCCCCACAGAAATTGTTGTGGACGTGAATGGCGTTGGCTACACCGTCA
>JAJYOI010000069.1 GCA_021796275.1 Bacteroidota bacterium
ATCAAGCACTTGGCTACAAAACACCGTTGGAAGTTATCGAGGAATGGAAGAGACAGCAAAATGAGAAGAACAAAATCACCTACTCAATTGTCGCTTGAGTTGTTCCGAAGGAACCAAACATCACATTGCCCAATTAGCACCATAATTAGTTGATTGATAAATACTATCGTATAAAGCTGCAAAAATATTATCCCTAATAGCAGCAAAACCATAAATGGAAGCATACTGCGAGATTCCGTTGTTGACATCGGTCCAACTTGTGCCATTATCAGTTGACAAATAAATACCACCACCATTAGTGCCTGCAAACATTTTTGAATTAATGACAACAAGGTTTTGTATTTCGAGATACTCAGTCGTGTCGGAACTATGCTTTGGCAACCCTGCACTTACATTTGTCCAGCTCTTGCCATTGTTTGTTGTAAGAAAAATACCAGATTCATAAGTCCCAGCAAAGAGATTGTTTCCACTCACAACAAAACACATGACGTATTTGCTCGTTAAACCAGTATTTACTGGAACCCAGTTATCACCATTATTAGTAGAGAGAAAAACACCATTGCTGCCGGTTGCCGCAAAAAGATTTGTACCATTAACAACGAGGCACCGAACGAATGTATCTGTTAAACCATTAACGACTTTAATCCATTGAGCTTCTGCAGTATAAAAGAAGGAAAGGGATATGATGATTATTGCAATTGACTTCAATTTCTTCATAACTAATAGTTCCTTCAGATTTATGAATTCACTAATTTAACTCAGAAAGGTATTGCCAGCCACCTAATGGCTGGAGTTAAGCTGCGTGTGAACGTTCCAGAGCCGAGAAATTGATTTTTAATTCGCCGATAACTATCCGTAACATAAGTTGTAATTTAAGAACTCATCATTCGAGCTTCAGGCGCGTTGGCGGTTCACACGTCAGCTTGAGGTGGCATTATTATTAAAAAAGTCTAAATCCAATAATTTATCTTTTGAAATTTTTTTTAATTGATAAGGCCATATAATATTTTCCTTGTCGCTACTTGTTAAAGGCAAATTCGCTTGCTTCCCATAGTGAATTAATTTAATTAATTCAACATCTTCAGCAATTAATTTATTCCTCTTCGCTTCAGTCAACGCGTTAAAGGACTCGATTCCAACACAAAGGACAAACTCAGGTTTAATAATTTTTATTTTTTCTACTAGATAATGTTTCAAGCATTGTGAAATGCGAGTCTTGAATATTTGTTTTTCTTGTTTGGTTTGTTTTGCAACTCCACATTTCATCAAATCAGTAAAATATGGAACAGTATTAAAATAAGATTTCACAAATCTAAATAAGGCATTTACTGATTCCTCGTTTACCCACTCTTTTACTTGACCGGTGATATTAGGTCCTAAACCACCTTTAGAACTAGGTGCTTCAGCAACAATCATTACGTTCGTTTCTTCGTCTCCAAAGCCAGCCGTCCAAATTGGTTCTTTCTCCTGGCTTACCTTGCAGACTGATTCAAGTGGGCAAACAAACTTATCAGCCCGTCCTCTTTTACGAAAGTCAGTAGTCGTAAAATCTTTTGAAAATAGGTTTACAATTTCTTGGTTTTTTGACATCGTGTATACTGAGAATATGTCACCTAACTAGTATTATACTGCGCTCTATCGGATAATGTGCACTATTGCATATTATCCGCGCTGTTCATTAATTGCAGGAAATGTTATAATTTATTTCGTCTCATCCCAAAACTCAGTTTGAAAAAGTTAACCGGTGAAGCTCTGCACACGCCATCGGCGTGGTTTTTAACTTCTCAGCCAGAGGCTTAACTGCAAACATCATATCACAGCCGAACACCATCGGCAAAAATGGGGAAAAATATCAGAGAATCTGGGGCTATTCTCTCACCTAATCAATGGCACAATCTCTCTTTTCTTTACCACAAAATCAAGTCCCTTTCTTTAAAGATAATCCCGCACAGTCTTTCCCTGAACTTCAAACCCCGAACCTCAAAACAATCCAGCCCTGCACACTTCCCTGAACAGACCCCGATCTCAATTTGCAAAACAGCAATCTTCTTTATACATTTATCTCACTGATAAACTTAACAGGTTACTGCCATTGAAACAACAAACACATCAAAGACAAATCTCGCTCTTGCAGCCATTACCGGCATTGCATTCGGCTGTGCATTTCCTCCTTTTCCGCTCGGCGTTCTGGCGTGCGTGGCGCTGGTGCCACTGCTGATTTTGCTGGAACGTCTCGGTTCCTATTTCGAAAAATTCCGATTTCTATATCTTACGTTTTTCATTGCAAGCATTATTGCATTGTACTGGGTCGGCGGATTCACACACATGCGAGATCCCTATTTAATGATGGCAGGCGGGCTTCTGCTTCTTGCAGAGCCGGTGTTCTTCTCGTTGATCATGCTTACGTATTCATTTATTCGGAAGAAACTCGGTCTGACAATTGCGCTTATCGCGTTGCCCGCAGTTTGGGTAACGTGGGAATGGCTTTACGCGTACGGCCAGTTTTCCTTTCCATGGCTCACGCTCGGCGATACGCAAACGTACTATCTGCAGAAAATTCAATTCGCGGAAATTACCGGGGTGTATGGAATTTCATTTTGGATTGTGGCTATCAATGTCCTTATTTTTTCGCTCTTTTTCGAAGCAACGAAAGCAGGGTGGAAGGTTACACAACGCAAAAGCATTCTCCTTATAGCGGCAATAGCAGTGATTTACATCGTGCCAACGATTTACAGTTTTACTGTGAATGAAAATAAATTTATGCGGACTTCACCTAATGAATTGAATGTTGGCATCATTCAACCTAATACCGATCCGTGGGAAAAATGGACGGGCGGAAATTCCTTGGAGCCTCGCTGGCATCAAGTGGAACAGTATCTGGCGATGACAGATGCCCAGCGAAAAGACAGCGTGCAGATTTCCGTGTGGCCCGAAACCGCAGTGCTGTTCAATCTTCCTTCAAGCCGGTATTACGATCTGTTTCGTTCGGCAATTGATTCGATGAACGTTTCCATCATCACCGGCTTCGTGGATTATCATTTCTATGAGAATGGTGAAGCGCCCGTAGGAAGCAGCATTATTTCCGGCACAAGCGTTCATTATGATTCGTATAATGCCGTGATGTTTGCAGAGCCGCACGTTCCGTTCATTCAGCGGTATGCAAAAATGCGCCTTGTTCCGTTTGCTGAACGCATTCCGTACGCCGACGAAGTTCCGTTTCTTATTGAACCGCTACGGTGGGGTGTCGGCATCAGCAATTGGGGAATTGGAAAAGACAGCACAGTGTTCGACGACCATGTGAACAATTCAAATCGGCCGAAGGCTGATAAGCCTAAGGCTGAATTCCTGGCAATGGTTTGCTACGAATCCATTTTCCCTGAATTTGTCAGCTCATTTGTGAAACGCGGCGCTGAATTTCTTGTTTTCATTACAAATGACAGTTGGTGGGGAAATACTTCAGGCGCGCGGCAGCACGCGCAGATTGCCGTGTTGCGCGCAGTGGAAAATCGCCGCTGGGTTGTGCGATGTGCAAACGGCGGAATTTCCTGTTTCATCGATCCGATGGGAAGAATGTACGACAAGACTTCGATGTACACTCAAGCATCCATTGTCCATCGCATCGAGCCGCGCTCTGAACAAACATTTTACACGCGCCATGGCGATTGGCTTGCCCGTGTATGTGCGGTATTGACGTTAGTGGCGTTTGTTACGGCAGTATTTTCATTAATTGTTCGTAAGCGCTCAGCATCTTAGCAATCCCGAAGGGATGATAGTTTTGTAGAAATATTTCCGACATAAAATTCAAACCTCGAAGAGGTGACATTATATTATGTATGTCACTCCTTCGGAGTTTGGCATGTTTGATGCACAGATATTATAATAATATCAGCCCTTCGGGCTTTTACCCTGAGGAGTTAGAATTGTTCGAGATTTACGGCATAAGAAACGCGAACCACAAAACTCGAATCTTGACCTTCAGCAACACAAATTAAAAAGGAAAAAATTAAATGAGTACAGAAAAATATATTGATTTACGAAGCGATACGGTTACGCGTCCGTCAAAAGCAATGCGTGAAGCAATGGCAAATGCAGAAGTCGGTGATGATGTTTTCGGCGAAGATCCAACGGTGTTGAAACTTCAGGAAAAGGTTGCCGCCCTTCTTGGAAAAGAAAAAGCGCTGTACGTTTCTTCCGGCGTGATGAGTAATCAGCTCGCAATCAAATCGCATACAGAACCCGGCGATGAAATCATTTGCGAGCAAGACGCGCATATTTTCAATTACGAAACAGCGGCGCCATCGCTTATCTCGTCCGTTCAAGTGAAAACGATTCCCGGCGTGAAGGGCGTGTTACGCGCGGAACAGCTTGTCACGGCGCTTCGTCCGAAAGTGTATTACATGCCCCGCTCACGCATGATCTGTTTGGAGAATACTCACAATCGCGCCGGTGGAACAATTTACCCGCTGGAAGAAATCAAGAAAATTTCTGCCTTCGCACGCGCAAACGGTTTGCTTATGCATCTAGACGGCGCGCGATTATGGAACGCGTGGGTCGCAACAGGAATTCATCCGAAAGAGTACGCTCAATATTTCGATTCGGTGTCGGTCTGTTTTTCAAAAGGACTAGGCGCTCCGATCGGTTCGGCAATTACCGGTACCGTTGAATTTATCGAACGTGCACGCAAATGGCGCAAAGTGTATGGCGGCGGAATGAGGCAAGCAGGCATTATTGCCGCCGGTGCGCTTTACGCGCTTGAACACAATGTGGAAAGGTTAAAAGAAGATCACGAAAAAGCCTCATACTTCGCAAAGAAAATTTCCACATCACCCAAGGTTCGCGTTGATCTTGACACGGTACAAACCAACATTGTTCTTGTTAATGTTGAAGGTACCGGGAAACATCCTGATGAAATTATTGCAATATTAAAATCGAAAGGCCTGTTGGTTTCGTTCGGAACGTATACGAGCATTCGTGCAGTGATGCACCTTGATGTTTCAGTGGAAGAGTCGCACCGCGCAGCGGATATTTTTGTTTCTACAGTGAATTAATAAAGAATTGCTGGATAAATGGATTGTTGGAATGATGACCTTAATTTCCACCAATCCAATAATCCATCAATCCATTTTCCCTCTTTGACTTAGTGGCAAGAGAAATATAAATGGACAAGATTGTTTTCAAACACCGCATCCAGCTTTCCGTCCGCAATTATGAAATCGACTGGCAGGGAATCGTTCACAATGCCGTCTATCTTCATTATTTTGAAGTCGGGCGCGTTCAATATTTAACCGATATCGGCGCAGTGGTGGATATCAATTCCATCAATAGCAATTCCAAAGTTGTGCTTGTGAGAAATGAGATTGATTACAGAATGCCGGCACGATTTCGTGACACGCTTAACGTGTACTCAAGAATATCGGCAATACGAAAGACAAGTTTTGATTTCGAAGGCATTCTTGAAAATGATGCCACGAAAGAAATTGTTGGAGAAAATAAAGCTATCCATGTGTGGCTTGATCCGCACACAAACAAGCCAACGCCCGTGCCGCAGGATTTCAGAAATCTTGTTCGAAAATATGAAGGCCAACGGTGCAGGATTGAACCGTACACAATCATCGTGTAAAACAGGAACCTTGTGACTTCATTTGAAGAATTTAAAAAGCTAACAACGAGCGGAAACATCATTCCGGTTTATGAAGAATTGCTTGCGGATACTGAAACGCCTGTTTCTGTTTATCTCAAAGTGAAAGATGAAAGCCGCTATTCTTTTTTGTTTGAAAGTGTGGAAGGTGGAGAAAAGATCGGCCGCTACACGTTCATCGGCTACAATCCCTTTATGATTTTTGAAATCAAAGGGAAAAATTTCTCAATCACTCCGCGCCACGACGACGTTGCCGTGCTGCCTCGTCTTACAGAACCATCAATGCATCCGTTGGAAGCGTTGAAAAAGATTTTTGCGCATTGTAAGACTGTGCCTATTCCGGGATTACCGCGATTCACCGGCGGTGCGGTGGGTTATTTCGGATACGAGACAATTCAACTTGTCGAAGAAATTCCTTCAGTCATTCACGATGAGCTCGGTTTGAACGATGCAACGTTGATGTTTTTTGATACCTTGCTTGTTTTCGATGCGGTCAAGCGCAAAGTTGCACTCATCGCCAACGCGTATATACCTGAACATGCAACCGAATTAATGCTGCGGAAAGAATATGACAAAGCTGAAGTGGAGATTCATCGCCTCAAAGAGATTCTGAAAAAGCAAATTACTGACGAATTTCCGCCTGCGCAAATCGGCGCCGTCGAAAAAGAAATGAGCAGGGAAACATATTTCCAAATCGTTGAAAAAGCAAAACGCTACATTATCGAAGGAGATATCTTTCAGGTTGTTCCTTCGCAAAGAATGCGCGCAAAATTTTCCGGTGATCCGTTCAACATTTACCGAATGCTTCGCGTGATCAATCCTTCGCCATATTTATATTTTATCAACATTGACGGCGTAAATATTATCGGTTCGTCTCCTGAACTTTTAGTACGCGTTGAGCAGCGAACGGTCGAAACCCGCCCGATTGCAGGAACACGCAAGCGCGGCGCTTCACCGGAAGAAGATCAGCGCATCGAACAGGAATTACTGTCGGACGAAAAGGAGCGCGCAGAACATTTGATGCTCGTTGATTTAGGAAGAAACGATATCGGGCGCATCAGCGAGTTTGGTTCTGTGGAAGTCACGCAGTTCATGGTGATAGAAAAATATTCTCACGTCATGCACATCGTTTCAAATGTGCGAGGCACACTGCGGAAAGGAATGACCGCGCTTGATGCATTGTACTCGTGTTTTCCCGCAGGAACATTGACCGGCGCACCGAAAATTCGCGCGATGGAAATTATTGCTGAGCTTGAACCGATGAAACGCGGAGTGTACGGCGGCGCAATCGGTTATTTGGACTTTTCTGGAAATCTTGATTCGTGTATTGCTATCCGCACGATTGTGGTAAAAGATAACGCTGCGTATTTTCAAGCCGGAGGCGGTGTGGTGTATGATTCTGTTCCTGAAAAAGAATATCAGGAAACGATTGATAAAATGTCTGCAACTGTTCAGGCAGTGCGAATGTCCGGCGGGGAAGCTGCGTTGGAGCGGCAATGATTCTTGTTCTTGACAACTACGATTCATTCACCTACAATCTGGTTCAATATCTCGGTGAACTGGGCGCCAAAATGACAGTCGCGCGCAACGATAAAATCACGATTACTGAAGTCGAAAAATTGAAACCCGATGCAATTGTCATCTCTCCCGGCCCATGCACGCCAAATGATGCCGGAATAACGCTCGATTTGATTAAACACTTTCACAAGTCGGTTCCGATTTTGGGCGTGTGTTTGGGACATCAATCAATCGGGCAGGCATTCGGCGGCACGGTAGTCAAGGCTCTGGCTGTCGTTCATGGAAAAATCACAACGATCGAACATTCAGGCAAAGGAATTTTTCTCAATGTTCCAAATAAATTTGCAGCGGCGCGTTATCATTCATTGGTCGTATCTAAAGAACATTTTCCCGAAGAACTCGATATTACGGCGTGGACTGATGACGGTGTAATCATGGGAATTCAACACAAAAAATTCCCAACGTTCGGAGTTCAATTCCATCCGGAATCAATTGCTACAGAATACGGGAAAGTAATTCTCGAAAATTTTATTACACATAAATACTAATTGCATCTTCTTCCAAAGGAAAAACCATGTCGCCTAAAAAAACGCGGCACGATATTTTTCAAGACAAAGAAATCGGACAACTTCTTACGACCCAGCAAGATATTTGGCGGGTGTTTCGCGTGATGACGGAATTTGTGGAAGGGTTCGATACGTTTTCGAAACTTGCTCCCTGCGTCACGATGTTCGGTTCAGCTCGCCTAAAACCCGGTTCGGCGCATTACGAACTTGCACGGCAAACTGCAAAGGAACTTGTCAAAGTTGGCTATGGTGTCATATCCGGCGGCGGACCCGGCATTATGGAAGCCGCTAACAAAGGTGCAAAGGAAGCGGGCGGCGCTTCGGTCGGAATAAATATTGATTTGCCGTTTGAACAGAAAGCGAATGATTATATTGATCATGACAAACTTTTATCATTCCGGCATTTCTTTGTCAGGAAAGTTATGTTTGTAAAGTATGCTCAAGGTGTCGTTGTTTTACCCGGCGGCTTCGGCACACTTGACGAATTTTTTGAAGTGGTAACACTCGTTCAGACAAAAAAAACGAAGCCGTTCCCAATTGTTCTAATGGGAAAAGATTATTGGAGCGGATTGATGAAATGGGTCAAAACGAGAATGCTTGAAGAAGGAACGATTTCTGCAAAAGATTTGGATCTTTTTGTTGAAACTGATGACCCGAAGAAAGCTGCAAAAGTCATTAAAGATTATCATAAGAAAGACGGGCATAGGCCAAACTTCTAAGTCTGCTTGTATGTACGAGAAATTGTTGCCGAACCGGATGAATGGATTGATGGATCAATGGAAGTCTTTGTAATCAGAAATCCAATTATCCAACAATCCGGCAATCCGACTTTCTCACGTGTTAGAGGTGATGTTGCTATGCGGGATGACTTTATGTAGAAGAAAGGAGGCTGCTATGGATAAGAATCGAGTTGCAGAAATTTTGGATGAGATTGGAACGCTCCTCGAATTGAAAGGAGAAAACCCTTTCAAGTGCCGGGCGTACCATAATGCTTCCCGCACGATTGCCGGACTTACCGTTGACATTAAAACGCTTATCGAATCCGGCGAGATTCGGAACATTAAAGGGATCGGCGAAGCGATTGCAGAAAGAATAAAAGAACTTGTGTTGACCGAAAAGTCAGAATATTATGATGAACTGAAATCCTCGCTTCCTGAAGGTTTGATGAAGATGCTTTCAATCCAAGGCGTCGGACCGAAAAAAGTGAAACTCCTGTATGAAAAATTGAAAATCAAAAGCGTTGACGAGTTGGAGAAAGCCTGCAAAGCAGGGAAGCTTGGTAATCTGGAAGGATTCGGCAAAAAGACCGAAGAGAATATTCTTGCCGGAATAGAAGCGCTTCGGAAACGGAGTACGAAATCATTGTATTCGACTGCCGAACTTTCCGCGCGGCGGATGTTTGATGTTGTTGCAAAGCAGCCAGGTCTCATTCGCGCTGAAATTGCTGGAAGCTTGCGGCGAAAGAAGGAAACCATCGGCGATATTGATATTGTTGTGAGTGCACGGCGGCCTGCGGTAAAAGCAATTATGAAATCGTTCACAACTCACGGTGACGTAGAACGCATTACGGGAGAAGGGGAAACAAAATCAAGCGTCGTGCTCAAGTCAGGAATCAATTGTGACCTTCGCGTTGTTGACGATTCGGAATTTCCTTTCGCGTTGAATTATTTTACGGGAAGCAAAGAGCACAACGTCCGTATGCGCACCCGGGCGAAAGAGTACGGGCTGAGTCTCAATGAATATGGCTTCTCGAAATTAGACTCGGAAGAAAAGAGAGGGAAAGCGAAAAAGGTTATCGCTTGCAAAACTGAGGATGATATTTATCGCGCGCTTGATCTAACGTACATTCCGCCTGAGCTTCGTGAAGACACTGGAGAAATAGAAGCTGCAGAGAAAAATTCGCTTCCGACTTTGGTTGAAGAGAAAGATATTTGCGGCACATTTCATTGCCATACAAATTACAGCGACGGCTCGAACACGCTTCTTGAAATGGCTGAAGCGGCGAAAAAACTGGACTGGCAATATTTGGGCATTGCCGACCATAGCAAAGTTGCCGCGTACGCAAATGGTTTATCTGAAGAACGAGTGAAAAAGCAGCACAAAGAGATTGACGGACTGAATCAAAAGTGGACTAACTTCCGTATTTACAAAGGCACTGAAGTTGACATTCTTTCGAACGGAGATTTGGATTTTAACGATAAAACTCTTGCTTCGTTCGACTACGTTGTCGCATCTGTTCACAGCAGCTTCAAAATGTCGGAAGCAGAAATGACGAAACGAATTATCAAAGCGCTGAAAAATAAATACGTGACTATGCTTGGACATCCGACGGGAAGATTGCTGCTGCAGCGCGATAATTATCCGATTGACATGATTGCTGTAATTAACGCCGCGTCGGATTATGGAAAGATTATCGAGATCAATGCACACCCGATGCGCCTGGACTTAGATTGGCGGCTTTGTTCATATGCCAAGAAAAAGAATGTGAAAATCGCCATTAATCCTGATGCGCACGTTACCGACGGTTTGTCCGACGTTCGTTATGGAGTAGGCGTTGCACGGAAAGGGTGGCTGGAAAAGAAAGACGTGATTAACACTCTCAACCTAAAACAGATGAATCATTTTCTTTCGTCATTACGTACGTAAACTTTGGAGCAGCTATGAGCACATATCGCAGGCCATATCTTGGTGGAATGATTCTGATTCTTCTTGGCATTCTCTTTTTACTCGACACATTGAATATTGCCGACTTTGGCGAAATGATTTCTACATATTGGCCGCTGATTCTTATTTTTGTCGGATTTAGTATTCTTATGCGAAATAAACGCCGCCCATCGCAAGACTCTGCATGGCACGACGCCGGTACACCATTTACGGGCGGACATCAGCAATCAGATGCCTCGGCGGTCCGGTCTTCATCGGTCTTCGGTGATGTTGACCTTAAAATTTCTTCCAAGGATTTTCAAGGAGGGACAATTTCGAATGTTTTCGGCGATACCAATATTGATCTTTCTGAAATCTCTCTTGCCGACGGCGAGCATCTTCTTAAAGTTGACGGCGTTTTCGGCGATATGCATGTACTCGTTCCGAAAGATATTGAAATCTATGTCGGCGGGAAATCGGTGTTCGGCGATGTAAGGGTGTTGGGTAATCTTAAAACTGGTTTCGGACAGGAGATCAATTATGCAAGCCCGGGTTATGCCGCAGCGCAAAAAAAACTTCGTTTAGATGCACATCAGGTGTTTGGCGACGTCAGGATTTGGTGAACGGAAATATAATCATTGTCAGAAAGCCGCAATGTCATGATTACCTATTCAATTACACAACAGATCAAACAAAGCCTTGTTGACAATGAATACCTCAACGCGTTAAAGGAATCGTTTGCCCTGTTGCGCAAAGCATCCGATGCATTGACCGATGAGGCGAAGAAATCTCAAGCTGAAGTACTATTCAAATCATCTCAAGTCGCTCGCGGAAGTTTGAATCAGTTTCTTTCTACGCCGATTAAATCTGATGATGAAGAAATCCGCCGGATTATCAGAGACAGTATGGAACGTTATGCCGAACTGTTTTCTGACATGCGAAACATCGGTATCTTGCATTCGTGGCAAGCACAGCTCATTACCGGTCCCTTGCTTCTTAGTAATTCGGATAAGAATGTTAAACGACTGCTTAACAACGGGAAAAAAATGCTTTCCGAATTGAGCATGCTTTCCGGAAAACTTCCTTCAACAGTTTTTGAAAGTGTTTTTGTTTTCACCTCCACATTAGGGCTTGCACATTTAAGCGGGCTCATAGGAAGTTTGCACGATGGGGAATCTGAATACCTCAATTCTGGAACTACAGGTAAGGCAAGTCTGAGCGAAATTATTCATGAAGTCGGATCACAATCGCAACTGCCAAAGCAGTGGGAAGTTACCCTCTACCCGACGCTGAAGCCTTCGACAGGAGAAGAATTTGAGCGTGCGTGCGCAGACCTTTTTACACAGATCGCCGCCGAACTAAATATTCAGCACATTGCTTTGTGGAAACGACTGCTCGGGCTAGGCAACGGTCCGCTGTATTCGATTCGGTTGACAATTATTCCCGATATGCAGATGCTGGCAGAAACTATTCGTTGGCTCGTCGAAAAGACCGATGGGGAATTACGCGCAAGCACCGTTACCAATGGAGGTTTGGTTGTCAAAGAAATTCTCTGGTGAACAGAAGCAAAGACAACCAACCGAGGCGCAGCAGGAGAAAATTCAACGCGCCTCAAAGATTGAACAACTCCTTCGCCGCGCTTATCCTAATCCCGCCATTGCTCTCGGATTCAAAACGCCGGTACAGCTTCTTGTCGCTGTAATCCTTTCCGCACAATGCACCGATGTCCGCGTGAATATTGTAACAAAAGAATTGTTCAGGAAATACCGGACCGCAAAAGAGTTTGCAAACGCAAACCGGTTAGAATTGGAACAGGAAATTCATTCCACCGGTTTTTATAAGAACAAAGCTAAAAATATTATTTCGTGCTGCCAAACGCTGGTAGATAAATATAGCGGTGCAGTACCACAGACAATGAAAGAATTAACGGCGTTAGCCGGAGTTGGAAGAAAAACCGCGAACTGCGTGCTCGGCGGATGCTTCAATATTCCTTCCGGTATTGTCGTTGATACTCATGTAAAACGGCTTGCCAATCGACTCGACTTAACAGACCAGGATGATCCGGAGAAAATAGAAGTTGATTTGATGAAACTCATACCAAAGAAAGACTGGATTCATTTCGGTAATGCGCTTATTTATCATGGAAGAAAAGTTTGCAGCGCCAGAAGGCCATTATGTGCCGACTGTATTTTTAGTAAATTATGCCCGTCGGCTTTTTCTTTCTATTAAATTTGGAGATCAATAATGACACGTGACGAAACCCTAAACCTTCTTTTCGAGTACACCAAAAGCGATAGCCTGCGTAAGCACGCATTTGCTGTCGAGTCCGCAATGCGAGCGTATGCACGGAAGTTCGGTCAGAGCGAAGAAGAATGGGGCATTACGGGATTGATTCACGATTTCGATTACGAAATGTATCCGACCGCGCCCGATCATCCATTAAAAGGCTCGGAAATTTTGAAAGCGAAAGGATATTCTGACGAAATCAGAACGGCGATTTTGGGACACGCATCGTACACTAATGTACCGCGCGAATCGCTGATGGCGAAAGCGCTCTTCGCATGCGACGAATTGTGCGGCTTCATCACGGCCTGCACACTCGTCCGTCCGAACAAAAAAATTGCAGAGTTGGAAGTGAGTTCCGTAAAAAAGAAAATGAAAGACAAAGCATTTGCACGAAACGTGAGAAGGGAAGACATCACAAGCGGAGCAGAGGAATTAGGCATTCCGCTCGATGATCATATTCAATTTGTTATTGACGCGATGAAGGCAAATGCGGAGGCGTTGGGGTTGTAAATTCGGCATACTGGAGAAAAACACTTCAAGATTGTAAGTAGTTTTAATCTTGCGTATAATTGGATAGTTTCTTGCTCGGGGATAACGGCGATAAAAAATCAACTATTTATTAATAGTTGTTCGAAAAATGGAGAAATTCAATGAAAAAGATTTCCTTCCTTGTTATTAGTACCCTTGTTTTTTTTATTCAAGATTGTAAAGATTCTACTACTGAACCAAGCACCAATTCCGCTTTAATTGTTCTAAGAGGCATAATCGAAAATTATACTCTGTCAGGAAGAATATCTCTTAGAATGGAACTTGATTATAGATTAACATCGAGCGGGAAAGTAGATTCCATTATTGTTTTAGATTCAACACAAGTACAGCCTGATGGTTCGTTTAGTATGCTTCTTAATAATCCGCCTGATATATTATTGAAGCAACACAACGGCTTAGGTTGTGCTGGTTTAATATTCAGCAATGATAGCATTAGAACTTATTCCCAAAGTCTTTTTAGATTGTATGAGGCTAATCAAGCCATCGGTTCCATTTATTGTTCAGAAAAACCTTATACAAATAACTATTATGTTGGTGAATATTTCATGTACTTAATGTTTTCCGAGGACGAATTATCGGTTACTGGAAATTGTGGTGGGGGGTATCATAATGACAGAATGAATTTAAATTTGGTTAAAGGATGGAATGTTATAGTGCAAAGAATTACTGAGTACACAGATACTTCTTTGACAACGGAAAGCGTAGTTGATAATAGTTTCAAAGGAAATTGGATATACCAAGCTTATTCAAATTAATCATCCAACACTAAGTTTCTCACATCTTCTCAAACCTCGCCTGAAAGAATCTCAAATACTTTGGTTCGTACACCATTTTCAGCCCTGTGATTTTGTTACGCGATTCGTACACGGCTTCGACAGATTCTGCCGTTACATCGCAATGCGCCTGCGTGTACACGCGACGGGGGAATGTAAGGCGCACAAGCTCCAGTTTCGGGTAATAATGGTCGCCGGTTTCTTTATTTCTTCCTGCCGAAACAATTCCCCGCTCCATCGCGCGAATGCCGGAATCAATGTACAATTCCGCCGCAAGCGTTTGCGCAGGAAATTGAATTTGTGGAATGTGCGGGAGGAAACGTTTCGCATCAAGAAAAATTGCATGTCCGCCAACCGGTTGAACAATCGGCACGCCAATGCTCAATAATTTTTCTCCGACATATTCTATTTGACCGATGCGTGCACGAATATGATCTTCATGGACTGCTTCTTCCAAGCCGCGCGCCATTGCTTCCATATCGCGCCCTGCCAAACCGCCGTACGTGTGTAATCCTTCGTACACAACAACCATGTTGCGTGCTTCTTCAAAAACGTCATTATCATTCAATGCAAGAAAACCGCCTATGTTCACCAGCAAATCTTTTTTACCGCTCATTGTTGCGCCGTTTGAATAAGAACAAAATTCCTTCAAGATTTCGGCGATAGATTTTTTCTCATATTCTTTTTCACGCGTCTTGATGAAGTAGGCGTTCTCCACTGCACGCGTTGCATCGAGAATAATTTTAATATTATGCTTTGCAGTGAGCGCACGAACTTGCCGGATATTTTCCATCGAAATCGGTTGGCCACCGGCCATGTTCACCGTGGCTGCGACGGCAATGTATGGAATTTTCTTTTCGCCAACCTTTTTGATGAGCGATTCAAGCTTTTGCAAATCCACATTTCCTTTGAAAGGGTGGAGGCTTTGCGAATCGTGCGCTTCGTCAATAATAACATCCACAAATGTGCCTCCGGCCAATTCCTGATGAAGACGCGTCGTAGTGAAATACATATTCCCCGGAACAAAATCTCCCGGCTTAATCAGTAATTTCGAAATAATATGTTCTGCGCCGCGCCCCTGATGCGTCGGCACCAGATACTTGTAACCATAATACTTCCGAACATTTTCTTCAAGGTGATAAAAATTTTTGCTTCCAGCGTACGCTTCGTCCCCTAACATCATGCCTGCCCACTGGTTATCGCTCATCGCATTCGTGCCGCTGTCAGTCAGTAAATCAATGTAAACATCTTCTGATTTGAGAAGGAAGGTGTTGTAGCCAGCTTCGCGAATAGCTTTCAGCCGCTCTTCTCGTGTAGTGATCTTAAGGGGTTCAACAACTTTTATTTTGAATGGCTCTGCCCATGAACGACGTTCAAGTTTTCCCATTGGTACTCCTGTAATTTCGTTGACTTTAGAATCGGTTTTTGGTACTATCTAAAAGTGAATTGCTGAAAATGTACGGATTTTAACGCCGATGTTCAACGTTCATTCTCTTGTGAAAGAATTATGATTCCATCCTCAGTTCTTCAAAAGATTTCATCAATTGTCGGGAAAAACAATTACCTCGATTCGCAAGAAGACAAAATCGTCTATTCCTACGACGGAACGCAATTACTGAAACAGCTTCCGGAGGCAATCGTCATTCCTCAATCGAAAGAACAGATCAGCCAAATCCTTAAACTAGCGAACGAAGAAAATTTTGCCGTGGTGCCGCGCGGCTCCGGCTCCGGATTAAGCGGCGGCTCAATTCCTGTTGAGAATTCCATTGTCATGCTGATGACGCAATGGAATAAAATTCTTGAAATTGACAGCGAAAATCTAACGGTGCTGGTTGAGCCGGGCGTTATCACATCGCAATTGCATTCCGCTGTGGAAAAAATCGGATTATTCTACCCGCCTGACCCGGGAAGCATGAATATCTGCACACTCGGCGGCAACGTTGCAGAAAATTCCGGCGGACTCCGCGGCTTGAAATACGGCGTGACAAAAAATTATGTGCTCGGAATGGAAGTTGTTTTGCCGAACGGCGAAATTATTTTCTCCGGTGGAAAATCAGTGAAAGACGTTGCAGGTTACAACTTGAAAGATTTTTTCATCGGCTCAGAAGGAACACTCGGTGTCTTTACTAAAATTTTACTGAAGCTTATTCCGAAACCGGAAACGAGCAAAACAATGCTCGCATTTTTCCAATCTCGCCACGATGCAGCAGAAACAGTTTCTGAAATAATTGCCGCACACATTATTCCCGCAACGGTGGAATTTCTTGATCGCACAACAATTAAATGCGTAGAAGAGTACACACATCTTGGCTTGCCGCTCGACGTTGAATCACTGTTGCTGATCGAAGTGGACGGCAGGCATTCAATCGTCGAAGAAGATGCGATCAAAGTTGCTGAGTTATGCAAGAAACACAAATGCACCGATTTGAAGATCGCGCAATCTGAAACAGAAGCATTGAAATTGAAGTCTGCACGCCGCACTGCTTTTTCTGCATTAGCACGCGTTAGACCGACGACAATTTTAGAAGACGTGACAGTGCCGCGCAGCGAAATTGCACCGATGCTCGAACGTATTGACACGATTGCCCGCAACCACGATGTCACATTTGGAAATTTCGGCCACGCGGGTGACGGCAATCTCCATCCCACATGCTTAACGGATGAGCGTGATAAGAGTGAAATTCATCGTGCTGAAGCCGCCTTTGAACAAATCTTTGATGAGTCCATTAAGTTTGGCGGGACAATCACCGGTGAACATGGCACCGGTTTAGCGAAGAAGAAATTCCTTGAAAAGCTTGCCGGCGCACCCGCAGTAGAAATGATGCGCTCGATTAAACAAGCGATTGACCCCAACGCAGTATTGAATCCAGGAAAAATATTTTCCGTGAAGCCGCGATGCGAAGGAACATTGCCTCGCTCACGGGAAGAAATTAAAAAGTTTGAAGAATTAGGCGTCTTCACTTGATGTGAAATACATTTTGCATTCTCGGCATCTCAGAAACTTAGACTAACATCTCACACAAAGCCGCAAAGTATGAAAAAAAAAATAACTGACAATGCCAACGGTTTCGGCGGCGTTGACATTCCGAATTACGATTTCATCACTAATTGCATGCACTGCGGCTTATGTTTGCCAACATGTCCAACATATGAGTTAACAGGATTAGAACGCTCATCGCCGCGCGGAAGAATTCGTCTTATTAAATCTGTTGCAGACGGCGAACTCGAAATTACGCAGACATTTATTGACGAAATGAATTTCTGTCTCGACTGCCAGGCGTGTGAAACAGCGTGTCCTGCCGGTGTGAAATATGGAGCATTGGTCGAATCGGCACGTGCACAAATTTTTCAGAAACGCGCCTTACCGCTCAAAGAGCGTTTATTAAAATGGATTTTCCTAAAGAACGTTCTTTCGTCAAAGTGGAAATTGAAGTTGACGGCGGGGCTTTTCCGTATCTATCAACGGCGGGGAATAGAATCAGTCATTAAAAAATCGGGAATAGTAAAAATATTTTCATCGAAACTTAACGATCTTCAGGCACTTGCACCTCGAATTGACACTCAGTATTCCGATAAAATAATTCCGGAAATTCTCAAGCCGCAAGGGACAGCCAAGTATCGCGTCGGCTTTCTT
>JAJYOI010000140.1 GCA_021796275.1 Bacteroidota bacterium
TCAAGATTTATTTCCATTCCAAAAAAAAATTTCTTCGGAAAAACTTTTACGAGGCAGCCACTTCTGCAATGTACCTGTCAATATCACGCGCTGCATTTGATGACGGATATTCTTCCTTAATTTTTTTGTACAATGATAACGCTTCATCTTTGTTGCCCGACTTCGCGTAATTGCGTGCGGCGTTAAAATAATGATCAGCGGCGTTTGGTCCCTTCGGATTTTTCATTGCAGCTTTTTCATAATAATCCGCGGCGTCTTTTGCGTCGCCGTGCGCTTCATAACATGCTGCAATTCCGGCAAGCCGTGATGCTTCGAGAAAATCGCTCGGACCGCTGCAGTCTTTGAAATACTCCAGCGCTTTATCGTACTGCTGCATATTGTAGTACGCATCGGCAAGATAGAATTTCGCCATGTTGCCCGCTTTTGTGCCGCCGTAATTATCAACGATGCTTTGCAATCCGGTGAGATTTTTCCCCGGCATCCCGTTCACTGCCACCTGATAATTTCCGTTATCGTAATATGAAAAGATTCCCGCCAGCTCGACCGTCGCCTTTTCATTGTTGGCTGAAACATTATTGAGATAAAACCAGCCAACAAGAACTACCGCAACGGCAATGCCTCCGATCGTGCTGACACGTTTTCTGTTTGCTTCGAACCATTGCCGGGTTTCGAAGTACATTGTGACAAGTTTATCTTCTTTAATCTCACGTTTTGTAATTTTTTTCTTTGCACGCAGCATGTACTCTATCCGTTATTTATGAATAAATAAATGTTATTGGATTATTGGATTGATGGATTTTTGGAAACAATATCATCAATCCATTTATCCATCAATCCGTTTTTTCGTACGCTCGTCGGGAGTCGAACCCGAAACCTTCAGCTTCGGAGGCTGACGCTCTATCCAGTTGAGCTACGAGCGCAGATGAAGCGCGAGTAGCGAAATCCCGCCGTTCTTTGGCGGATTGGCTACGAGCGCGGCTGTTATTTGGCACTCCTTCTACGAGCGCAGATAATGTAAGAAATTTTTCCTTCTCATGGAAATAAATCTTGAGAAATATACGAAAGTTCGAAGGTGAAGGCAAGAAAAGGAGGAATTACCAAAAAAATGATTGCATTAACTTTTCTCAATTTGTATATTCTTCATACTTGTTTGGGGCCCTGCTCTTCAAAGAGCTACGGGGCTCACTGAATTCGACAACAATTCTTAGTGTCAAGGAGGGATTATGACGCATCAACGTTGCAGCTTCATTTTTGCAATTTACGTGTCGATGCACATCTCACTCTATTCCCAACCTGCAAAGCACACAGCACCACCGTTGCGCGCTTTCGGCTCAGCACAACTAATACAAAGCACCATTCTAAAAGAAAACAATATCACAACTATTGAGTACAACTACGGTTCCATTAGCAGACCGGGAATAGCACCCAACGTTTTAGATTTTGTTTGGAAAGGATTGGGATACGCATACGAGATGGGACTGCTTTTCGGCGCTGAAGTGAAAGAAAATGGAAATACGTACCACATCGTCTCTGAAGGATTTTGGTCTCTGGCAGACGGTGAATATGGACCCGACGGAACAAAATGGGGCTGGCTGCCGATCGCAGGATATTCTAATCCGAATCAATCTGACATTGCGCGGAGTGACGATCCCGCAACATGGGATGCGTCGTGGACATCATGGCACGGAAAATACAAAAACGGTGCACCTATTGCCGACCTCGAAACTGTTTATGGAATGGACGACGCAACGAAAGCAGGTTTCCCGTATTATCCTTCGCCGAGCGATACGTCTCGAAGAGGACTCGGTATTCAGGCAGAAGTGCGAACGTATCAATTTCGGAATCCAAATCTTGCCGATGTTCTTTTCTTCAATGCTGATTTTAAAAATGTCAGCGAAAAAAATCTCACGAAGGCTGTCGCCGGACTTTTTTATGATCCTCACGTTGGAGGGGCAAATGACTATGCTGACGACCGCGTTGGATTCGATAGCTTGCGAAGCCTTGTTTACAATTGGGACTACGATGGCAAGGGAAGCGTTCCCGGAATAACTCCCGGTTATTTCAGTTCGATGACGGTTGAAACTCCGCTCGATTCAAACGGTGAGCGTTTACTTGGAATGACAAGCTTTTGGCCGGCTCCTTATGGTGGAAATTTCAGACCCAAAAACGATACGCTTATGTGGAATGATATGACCCCCGGAACGTACTCGACTGAACTTTTAAATTCTATACAAGACTTCGTCATTCTTACAGGCTCGGGATATTTCAAACTCGACACCGGCAAAACCGTTTCTTACAACACCGCTTTTGTCTTGGCGGATAACTTTGAAAGTTTGCTTTCAAAAGCCAACATTGCGCTTCTTGAATACGAACGCCTCTTTACAAGTGACACAACTTTGGCTGTCGCTTTCATTTCTCCAACGGGCAATCAAGTTGTCAATGGAACGATTGACGTCCACTGGACAGCGAAATCACTTGACAGCGACACAACGATCGAGTTGTATTACAGCAACACGTACGATCAGCAATGGCATTTGATTGCGAAAGGAATTACAAACGCCGGAACATATTCATGGAATACGCTCAACGTACCGGACGGTATTTTCTACAAGCTTCATATCATCAATAGAAAATTGGCGCACGTCGGCTACGATTCAACCGGTTTTTTCACAGTGAACAATCCCGGAGACGCGGCACCGCAGATCGCGCTTGTTTTTCCCGACACGACAAACATCTCGGGCAATGTTCATGTCAATTGGCTTGCCGGCGATCCTGAAAACGATCCGGTCACAGTTTCCATTTATTTGAGTCTCGATAACGGCGGAACGTATTCCCTTCTCGGAGAGCAATCGAACACCGGAGCGTTCAATTTCGATTCCAAACAATACCCGAACAATTACACGACCAAGATAAAACTCGTCGCATCGGCAAACAGCAAATCGTCCTCTGTAGAAAGCGGGACATTCTTTCTCCGCAATTACTATGACGTTGTCGGAGATTCAGCGTTCACACATTCCGCGGGAAGGGCAACCGGTAAAATCTTTCCAAGCGTCGTGGACAGTACACAGCTTTCGGGACACAACTATCAGGTTACATTTGATTCGGCAAACGGAAGCCTTGCGTATTCCGTAAAGGATTTGACAACAAACACGATGAAACTCTCGCATGAACCGCTCGCTTCTGTTCTTGCAAACGGAAAGATTTTCGATGGAATGCGTTTGAGTTTTCAAAACAATCCGACCGAACCGGACTCAAGCACTTCAGGCTTCACCAATGGTGATTCAACAAACGTTGATTTTGATGTGAAGGAACCGACGATCGGCTATCCCCTTTTCGCGCCCTTTGATGTGAAAGTTACATTTAATCGCATTGATACAACAAACACAGGAGCATACCAATTTCCGGGCGATTCACTCTCTGTCAATACAAACTTATCGCAAAAAGTACCTACGCCGTTTCATATCTCCAACATAACAGACACAACAACTCTGAAGACGCTAGTGGTAGATTTGAACAAAAATAGCAGATGGGATTTCGGCGAAAAGATTGTTTTGTTAACACCTCCACCTTACGCAAAAAAATCGAACAACACAATGATGGAAATTGACTTCTACAAGACGACAGATAAAATTATTACACTTCATGGCGGGGAAGAATTCATCGCGCGAACAACAAAATCATTCGCCTTGCAGGATGTGTACGAATTCACCGCCAGCAAAGAATACATGATTCCTTCAAGCGCACCGCAAGAAGGAACCGCTCCGCTGACATATATACTTTATCAAAACTATCCGAACCCGTTCAATCCACAGACAAGGATTCGCTTTTCTCTCGCACAGAAAAACCCGGCGACGCTCATCATCTACGATATTCTCGGACGTGAAGTCCGGACACTGATCAACGGAACGATGGAAGCCGGCGCGTACGAAATTATGTGGGACGGCAATAATCAGATGGGCGTGGCAGTTGCTTCCGGAATGTACATTTATCGTTTGCAAAGCGGCACCTTCGCCCAAACAAGAAAGATGATGTTGGTACGATAAGAACAAAAATGAGAATGTAGCTGATTGACATTCGCCCCGCAATTCATTACTGTTTGTCAATCGTGAACTTGTTTGGAGTTCACGCTTTTACTCTCCTTTCCTGAAAATATCTTTGCAGCAGATGTTTGCTCAACAACAACCCGCCGGAGCAACGACATGAAACAATCCATCCACAACGACACACGCACAGCGATGACGCCGGACGCCATCGAGCATTCCATTATGGATAATCTTTACTGCATTCAAGGCAGAGTGCCGA